>DATJQH010000039.1:0-31986 GCA_035505955.1 Rhodocyclaceae bacterium
CACCGTGCCGCGGTCGAGTTCGGCCAGCAGCAGCTCGGCGATCGGCGTCAGCCGGCATTCGGTGTAGCGCATCGCCGCGGCGCCGTCGCCGTCGCGCGAGCCGAAGTTGCCCTGGCCGTCGACCAGCGGATAGCGCAGCGAAAAATCCTGCGCGACGCGCACCATGGCGTCATATACGCTGGTGTCGCCGTGCGGGTGGTATTTGCCGATGACGTCGCCGACCACGCGCGCGCTCTTCACGTGCTTGGCCGAAGCGGCGAGCCGCATCTCGTTCATCGCGTAGAGGATGCGGCGCTGTACGGGCTTCAGGCCGTCCTCCACCTGCGGCAGCGCGCGCGAGCGCACGACGCTCATCGCATAGGAGAGATAGGCTGCCTCGGCGTAGCGGTCCAGCGGCAGCGAACTGCCATCGTCGCCGAAAGTCAGCCCCGGTGGTACGCCGTGCGTGGGGGGCGGCTGGTCGAACAGGTCGGGCGTATCGTGATCTTCGGTGTTCATAAGTCGGCGTCGGCAAGGTGGCCCTTGCTTTCCATCCAGGCGCGGCGGCCGGCGGCTTCGCCCTTGCCCATCAGGAGGTTGAAAAGCTTCAGCGTTTCATCGCGTGCACCTTCGTCGCCGCGCTCGACGACGGGCAGCACGCGCCGCGTGGCCGGCGCCATCGCGGTTTCGCGCAACTGTTCGGGATTCATTTCGCCCAGGCCCTTGAAGCGGCCGACCTCGATCCGGTCGGACGAGAGGCCTTCCTTGGCGAGGCGATCGCGGATCGCCTCCAGCTCGCCTTCGTCGAGCGCATATAGACGCTTCGCGGGCTTCTTCCTGCCCTGCGCCGGCACGTCGACGCGGTAGAGCGGCGGCTGGGCGATGAAGACGTGGCCGCGCCGGATCAGCGCCGGGAAGTGGCGGTAGAAGAGCGTGAGCAGGAGCGTCTGGATGTGCGCGCCGTCCACGTCGGCGTCGGACATGATGACGACCTTGCCGTAGCGCAGGTTGGCGAGATCGGGCTGGTCGTCCGGGCCATGCGGGTCGACGCCCAAAGCCACGGCGATATCGTGGATTTCGGCGTTGGCGAACAGGCGGTTCGGCTCGATTTCCCAGGAGTTCTGCACCTTGCCGCGCAGCGGCAGGATGGCCTGCGTTTCCTTGTCGCGCGCCATCTTGGCCGAGCCGCCGGCAGAGTCGCCCTCGACCAGGAAGAGTTCGTTTTCACCGATGTCGGTCGACTCGCAATCGGTGAGCTTGCCCGGCAGCACGGCGACACCGGACTGCTTCTTCTTCTCGACCTTCTGCGCGTTCTTCTGCCGCGCCAGGGCCTGCCTGATCGACAACTCGGCGATCGCCTTGCCGGCTTCGATGTGGCCGTTGAGCCAGATTTCGAGCGGATCGCGCACGACACCGGCGACGAGCTTCACCGCTTCGCGCGAATTGAGCTTCTCTTTCACCTGGCCCTGGAATTGCGGGTCGAGAATGCGCGCCGAGAGCACGAAGGCCATGCGACTGCACACGTCCTCCTGCTGCAGCTTGACACCGCGCGGCAAGAGCGCGTGGTGCTCGATGAAGCTCTTCACCGCCTCGAAGACGCCGCTGCGCAAACCGGACTCGTGCGTGCCGCCGGCGACGGTCGGGATCAGGTTCACGTAGGACTCGGAGGGCAACGACTCCGCGAACCAGGCAAACGCCCAGGCTGCGCCTTCGCCTTCCGCGAAACTCTCATCCTCGCCACTGGCGTACTGCTCGGCGGCGTAGATCGGTGCCACCGCTTCCTGCCCGGCCGCGAGTTCGGCCAGATAACCTGCGAGCCCGTCGGGGTAGCGCCATGTCTTCGAAAGCATGCTGCCGTCGGCCTGTTCGACGTCGAGCATGACGGCGACGCCCGGCAGCAGCACGGCCTTGGAGCGCAAGAGGCGCTCCAGTTCGGCCTGCGGCACCCGGGGCGAATCAAAGTACTTCGGATCGGGCCACACGCGCACGCGCGTGCCGGTCTGGCGGCCGCAGTCGCCGGTCGCTTCCAGCTTTGACACCTTCTCGCCGCCCTCGGCGAAGCTGACCGTGTGCACCTTGCCGTCGCGGCGCACCTCGACCTCGACGCGCGTCGACAGCGCGTTCGTCACCGCCACGCCGACGCCGTGCAGGCCGCCGGAGAATGCGTACGCCGAATTGCCGGAGCGCTTGTCGAACTTGCCGCCGGCATGCAGGCGGCTGAATGCGAGCACGACCACCGGCACCTGCTCATCGGGGTGCAGGCCAACCGGAATGCCGCGGCCATCGTCGGTTACGGTCACCGAACCGTCGCGCTGCAGGCAGACGTGGATATGCTTGGCCGAGCCTGCCAGCGCCTCGTCGGCGGCGTTGTCGATCACTTCCTGGATGATGTGCGCCGGCGAGTCGGTGCGGGTATACATGCCCGGGCGCTCACGCACGGGCTCGAGGCCCTTCAGGACGCGGAAGGAGGATTCGTCGTAGGTCTTGCTCATGGATTCAGACGGTGATGGCGTCGCCGGTGGCGAAGAAGGTGCCGCCCGACAGGTAGTGCAGCGTGCGCAGGTCGTCGTCCGTCATGTCCCAGCGGCCGTCCCGGAACACGCGGTCGTCGGCCTGCGCGGCAACGACTTCGCCGATGAACAGGTCGTAGCGCTTCTCGATTTGCGCTTCGGGAATGACCTTGCATTCCAGCCACCCGATGCAGCCTTCGATCAGCGGCGCCGCGACATGATCGCCGGCAAATGTGCGCAAGCCCGTGAGCGAGAACTTGTCGCCGTCGCGGCCGCTGGCGGTGCCGGCCTTGAGCACGGCCTCGATCTGCTGCCGGCACGGCACGTTGAGCGCGAATGTGCCGGAAGCCTCGATCAGTTCGCGGCTGTACGAGCGCGCGTCGACGACGACCGCGACCTTGGGCGGCGAGAAGTCGATGGGCATCGACCAGGCCGCCGCCATGACGTTGCGGGCGTCGCCATGGGCGCTGGTGACCAGCACCACCGGGCCGTGGTTCAGCAGGCGATAGGCCTTGTCGAGAGAAACGGGGGTGCGCATTGGGGGTCGCGGCGAATTGACGAGGGACGCATTCTAATGCGTGCGTCAGCGGCCGCGAAAGTGAACGATGAAGCGGACACCCCAGAGCGCGAGCACCACCAGAAACGCTGCCACGCCGCCGAAGAACAGCGTCTCGGGGAAGTGCGCCGGCGTGGCGGCGTTCGCCTGCACGACGAGCCAGTGGACGAAGCAGGGGAAAGCCGTGGCAATCTCGGCGAGCCTCGTGCCATGGTCGCGCAGATATGCCAGAGTCGCTTCCCGCCGTTCGGCGGCGAGCCAGTAGTCGCGGTTCGGCAGGTTGATGAAGCGCACCGGCAGCAGCGCCGCGAGGCGCATGATCATCGAGATCACGAGTGGCAGGCCGACGGCGAGCACCAGCATCAGTGTCACGTAGTCGGCGCGCGCCACGAAGCCGTCGGCCGCACCACCGGCCGAGAAGTGCGAAGCCACCACGGGCGGCAGCGAGCCGCCCGTCAGCCAGACGAAGGCCGCGGCGCACAGCAGGACCAGGGCGAGCCTTGGCATGGTTCACCCTCGGTCCGGGGCGCGTTCGGCGAACACTTCCTTGGCCGCAAACAGACCATTCAGCGCGGCCGGAAAGCCTGCATAGACGGCCATCTGCATGATCACCTCGATCACTTCCTCACGAGTGCAGCCGACGTTCAGAGCGCCGTGGATGTGCACCTTGAGCTGCGGCGTCGCATTGCCGAGCGCGGTGAGCGCCGCGACGACGGCGATTTCGCGCGACTTGAGGTCGAGCTGCGGCCGCGAGTAGATGTCGCCGAAGGGAAACTCGATCACGTAGCGGGCGAAATCCGGCGCGATGTCCGCCAGCGCCGCGATCACCTTCTCGCCGGCGTGGCCGTCGATCTCGCGCAGTTTCTCCCAGCCGCGCTCGTAGCGCGATGCATCGCCCGGTGAAGTTGAATCGGTCATGGTTCCGCTCCCGGTGAAAGTGCCGCCTGCGGCGTCCAACCAGTCAGGCTGTGCCAGTGGAGACGAGGCCAACTCGCGTCGACGCGTTGTCAGCCCCGATGGTACGCCGTGCGTGAGCGGCGAACTCACTCCGATTCCGTTTTCGGCTTGTGCCTGCCGCTCTTCACGGGCGTCTTCCTGGCTGAGCCCGTGCCCACAGGTTTCTTGTGCGCCAGCTTCGCAGCGGCTGGCTTCTTCGCCTTAGGCTTGGCGCCGGCCGGTTTCCTGGTCGCAGCCGTGCCGCTTTTCCTGATCCACCCGCTGGTGAGTTCGTAGCCCGAGGGCTTGACGTCCCTGGCGATGAGCGCGCGGAACTCGCGGATCATGGGCACGAGCTCCGGGTCGTCGCTGCTGGCGCCGGCCAGGATGGCGCGGTTGATGTCGCGCATCAGGCGCTCGGCGTGCGCCTTGAGTTCCAGCGCCTCCTTCGACTTGCGGCGCCGCACGGCCCAGTCCTGATACGTTTCGTAGAGCGAGCCGAGCAGCTTCCAGGTCGCGACGATGCTGCCGACGGTGGCGGGGTCGGTCATGGTTCCTCCCAGCGCTCGCGCACTACGCGGCGGCGCCCAGCTCGGACTGGCGCTCGATGACGCGCGAGACGATGCCGTAGTCGATGGCCTCCTGGGCGTTCATCCAGAAGTCGCGGTCCATGTCCTGCGCGACCTTCTCGTACGGCTGGCCCGTCTGGTCGGCGATGACGTGCGCCATGCGCTCGCGCACACGCAGGAGCTGCTCGGCCTGGATGGCGATGTCGGTCGCGCGGCCGCCCATGCCGCCGGCCGGCTGGTGGATCAGGAAGCGCGTGTTGGGCAGGCAGACGCGGCGCGCCTTGGGCGCCGCGAGGAAGATGTGCGCGGCGGCGCTGCCGACCCAGCCGGTGCCGACGACGGTCACCGGCGCGCGCACGAACTTGATCATGTCATGCACGGCGTCGCCCGATTCGACGTGGCCGCCGGGCGAGGAGATGAACATGGTGATCGGCGCGTCGGACTCTTCCGACAAGGCCAGCAGGCGCCGGCAGACGGCGTGCGCCAGCTTGTCGGTGATCTCGCCGAAGACCAGCACGGTCCTGGCCTTGAAGGACAGTTGTTCTTCGATGTCCGGTGTTTCTTCCGGGCGTTCGGGCTTGTCGGTATCGGGTGACTCCTGGGCCATGGCGTGTCCTTCGATGTTGGGGGAGGCGTGTGTCACGACCGATTGTAATGCCGATTGCAGAGTCAGCCGCCGTGGTACGCCGTGTGGCGCCGGTCAGCGCGCGTAGCCGGTGAGGAGCGCGATTTCCCAGTCGGGGCGATGGTGCTTCCGTGCCAGGGCGGCCATCGGGGCGTAGTCATAGGGCAGGGCGATCAACTGCGCGTTCCAGCCCGCCGGCGTGCGTTCAATGATCGCGTAGCGGGTGTCGGTGGCGCCGTTTTCCACCACATGCGGTTCTGGGTCGTCGTCAGAATAGGCCGGCAGGCCGACGCTGCCGGGATTGACGATCAGCTGGCCACTCGCAGTGCGCACGGCGCGCGGCACGTGCGTGTGGCCGCAGGCGACCACCGGCGAGCGTTCGCCGCCCAGGCGCACCGCGATCTCTGCCGGCGAGGCGAGGCGCACGCGACCATGCTCGACGGTTTCGAGGAAGTACGTGCAGTCGTGGTCGGGCGTGGCGTGGCAGACGAAGACCTCGTCGTCGAGGCGCGCGGAAGGACGCAAGGTGCGCAGCCAGTCGAACTCGGCGGCGGTCAGTTGCGCGTGCGCATAGGTGTCCGACGGCGCGCCTGCGTCGCCTCTCGCCTCCAGCGTCAGCACCTCGCGATCATGGTTGCCGGCAAGACTCAGCCACCCCGATGCCATGAGAAATTGCGCGGTCTGGCGCGGCAGCAGCGGGCCCGACAGGTTGTCGCCGAGATTCACGACACGGTCCACGCCGCGGCGTTCGATGTCGGCGGCTACGGCTTCCAGCGCGGCGAGATTGCCGTGGATGTCGGAAACGAAAGCGATGCGCATGGAAGAGACCCCGACCCCGCTGTGCGCGGGGTCGCTACGGCGTCAGGCAAAAGTGTCGACCTGGTTGCCGAGGTTGGGCGGGTTGTTGTAGATCACCTGGCTTGCGGCCTGGATCAACTGCATGGCGTTCTGACTCTCGATGTCGAGCGCCTTCTTCAGCACCGCGATCTGTACGGCGTCCGCGGTCTGCGTCTGGGCCATGTCGCTGGCAGCAGCTGCAATTGCAGAAACATCCATCTTGCGTTGCCTCGTGCAGGGATACCTTTGCAGCTTAGCAGAGGAAATGCAATTTGTTTAGGCGGCTTTCTCGGCAGCGACGCTGGCAATGCCCATGCGGTTTACTCCACTGATCAGCGCGCGGATCGAGGCGGTGACGATGTTGGCATCGATGCCGACGCCATAGCAGTCGCCGCCGCCCGGGCGGGCGAGTTCCATGAAGGCGCAGGCGCGCGCGTCGCCGGCCTCGTGGCTCGATCCCATCGAGCGCTCCTCGTAGCTGCGCACCTGGATGGAGATGCCGAGCGTGCGCAGGGCGTGCGCGGCCGCATCGATCGGGCCGTTGCCTTCGCCGGTCAGGAGATGCGTGGCGCCGCCGGATTCGACCGTGAGGCGGATGCCTTGCGCCTTGCCCTGCTCGAACAGATGGTGCTCGACGTATCTCAGCGGCGTGCCCGTGTCGAGGTAGGTGCTCGAGAAGAGGTGCCAGATGTCGGCTGCGCTCATCTCGGTGCCGTGGGTGTCGGTTTCCTTCTGGACGACGCCGGCGAATTCCACCTGTAGCCGGCGCGGCATGATGACGCCATAACCGGTTTCCATCAGATAGGCGACGCCGCCCTTGCCGGACTGGCTGTTGACGCGGATGACCGAGTCATAGCTGCGGCCGAGGTCGGCCGGGTCGATCGGCAGGTAGGGCACGCTCCAGGTACCGGCGGTCGCCGCCTTTTGGGCGGCGAATCCCTTCTTGATGGCGTCCTGATGGGAGCCGGAGAAGGCCGTGAACACGAGGTCGCCCACGTAGGGGTGGCGCGGGTGGACGGGCAACTGCGTGCAGTCCTCGAACTCACGCGCGATGCCGTTGATATCGGAGAAGTCGAGCCCCGGCGCCACGCCCTGCGTGTACATGTTGAGCGCGAGCGTGACGACGTCGACGTTGCCGGTGCGCTCGCCGTTGCCGAACAGGCAGCCCTCGACGCGGTCGGCGCCGGCCATGAGCCCCATCTCGGCTGCGGCGACGGCAGTGCCGCGGTCGTTGTGCGGGTGCAGGCTGATCAGCACGCTGTCGCGCCGCGCCAGGCGGCGATGCATCCATTCGATCTGGTCGGCGTAGATGTTGGGCGTCGCGAGCTCCACCGTGGTGGGCAGGTTGAGGATCACCTTGTCCTGCGGCGTCGCGCCCCAGGCGGCGGTAACGGCGTCGCAGATCTCGAGCGCGAAATCGAGTTCCGTGCCGGTGAAGGTCTCCGGGCTGTACTGGAGCTGAACCTCGGTTTCCGGAACGGTCGCCTTGAGTTCCTTGACCAGCTTCACGGCCGAGACCGCGAGTTCGATCACCTCGGGCTTGCTCATGTTGAACACGATGTCGCGGAAGGGCTTCGACGTCGCGTTGTAGACGTGCACGATGGCACGCCGTGCGCCCTTGATGGACTCGAACGTGCGCCTGATCAGGTGTTCGCGCGCCTGGGTGAGCACCTCGATCGTGACATCGGCAGGGATGCGCTTCTCTTCGATCAGCCGGCGCACGAAGGTGAATTCCGTCTCCGAGGCCGACGGGAAAGCGACCTCGATTTCCTTGAAGCCGATGTTGCAGAGCATCTGGAACATGCGCAACTTGCGCTCGACGTTCATCGGCTCGAACAGCGCCTGGTTGCCGTCGCGCAGGTCCGTGCTCATCCAGATCGGCGGCTTGGCGATGACGCGGCCGGGCCACTGGCGGTCGGCGAGGCCGACGGGCGGGAACGGCGAATACTTGGCGGCGGGGTTCTTCAGCATGGCAATACTCCTCAATTCCTGTGACCGAATGGTAATGCCGTCTGCGCGAAATGTGCTTGCGTTTCGTGGCAATTGCGTGCCATCATTTGGCAGAAAATTGCCAATAATGATCTGTTCAAGGCATAAATATGGAAATTGACCGCTACGACCGCGAAATCCTCGCCGTACTGCAACAGGACGGCCGCATCAGCAACCAGGACCTTGCCGAGCGCATCGGCCTGTCGCCTTCGCCCTGCCTGCGCCGCGTGCGCGCGCTGGAGGAGGCCGGCATCATCGTCGGCTACCAGGCGCGCGTGGAACCGAAGACGCTTGGGCTGACGCTGATGGCGCTGATCCACATCGCCATGGACCAGCACACCCCGGCGCGCTTCGAAGCGTTCGAGAAGGCCGTGCGCGAAATTCCCGAAGTACTGGAATGCCTGCTCATCACCGGCCAGGACGCCGACTACCAGCTCAAGGTCGCGGTCAGGGACATGGATGCCTACCAGGAGCTGCTGCTGAATCGCATCACGCGCATCAAGGGCGTGACGGGAGTACATTCGAGCTTCGTGTTGCGCCGCGTGGTGGACCGCACGGCGTTCCCGGTCGGAAAGGAGAAGGCGTGAAGCAGTGGTGGCGCGTCGGACTGCTGGCACTGGCCGGGGCGGCGGCGCCGGCCGCTGCCGACTGTCCCGACGCGCAGGCGGTGGCGGCCTATGTCGCCGATTTCGCGGCGGCGCGCCCGAGCCGTGGTTTCGGCAAGGATCTTTCGCCCGACGACGCGCGCTGCGCCCGCGCCAAGGTGATCGAAGCGCTGCCGGGCGTGCTCGGCGCGCGCGTCGGCTACAAGACCGTATTTGCGAGTGCCGAAGCGCAGCAACGTTTCGGTGTCTCGGGTCCGGCGTGGGGCGCCATGTTCGCTGCAGACATGCTGATGAATTCCACGCTGGTGCCAGTGAAACTTGGCGCCCGGCTGCACTACGAGGCGGACCTCATCGTCATCGTCAAGGATGCCGGACTCGCCGACGCCGCGTCGCCGCTGGAAGCGCTCGATCACATCAGCTACCTCGTGCCATTCATCCAGTTGCCGGATCCGATGATCGACGGGCCGCTGACGGGCGTCGAGTCGGTTGCCACCAACGCCGCGTTTCGCGCCGGCGTGCTGGGGCCACGCATTCCCGTCGTGCCGAGCCGTGCCTTGCTCGCCGAACTCGCGCAGATGGACGTCGTGATCGCCGAGGAGCGCACGGGCAGGGAAATCGGACGCGCCAAGGGCGACGTGTTGATGGGGCAGCCGATCCGGGTCGCGATGTGGCTGGCCAGGGCGCTCAAGCGCGACGGCATCGAATTGCAGCCAGGGGAATTGCTGAGCCTGGGCAGTTTCCTGCCCTCGGCGCCCGCCGAGGCGGGTACGACGATCTCGGTCACCTACGCGGGGCTTGCCGACAGCCCCGTGGTGATCGTGCACTTCCAATAGCCGAGCGCGTCAGGCCCTGGCCGGCGCGAGTGTCGCGCCCAGCCTGTCGAGAATCTCCACGAGTTCCATCGAGCGCTTTTCCATCTGCCGGCTGAGCACGTGCGCCTTGGCAACATCGCCCGAATTGAATGCGGCGACCGCCTGCTTGCCCAGATCGTGCACGTCGGCGTGCGGCGCGTCGATGGCGCGGAAGACGCTGTCCGCGCCGAACTCATCCTTGCCCTTGCTCTGGTACCACTTGCCGAACGCGCACGTGTGGTGCGTCGGCAGGGCGGCCGGATCGACCTTGAGTGCGCCATCGATGTGGCCCTTGATGCGGCCGATGAAGATCATGTGTGCGCTCTTCGCCTTGTTGAGCGCCAGACCGGCATCCTCCTCGATCCTGAACTTGCCGATGTTGCCCATCAGTTCCTCGGCGATGGCGTTCATCAGGCTCGATGCCTCCGCTGATGCCTTGGATTGCTCGGCGGTGATGTGGATGGTCGACGTAATGGCCTGAATGCTGGCCGAGATTTCCTCGGTAATGGCCGTCTGGCGCTCGGCGGCCGAGGAGATCTGCTGCACCTGCGCTGCGAGGGCATCGACCTGCGCCAGGATGTCGCCCAGGGCCTCACCGGAGCGCGCCGCTTCGTTCGTACCCTCATGCACCTGTTGCATGCCCTGCTGCATGGCTGCGACGGCGCTGCCGGTTTCGTTCTGGATGCTGGTGATCATCTCGCCGATCTCGCGCGTGGCATTGGTGGTCCGTTCCGCCAGCGCCCGCACCTCGTCGGCCACGACTGCAAAACCGCGTCCGTGCTCGCCGGCGCGTGCCGCTTCGATTGCCGCGTTCAGGGCCAGCAGATTGGTCTGGTCGGCAATTTCCTTGATGGTGCCGATGATGGCGCCGATCTGGTTGCTGCGCTCGCCGAGGTTGGCGACGGTCTGCGAGGACTGCTGCACCGTATCGGCGATTGCATTCATCAGCTTCACGGTCTTGTCGACCACGGCCGACCCGTTGCGCGCCGACTGCGTGGCGCGACCCGCGCCTTCGGCCGCGAGGCGGGCGGTATCGGAGATCTCGATCGAGCTGTCCGCCATCTGCTGGCTCGCGGAGGCAACGCTTTTGGCCTGGGCGGCGACGTCCGAGGCCGTGCCACTGATCTCCTCCGCGACCGTGTGCACGCGGTGCGCGGATACCGAAACCTTGGCTGCCGATGCCGTGGCCCCGCGCACGACCGCGCTGACACTGGCGATCATGCCGTTGAACGAACGGCCGAGATGTCCCATTTCGGTATCGTTCTCCGTCAGGCGCGGGATGGCCAGGTTGCCGTCCGAGACGCCCTCCGTGCTGCCGACGACGGTCTTGATCGAGCGCAGGATGTCGAGGATGAGCACATAGCACGCGGCGCCGCCGACCAGCAGCACGAGCACGGAAAAGATCACGATGTTGCGATGGGCGGCGCTGGTGGCGTCGGCCATTTCGCCCTTCTGGTCCTGGCGTGCGGCCTCGCAGGCGGCTTGCGCCTGGCGCGCGGCGGCGACCATCTTCCTGTCGAGATCGTCGAGCAGGGACCGCTGGGTGTTGCCAGCGAGCACCGCCGTCGCCAATTGGCCGAACGCGAGCTCGTAGTCGCCGACGGCGGCGAGGACGTCGTCCATCAGCTTCTTGTTGTCGGCCTGGCGGAACGCCTCCCGGGCTTCCCGCGCCTGCTGCTTGATGTCGCCCGTGATCTTGAGCACGTTGTCGCGGTACTGCGCTTCGCCGCGCAGCAGCAGGTTCTTCTCGTGGCGTCGCGCCTCGAGGACCTGGATGACCATGTCCTGCATCTTGTCGGCCTTGGCGGCGCGGTCGGTGACCGTGCCGAGATTGGCGTAGCCGAGGTATTCGGCCAGTGCAAACAGCAGAAAGACCAGGCAGGCGCTGCCCACGATCTTCGTGCTGATCTTCACGTTCTGCAACATTTGAGTATCCCCCCTTGCGCGCGCGGGCGATGCGCGGCGTTGCGCTATTGTGACGAACGCATAGTATGCCATCAGGGCGTACCATGACAGCTGACTTTGGCAACGGGTTAGAGCCGCTGCCGGTCCTGGCTTCCCGAGGCCATGTCGCTGGCCAGGCAGTAGCGGTTGCGGCCGCTCGCCTTGGCGCGATACATGGCCTGGTCGGCGCTGGCGATGACTTCGGTTGCCGTGGCGCCGTCGCGCGGGTAGAGGCCGATGCCGATGCTCGCGCCGACCCTCAGCGAGCATTCGCGGTAGGCGACGGGCGCCGCGAGCACTTCGATGATCTTGTCGGCAATCACGATCGCGGCCTGCGAGTCGCCGATATCCTCGCTCAGGATGATGAATTCGTCGCCGCCCAGGCGCGCCACGGTGTCGGTTTCGCGCACAACCGCGCGCAGGCGTTCGGCGGCGGCGCGCAGCATGACGTCGCCGACTGCGTGACCGAGTTTGTCGTTGATCTCCTTGAACTGGTCGAGGTCGACAAACAGGATCGCGAGCTGCTTCTCGGCACGCCGGGCACGCGCCAGTGCGTGTTCGAGTCGATCCATGAACACGCGGCGGTTGGGTAGCCCCGTGAGCGGGTCGTTACTGGCCAGGTGGTCGAGTTCGCGCTGCTTGTCTTGCAGCGTGCTCATTTGCAGTTGGATCTGGTGCTGCATGTCGTCGAAGCTGCGCGCCAGGAGGCCAATTTCGTCCTTGCGCCCGGTCGGCAAAGGCGCGCGCGTCTGGTCGGCAGTGAAGTGCCGGACGGCGCGCACCATCTGGTTGAGCGGCCCCGTGACGGCGCGCGACAGCAGCGTGGCCGGCAGGATGGACAGCGCGCTGAACGCGAGCACGATGCGGATGATCGTGGCGCCGAGTTCATCGCTGTCCTTGAGCACGGCTTCAGTCGGTTGCGACAGGCCGAGCACGACGAACTCGTCCGGCTGCGCAGCGCTCAGCTGCTCCCGCGCAAAGGCGGCGACCACGGGCTTGCCATCGCCGCGTGCGCGGGCAGCGCTGGTGATGACGGTTTGCGCGCGACCGGCGACGAGGTCGCCTGCGGCCGGGAATTCGTCCTGTAGCAGCGCCCGCTTGCCGCGGTCGAACGCGAACGCCTGCGTGGGATCCGGATGCACCAGGAAGTCGCCTTCGGCGTTGGCGAGATAGACGCCCAGGTCGCGCGGCAGGTCGGACGAGAGCTGGCGGAATATCCCGTTCAGGTCAACGTTGATCACGATGAGGCCGATGACCGCGTCGCTGCGGTCGCGCACCGGTGTCGCGACATGCAGCGAAGGCTTGTTCTCGCCGGCGTGGGCGCCGTGTTCATGGTTGATCGTCGGGCTGGAAACGAAGACCGCACCGGGTGGCAGGCGCAGGGTCTCGAAGACGTAGGCAAAGTGGCCTTTTTCCTGCAGGTCGTCGCCGGTGACGCGTAGCGGCCCGTCGCGATCGCGGTCGACGCGGACCCGCTCCGCGCCGTGGCCGGCGGCGGAAATGAGGCGCATCTGGAAGAACTCCGGTCGCGTCTTCAGCATGCCGAGGAAGAGTTCGGCCATGTCATCCTCGGCCAGCCGGCGCGTGGCGTCGCCCGTGGCCGCGAGCGCGGCGCGTGCGTGCGCGTGATCGGCTACGAAGCGCGCGGCGCGCACCGCGTCCTCTATTTCTACGCTCATCTGCCGCAGCAGCACGCGGGTGGCGGTCAGCAGCCGGTCTTCGGCGGCGCGCACGAGCAGGGCGCGACTGCTGCTATAGACGTAGTAGCCGGTGAGGCCCGAGGCCAGTACGCCGCCCAGCGCGAGGACGAACGCAATGCGCTGGGCAATGCCCAGCCTCACGGCGCCAGCACCTTTTCGAGCCGTTCGCCCGACACGATGCGCGCCCAGAGCTTGTCGCGGCGCGCCGTGTCCTCCATCGGCTCCAGCCAGTGCAGGCGATTCTCGGCGCCGTGGGGCGCGGACTCGCTGATCGTGTTGGCGAGCCCCTGGCGCGCGACCAGCAGGGCGCTGGCTTCCTTGTCCAGCAGGGTATCGATCCACGCAGCGGCAAGCGCGGCTTCGCGCGCGCCGCGCGTGATTGCCCAGCAGTCCAGCCACGCCAACGTGCCTTCTTTCGGAATCGAATAGCCGACGTCGACGCCTGCGGCCTTGAGCAGTTGCAGTTGCTGCATGCCGTAATTGGCGAAGAGCAGCGCCGCCCGGTGGCTCCGGAATAGCCGCACCGACTCTTCGGGCTGCGTGTAGAACGCGAGCACGTTGCGGCGCAGTGCGATGAGCCGCTCCACTGCAAGCGGCCAGCCCGCATCGTCGATGTGGAAGGGCGAGGGCCGACCCAGCATCATTGCTGCCAGCGAGAAGTTGTGGCCGCCACCGTTGTAGGCGAGCACTTTGCCCTGCAGGTGCGGGTCCCAGAGTGTGGCGATCGAATCAGGCGCGCGCGGAAACTGGCTGCGATCGTAGATCAACCCCATCTCGGCGTACGTATAGGGAATGCCGTAGGTCTTGCCGCCGCGTGTCAGGCCGGGAATGGCGTCGCTGCGAAAGCGCGGCAGTTGCCGGCGCGTGTTCGGAATGGCGAGCGGGTCGACGGGCTGCACGAGGCCATGGTCGATGTAGCGCTGTAGTTCGGCCGTGTTGACGGCGAACACGTCGAAGTCGGCACCTGCGTTGCCGTTGATCTTCTCCCACATGACTTCGTCAGAGCTGACCAGCGTCAGGTCGACGCGTACCCGGTGGCGCTGCTCGAAGGCACGCACGGTTTCGGCATCGGCATAACCCGGCCAGGCCAGCACGCGCAGCGTGCGCTGGGACGGATCAGCGCCCTGGGCGCCGAGCGACGCGCACAGGAGCACCAGGGCCAGCGCGCGCGAGAGCATTGCCGACGCCACGAATGCGCGTTCCGCTCAGGTGCCGTGGCGCGCGGTGCTGACGAACCCGCCCAGGCGCTTGTCGGTGGTAAGGATGTGATTCACGAGCCAGCTTTGCAGGAAATCCAGCAGCGCGTTGCGCGCGCCCTGATCGCCTTCACGGGCCTGCTCACGCAACTGGACCACCTTTTCCGAGAAGCTGCGGTGCTGGTGCAGGTGGCTGGCCGCCTCGTCCGGCCGGGCTTCGGCATATCGATAGCGCTGCATGAGCTGCTCCTCGGTGTCGAAGTGATAAATGGCATAGGCGAGCAGATCGCGCGTGATCTGCTCGAACAGCGCTTCGGCGACTTCACCGGTCAGCTTCGTCGCTGCCTGGTTCAGCGTATCGACCAGGATGCGATGCTGACGGTCGACCTCGTCGACTCCCGTGCACATGGAGTCGTTCCATTCGATGACTGTGAAAATGGTCATGATGTTTCCCCAATGGCCGAAGGGGCCTGTGGCCCACCAGGCTCCTCTTGCCGGGCAAACCAGTTGGGGTCCGGTCGAAAGGCCGCTGCCCAGCGCAGAAAGTCCTCGGCCGGCATGGGCCTCGCCAGCGCGTACCCCTGCATGACGTCGCAGCCCAGGGCCAGCAGGCGACCGATGTGCGCCGGCGTTTCGGCGCCTTCGGCGACGACGGAGCGGCCGAACGCGCGACCGAGCCCGATCACGGCCTCGACCATGACCATGTCCTCGCCGCGTGACAGCATGTGGCGCACGAAGGAGTGGTCGATCTTGATTTCGGTGGCCGGCAGGTGGCGCAGGTGGGCCAGGGTCGAGTAGCCGGTGCCGAAGTCGTCGAGCGAGAACGCCACGCCGAGCTGCCGGCATTCGTCGATCACCTGGCGCATGGTTTCGAGTTCATTGAGCGCGGCCGTCTCGACGATTTCAATCTGCAGCTTGCGCGGGTCGAGGTCGGGGAATTGCGCTAGCAGGCTGGCCAGAGAATGGGCGAAGTCCCGCTGCACGAGCTGCCGGATGAAAGCGTTGGCGCTGACGGTGAGATCGAGACCGGCGTGACGCCAGCGCATCATCTGCGCCATGGTTTCGCGGAACACCCAGTCGCCGACATCCAGCGCCAGCTCGCTGTTTTCGATCAGGGGTACGAATTCCGCCGGCGACAATTGGCCGAGCGTCGGATGTTGCCAGCGCAGCAGCGCCTCGGCACCGACCACGCGCCCCTGGCGGCAGTCGACCTTGGGCTGGAAGTGCAGCCGGAACTGGCCCGCGCGCAAGGCTTCGCCCAGCTGCCGCAGGGTCGCATGCCGGGCTTCGACCCGCTGTTCCAGCCCGGTGTCGAAGAACTGATAGCGATTCTTGCCGGCCTGCTTGGCGACGTACATGGCGTGATCGGCGTGACGCACGAGCGTATCCGGATCGGCGCGATCGTCCGGAAATACCGTGACACCGATGCTGGCGGAAATTCCGCGTTCCTGCGTGCCGGCCACCCTATAGGGGCCCGCGCACACATCGAGCAATCGATCTACGGCCTGGCGCCACTCGTCGTCGCTCGTCAGGCCGCACAGAACCACGACAAACTCGTCACCTCCCAGGCGTGCCACGGTATCCGGGCCGCGTACGGCTGCCGAGAGTCGTACGGCGACCTCGTTCAGTATCTGGTCGCCGATCTGGTGGCCGAGCCGGTCGTTCAAATCCTTGAAGCCGTCGAGATCGATGTAGCAGACCGCGGCGCGGGTGCCTTCGCGGTCGCATTGGGCAATCGCCTGGCGCAATCGGTCTCCCAGCAGAAGGCGGTTGGGCAGGCCGGTCAGCGGATCGTGCTGGGCGATCTGTCGCATGCGATCGGCATACTCCTTCTGGTCCGTGATGTCGTGGGCATTCGCGACCACGCAACGCACGCCGTCGAGGTCGACGGCTTTGCCGGAGACCAGCACGGCCGCGATGCTGCCGTCGGCGCGCCTCATGCGTGTTTCGTAACCCAGCACCTGGCCGTCACGCTCGATCAGATCGCACCACTGGCGCCGCTGTCCGGGATCGACCCAGATGCCGAGGTCCCCGGGCAGCGTGCTATGGCCGACGACCTGCTCGGGCGTGTAGCCGAAGAATCGTGCGAAGCTTTGGCTCGCCTCGAGTACCACGCCATCCTCGAGGCGCGCCAAGGTGATCGGGTCCGGTGTGAGGCTGAAAATCGCGGAGAACTTGGCCTCGGACTTGCGCAGTGCCTTCTCCACGGCCAGGCGCCTGGAAATGTCGTGGGCAACCGTGATTACGCACGGCTCACCGCCGATGTCGATGACCGTGCCGGCTAGCAGCATGGGAATCATCGAGCCATCCCGGTGCCGCATGGTCGTTTCGAACCCCGAAACCGCGCGATCCCGTTCGAGCCGCGCCCGCCACTGACGCTTGGCCTCGGCATCGACCCAGATGCCGAGGCTTCCGCCCAGGGCGTTTCGGCCGACGATCTCTTCCGGCCGGTATCCGAAATGCCTGACTACGCTGTTGCTGACTTCGAGCACGATGCCGTCGGAAAGGCGAGTCAGCACCAACGGATCGGGGTGCAGGTTGAAGAGCGCCGAGAACTTCTCCTCGGACTTGCTGAGTTCGAGGCGGATCTTCTCCTTCTCGGCAAGCAGTTCTTCCAGGGCCGCCGTGCGGCTGCGCACCTGGTCTTCGAGCATCAGCGCGGTCTGGAACAGCGTGAAGTCGGAGCCCTGGAGTTCGGTGCTGCTCTCCGCGCGCTTGACGAGGGCGCGGATGATCTTGTTCAGGCGCGCGATCTCGGCCTGCAGCGGCGACTCGTCCGGCGCGGTGTCAGTGTTCGGTGCCCGCTCCATGATGCCCTATGGCGATTCCCGTAAAGGTTTGGTTTAGATGGACGCCATGGTATTGCTCGCCGTACGAGCAGAACCCGACCACATTGCTGCTGCGCATCGCATCCGCGACGGCGTCTGCCTGACCTTTCGCCAGGACTTCCAGGCGGCGCAGGATGCAATCGCAACCGATCACCAGTTGTGGTTCGCCGACCTTGTCGCGGATTGCATGGAGCGTCTTTCGGAGGTCGTCAACGAGGTCGCCACCGTGCGCGACCCGGAGCACCATGCCTTCGTCGATGGCGCAGAAGAACTCGAGGCTGCCGTCGGCCGTCACGTTGCTGATGGAGCGCACGTAGTTGTCGTCGCCGATCCGCACGACCATCGGCGACGTGGCGAAGCGCATCGGATCGAGGTTGGCAAGGTCGGTGCCCGTCAGGGCGGCGTACGCCGTGGCCGCCGGCAAGCCGTCGATCTCGCGCACGATGCGGTGCTCGACATCGGCTTCCGTGACCACCACACGCTGTTCGGAGGCGACGAAGTGTTCCGTCATGAAGGGACTGAAGGGCAGGTCCGTGCTCGCCAGGGTGAGGATCAGGCTGTCGGCATGGAAGGCCCCGTCCAGGTAAACATACGTTGCACCGAAGCGCAATCCGTCACCGGCAGACCCGCCGATCAACGGCCGCCGGCCGAGGGCGCGCTGGAAAGCGCGGGTAACAGGCTCCTCGCGAACAGACAGGCCGTCGATCAACATCAGGGCGAACGTGTTGTCGGGCCGGGCATGGGGCGAGGCGGCATCGAGATCACGCAGTACCTGCTGAACAAATGCCTGTCCGCGAGCGATGGTAAAACCCCGTACATGATCCATGCGGGCACAGGTCGCCGTGAAACTTTTCGCGGCAAAGCTCGCGCCGGCAAGGCTGTGCTCGGTGTAACCGGCGGGACCGATCTCGCCGGCGGTCGTGCAGCCGACGACGGGCACATCCGCGAACAGGCGTTTCATCTCCCCGGCGATGGCGTCGAGGTCGTAGTCGCTTGAACAGAAGAACATGACCAGCGACATGTGCGGTTGGTCGACGGCCGCGCGAAATTCGCGCACGGCCTCACGCGGGTCGTCGGCGCACGACTGGGCCCGACGGATCGACTCGCGGCTGCTCATTGTTTCTCCCTACAGGGTTCACGTCTTCGACCTGTCGACAGCGGTACGGGTCGGAATCTTGTCCTTTTGCGCGTAGTGTCGCACCGCCTGTGGCACTTGGCAATCCGGCCACCGGCGCGCGGAACCGGACGAAGGGAACTACAATGGCGCACCATGAGCGCCGACCTCGGGGTGGACTCGACCAGGGAACGCGATACGTTCTTGTGCCGCCTGTGCCGCCTGGCGCTGCGAGTGATCGGGTGGACCTGCGTCGATCTGCCGCAACGGCCGCCGCGCGCGGTTCTGGTGGTCTATCCGCATACGTCGAACTGGGATTTCCCGATCGGTCTCGTCGCCGCTGCAGCCCTGGCGCTCGGCGCCAAATGGGTGGGCAAGGACACGCTGTTCCGGCCGCCGTTCGGCGGGTTGATGCGGCTTCTGGGCGGCATTCCGGTGAACCGGCGCGAGCACACCGGCTTCGTCGAGCGCACGGTCGAGGAGATGCAGCGGCGCGAACGGTTCATGCTCGCGATCGCGCCCGAAGGCACGCGCAGCCGCCGGCCGGGCTGGAAGTCGGGCTTCTACCGGATCGCGCGGGCCGCGGAGGTGCCGGTGGTGCTCGGCACGATCGACTACGCGCACCGGCGCGTCGGCCTCATCGACGCCTTCCGCCTGACGGGGGACGAGGCGGCCGACATGGCGCGCATCGCCGAATGCTTTCGTGACTGCGCCGGACGCCGGCCGGAACTGGCGTCGCCCATCGAACTGCTGACGAAATGAGGCCGCGCGGCGGCGCGACCAAAGTCAGCCCCCGTGGTACGCCGTGCTATCGCTACTTGCCGTAGTTGAGCAGTCCGGCCTTGAGTTCGAGCAGGTCGAGCGGGGCGAAGGGTACGACGCGGCGGTCCTTGACCAGGCCGACGAGCTTGACGACGCAGGCTTCTGCCGAGCGCCGGATCACCTGGGCCTTGATATGGAACTGGCGCTCATCGTCGCCCAGGTCGACGTCGAGCGTGATGTCGTCCCCACGGCTCATCGGCGGCATCGTGTGGCCTTCACGCACGCGCACGCGCATGGCGACGTCAGAGATATCCACGATCATGCAGGGACCGCGCAGCCGGTCCTGGATCGTCATCGTCACCGGCACGTCGATGCGGGCGCGCTTGCTGCCTCGCTGGTCGGTCACCGTGAGGCTGTGCATCTGCGGCGTCAGCAGCACCATCGACGACTCGGCGTAAGGCCCGTCCTTCATGACGAACTTGCGGTCGACCTCGGTTTCCAGCGTGGCGACGCCCAGGTTGCCCGAGTTTGAAATCAGCGCGATGGCGTTGCCCTTGTGGAACTGCCGACCGCGGCCGATCATGGCCCGACGCGGGTAGTCGAGCGTGTTCTCGAGGTCCGACGTGTCGGGCACCAGCAACTCGAATTCGCCGACGCGCGTGACGTCGATGCGGTCCTGTGCCTCGCCGATCAGGAATGCCGTCGGGTAGCCCTGGGCATCGAACTGGATCGCGTCCCAGGAATAGATGAAATGGCCGTTGGCACAGTAGCCGATCACGAGCGTGTCGAGGACGACTTCCTTCTTGTACTCGGGCACGTAGCGGATCTTCTTGCCGATCGGGAAGTACTGCATGATCTGCTTGAGTTCCAGCGCCGTCGGCTTGCGGGCGAGCGGCGCCGAGGGCGCATGGTCTTCCTCGCGACGACGGGGGTTGCGGCTGCCGGCAAATAGCGATTTCAGCACCACCGAGCCCTCGATTCTTGCGCGTTTGTGACGGACATGATGCCCCGGATTTTTTGGCAAAGCGCCGGAAAGGTCAATAGTCGCATCATAGCGTGCGTGGGCCGCCTTGGCAGGCGACCCGAATCGGCGCGATCAGAAGAACTCTAGGCTGCGGAGTCTTCGTCGACTTCCGTCACATGCACGGCGCAGGCGATGCAGGGGTCGAAGCTGTGGATCGTGCGCAGCACTTCGAGCGGCTGCTTGCCGTCGTGCACGGCGTGGCCCTTGAGCGCGGCCTCGTAGGCGCCGGCCTGGCCCTGGGCATCGCGCGGGCCGGCGTTCCAGGTGCTCGGCACCACGGCCTGGTAGTTGGCGGTCTTGCCGTTCTCGATCACGATCCAGTGCCCGAGGCCGCCGCGCGGCGCTTCCATGAAGCCCACACCCTGGCAGCGCTTCGGCCAGGTCGTTGGGTCCCAGAGCGCCTCGTTGAAAGTGTCGACGTCGCCGGCCTTGATGTTGGCAACCAGCTGGTCGTACCAGCCCTGCATGGCATCCGCGATGATCTTGGTCTCCAGCGTGCGTGCCGCCGTGCGACCGAGCGTGGAGTAGAGGGCTTGTACCGGAAGATCGAGCTTCTTCAGCGTCGCGCCGACCAGTTCCTTCGTCTGCGCGTGTCCGCTGGCGTAGAGCATGAGCACGCGCGCAAGCGGTCCCACCTCCATCGCCTTGCCCTTCCAGCGCGGCGACTTGAGCCAGGAGTAGGGCTTGTCGACGTCGAGCTGCTCGTAGGGCGGCTTGGGACCGGAGTAGTTGAGCTTCGTCTCGCCCT
Organism: Rhodocyclaceae bacterium; assembly: GCA_035505955.1. Lineage (GTDB taxonomy): Bacteria > Pseudomonadota > Gammaproteobacteria > Burkholderiales > Rhodocyclaceae > Fen-999. Next base: position 20,774 of record DATJQH010000039.1, read on the forward strand.
TGTACGGATGCAGGCCGTGGTCGCGGCCGGCCGAGTAGTCGTACCAGGAATGGGCGACGAATTCCTCGATCTGGTTTTCGGCGTTGAGGTCGACTTCCTCGATGTGCGACAGGTCGCGGTTCAGGATGGCGCCGCGCGGTACCATGAACGAGGCCGGGTCGTCCATGCCCTTGGCGGGGAACTCGCCGTAGGTCATGAAGTTGCCCAAGCCCTCGCCCTGCGTGAACCAGTCCTTGTAGAAGCCGGCGATGGCAAGCGTGTCGGGCACGTAGACCTGGTCGACGAAATCGCGCATCGACTTGATGACTTCCTGGATGCGTGCGAGGCCGGTGACGTCGAGCGCGGTGCCGCTCTGGCCGCCGCGAAAGTGCGGCCCGTTGCCGTGGCCGGGATGATCCGGCCACACGCTGATGGCGATCGGCATGCCGCCGACGACCAGCATCGGATGCGGATTCTTGCCGCCGAGGATGGCGTGCAGCGCCACGGCGTCGCGCTGCCAGGCGAGCGCGTCGAGATAGTGGGCGACGGCCATCAGGTTGGCTTCCGGCGGCAGCTTGTAGGCCGGATGGCCCCAGTAGCCGTTGCTGAAGATGCCCAGCTGGCCTGCGTCGACGAAGCCCTTGAGCTTCTTCTGCACGTCGGCGAAATAGCCGGGCGAGGACCTGGCATAGCCGGAGAGCGACTGCGCCAGCGCCGAGGTAGCCTTCGGGTCGGCCTTTAGCGCGCTCGTGACGTCGACCCAGTCGAGGGCGTGCAGGTGGTAGAAGTGCATGACATGGTCGTGCACGTACTGCGCCGAGATCATCAGGTTGCGGATGAGTTGCGCGTTGGCCGGGATCCGGTACTTGAGCGCATCCTCGACGGCGCGGATCGATGCCATGCCGTGCACCAGCGTGCAGACGCCGCAGATGCGCTGTGCGAATGCCCAGGCATCGCGCGGGTCGCGATCGCGCAGGATGAGTTCGAGACCGCGCACCATCGTGCCCGACGAGTAGGCCTCCTCGATGGCGTTGCCGCTCATGCGCGCCTCGATGCGCAGGTGGCCCTCGATGCGGGTGATGGGGTCGATGACCAGACGTTCGCTCATGTTGCGCTGTCCTTCGCCTTCAGGTATTCGTCGAGCGCCCGGTACTGCGCTTCGGCCTCGCGATTGCTGGTGCCTTCACCGGCTGCGATGGTTTGGCAGATGCGCGCCATGCGCGCCTGCATGGCCGCTTCCCAGGCGCCGCTCGCGTTGACCTCGGGCTTGACGCATTCCTGCGCGGCGCGCGCCACGAAGTGGCTGGCCTGGCAGGTCCAGTTGGCGTCGTGCCCGCACTGCGTGTAGCTCGCCACCCGGGCCGAATTCACGCCGGCGGCCGCGACGGCGAGTTCCGCATCACTCGCATCGCAGCGCACGGCGAGATCCAGCCCGGCCCGCACGCGCGTGTCGGGGGTCAGGTCCAGCGCCTGGCGAATCAGGTAGGCAGTGGCCTGGCGTCGGCCGCAGTTGTCGAGCGTTGCCAGAGCAGCCTTGAATTCCTTGTCGTTGGTGATCGCCATGGTCAACCTCCTAATCAGGGATGTGCTCGGCGATGGTCTCGGTGAGACCGATCACGGGCAGGTCCATGTTGTAGTGTTCGAGGCCCTCTTCGAGCACGATGCGGCAGTTGGCGCAGGCGGTGACCAGGCGGTCCGGCTTCACCGCATCAAGCTGTTTGCGCTTGCGCTTGAAGGCTTCGAGTCGCAATGGTTCGCCTTCCTCGATGGTGCTGGCGCCGCCGCCGCCGCCGCAACACCAGTTCATGAAGCCGGCGTCGGGCATCTCGACGAAGTTCTTCGCCACCATCTTCATCAGGTTGCGTTGTGGCTGGAGGACACCGCCGCGTCGTCCCAACTGGCATGGGTCGTGGAAGGTCAGGCGGTCGGTCTCCATGCCGTCGAGCTTGAGCAGGCCGGCCGCGCGGAACTCCTCGAGCACTTCGACGATGTGCTGCACCTTGAACGTGAATGGCCGGCCGACCAGATTGGCGCCTTCCCAGCGCAGGGCCGTGTAGGCGTGGCCGCACTCGGGACTGATGACGGTCTTGACCTTCAGCTTCTCGGCGCCGGCGACAATGCGCGAGACGATCACGCGCGCCAGATCCGAGTTGCCTATCTGCATGCCGGCGTTGGTTGCCTCGAACGCCTCGGAGGAAAGCGTCCAGGTCTTGCCGACGTGACGCATGATCCTGGCGATCGCCCCCAGGTACTCGGGGAAGTTCATGATCTCCATCGACGAAAGCGTCACCAGATATTCGACGCCTTCCTGGTCGAGCGGAATCTCGATGCCGGTGTCGGCCTGCACGTGCTTCATCTGCGCCTTCACCGCGGGCAACTTGACGCCCATCGGGCTGCCGATGGTCACCGTGCGCTTGACCGCGCCCTGGATGCCTTCCGGCGAGTGGCCCGATGCCGACATGCCTTCGCGCATCTTGCGCACCATGTAGACGATATCGTTGCCGACCGGGCAAACGACCGAGCAGCGGCCGCACAGCGTGCAGCTGTTGTAGACGAGTTCCTGCCATTCGGCCAGTTCATTGTCGGTCACTGCCTTGGCGAGACCGGCCCACTTCTTCAGCCGGCCGAGCAGGGTGTATTCCTGCTCGTAGATGCGGCGCATCGGTTCGAGCTTGTGGATCGGCGTGTACTTCGGGTCGCCGGTCTCGGTATAGAACAGGCACGCTTCCGCGCAGATGCCGCAATGGACGCAGCTGTTGAAATAGCTGGCGATCGGGGCGTCGATGACTTCCTTGAGTACCCGGACGCCTTTTTCGAGGGAGGCACTCATACCGCCACTCCTTTGTGTCCGTTGACCGTGCCGTTGAACCAGCGCGAGCCGAAGGCCGTGAAGGCATGGAACAATTTCGTGAACGGCAGCAGGACCAGCAACAGTTCGACGCTGAGAACGTGGATCGCGAGCATCAGCGTGTAGGGCAGCAGCAGGTGGTGCACCGCCAGCCAGCCGGTGAGCACGGGCAGGAAGGTGAGCGTCCAGGTGAACCAGTCGCCGAAGGTAGACAGGAAGCGCTTGGCGGGCTTGGCAAGGCGATCGGCCAGAACTGCAATCATCGCTGCCAGCGTCACGACCGTGACCATGTCGACTACCTGCGAGGGCAGGCCGGGCCAGGCGAGACCAAGCAGGCTCGTCAGCAGCGCGATGTGCGGTGCGAACAGGAAGACGACCACGGCGAGGCCGACGTGGAAGACATAGCCACCGATATAGCTGACCGGCGAAGTCGGCAGCATGCCCGGTGGCGGCAGGGAACGGCGCAGGACCGTGGCCCAGCCGGAGGCGCCGGGCGCGTGGCGCGGCGCCGACAGATCCTGCTTGCGGCCCAGGCTGTAGATCTCGAACAGGCGCCACAGCACGCCGAGCACGAAGACGGCCAGCGCGGTGTCGAGCCCGGGGCCCCGTGCCCAGGTAAGGAGTTGGAGAGAGTTCATGTCACACCTCCGCAGGGCCGCCCCAAGGAGGCCGCCCCCTCCGTGGGGGGCAGCGAGCCGATCTTGCGAGCGTGGGGGGCCATTACTGTTCCAGGTCGTCGAGCGTCGTGGTTTCGTGCGCCGCCTTGGCAGCAGCCTTCTTCCGGCGATTGAAGAAAGCCACCGCAACGCCGGCTGCAGCGCCCGCCGCGGCTGCCGCGGCACCGACCTGAAGCGGACGTGCCGGCATCGACAGTGCCTCGTAGAAACCGCCGGCGTCCCAGAAGTTCGGCTCGGCGCAGCCAATGCAGCCGTGCCCCGACTGGATCGGGAAGGACACGCCGCCATTCCATTTCATGGTGGCGCAGGCGTTGTAAGTGACGGGTCCCTTGCAGCCGAGCTTGAACAGGCACCAGCCACGGCGCGCGCCCTCGTCGTCGAAGCTCTCGGCGAACTTGCCCTGGTCGTAGAATGGGCGCCGGTAGCAGCGATCATGGATGGTCTCGCCATAGAAGGCCTTGGGCCGGCCCAAAGAATCCAGTTCCGGCAGCGCGCCGAACGCGAGAAAATGCGCGACGACACCGGTCATCACGGTCGGGATCGGCGGGCAGCCCGGGATATTCACCACCGGTTTGTCCTTCACCAGTTCGGCAATGGCCACGGCGCCGGTCGGGTTCGGTTGCGCGGCCGGCAGGCCGCCATAGGCCGCGCAGGTGCCCATGGCGATGACGGCGGCTGCATCCTTCACCGTGTTCATCAGAACGTCGATGTTGGCGACGCCGGCAATCGTCGAAAATCCCGGGTTGCCGAGCGGCACCGAGCCGTCGACAACGACGATGTACTTGCCGGCGTTTTCGCGCATGGCGGCCATGCGCGCCGCCTCGGCAGCCTCGCCGGACGCGGCTTGCAGCGTGTGATGGTAGTCGAGGGAGATGAGATCGAAGATCAGGCTCTCGAGGCTTGGGCTCGCCGATCGCGTCAAAGACTCGGTGCAGCCCGTACATTCCTGGAACGAGAGCCAGATCACCGAAGGACGCCGCGCCTTGGCGAGGCCCGCGGCGAGCTTTTCGGCAGCACCGGCGGGTAGCGCCATGGCCGCCGCGAGCGAAGCGCAGAACGTCAGGAATTCGCGCCGGCTGACGCCGTGCCGGACCAACACTTCATCGACGGTGCTTGCGCGCGCCGGGCTCGGATACAGCTTGTTGTTCATCACGCTCTCCATGTTGGGGAGATTCGCGGACGATTCTCCGCAGCGCAACAGGATCTGTCTTGAGCAACGTCAAGAGACACTTCCGTTCGCTCGTTGTCAGGCCGATTTCGTGATCCTGAACTTGCCGACGAGCGTCATCAGACTTGCCGCGTTCCCGGAGAGGTCTTCGAGCGTTTTCCATGCCTCCTGGGCGATGGCGGTGTTCTGGTCGATCAGGTTCGACACGGTCTCCATGTTGGCGGCGACCTCGGTGCTGGTCGTCGCCTGCTCCTTCGCCGCCGTGGCGATATGGTCGGCCATGTTGGCGACCTTGTCGCTGGACGACGTGATCTGGTCCAGGCTGCCCGCGGCGGCGCGCATCTTGCCGATGCCGTCCTCGACCTCGCGCGCGGCCTGTCCCATCGACTCCACGGCGCCATCCGTGATGGCGCGGAACTCGGCCACCGTGGTCGTGATATCCGCGGTGCTGGCTGCAGTGCGTTCGGCGAGCTTGCGCACTTCGTCTGCGACGACGGCGAAGCCGCGTCCCTGCTCGCCGGCGCGGGCTGCTTCGATGGCGGCGTTGAGCGCCAGCAGATTCGTCTGTTCGGCGATTTCCTTGATGCTGTCGCTGATGTCGCCGATCTTCTGAATTGCCTGGCTCAGGCTGTCGATCGTGTTGCCCGAGGATCGCACTGCTTCGACGACGCGTTCGGTCGCGGCCATGCTGCTGACGATGCTGGCAGCGCTTTCGGTGACGACGTTGCGCGAGGCCACGGCGGACTCGGCCGTCTGCTCGGCGCTGCCCGCCACTTCGGCGACGGACTGCGAAAACTGCTCGGTTGCCGCCGCCACGCTTTGCACGCGGTCGCGCTGCTGATGCGAGTGCTGCACGACCTTGTGCATTTCGTCGGTCAGCCGCCGGCTGTCCGCTTCGACGGAGCGCGCCGTGTGGCGCAGTTCGTCGAGCATGGTCTTGAGGTGCACCTGCATTACGGCAAGTTGCATCAGCAATTCGCCTGGCTCGTCGTGGCGGGAAATGTCGATCTCGTCGGTCAGGATGTTCTGCGAGATGTGATCGAAATGGCCAATGGCGCGCCGCAGCGGCGCAACTACGGAGCGGATCAGCAGCCAGGAGGCGAGCGCGACCAGCGCGAGGCCGAGGATGCCGCCGCCGATGGCGAGGATGCGGAACGTATCGTAGCGCCGCTGCGCCATCTGGAAATCGCTTTCGCCCGAGCGGGCCAGGTACTGCTGCAGCGCTTCGGCCTTGACCATGAGCTCAGCGTAGAGCGGATTGATCCTGTTGATCAGCACGGCCTGCGCCTTGTCGTAATCCCCGGCCTGCAATGCCGCGCGCCCGGGTTTGTTGCCTTCGGCCGACAGCCGGTCGCGCACCTCGAAGAACGCCTTGGCCAAGACGTCTTCCTCGGGCGACTTGGTACTTCTCTCGTAGTCGGCGCGCAGATTTTCGATGAGTTCCCGATTCCTGAGCGCGGCATCGATATGCTGCGACATCGGGTGGTCGTGCATCTTCGCGTAGGGCGTGGCCGGGTTGTGCTGCAGAGCCAGCATGATCTGGGCACGGTTGTCGCCCAGGCGTTCCACCATCTTGGCGATGGCCAGGGATGGCCGCATGTGCCGCTCGTAGGCGGAACGTACGTCGCCGTTGCTGAGCGCCATGCCACCCAGGCCGATCATGGTGCCGGCGGCGATCAGGGCAGCAACGAAAGTCATCAGCGCGCCCATGCGCATGCGCAGGCTGATGCGCTTGTGCCATGGCACGCTGGCGTCGAGCGGCGCGTGGCTCTGGTTCAGCGCCCGGTACAACGCGTCCGCCGACTGGATCTGAGCGCGACTGGGTTGCGAGCGCACCGAAAGGTAGCCGACCGTCCGGTCGTTCTCACGTACGGGGACGACCATGGCGTCGACCCAGTAGTAGTCGCCCGACTTGGAGCGATTCTTGACGATGCCCTGCCACGGCCGGCCGGCCTTGATCGTATCCCAAAGATGCTGGAAAGCCTGTGGTGGCATGTCGGGATGCCGCACGATGTTGTGGCTCTTGCCGATCAACTCGTCGCGCGTGAAGCCGGACAGATTGACGAAGGCGTCGTTCGCATAGGTGATGACGCCTTTGAGATCCGTCCTGGATACCAGGTACTGCCCGGGCGGGAACGGCTTCTCGACCTGCGTGACGGGTTGGTTGATCTTCACTTGTTCGTTTCCCTGTTGAGCTCGTTGCTGACCCGTCGAACCAGTTCGGCTCGCCGCCCCCATGACCGATGCGTATATTACGTCGACGACGGCGACGGTGCGCCGCTCCGTTTCGCATTCTTGGCCGAGTACATCCTGCCGTCAGCCTCTGCCACCAGCGTTTCGGCATTCGCATGGCGATCGGGATCGTAGAGCGCGACGCCGAAACTGGCCGACGCCTGATAGGGGCGCCCCTCTTCGGCGACGAACTGGTGAAGCCGGATTTCGACGCGCTCGACGAGTTGCTGCGCCTGCGCTTCCAGGCAATCATGCAGGATGAGCAGGAACTCGTCGCCGCCCAGCCGCAGAGCCACGTCGCCCCCGCGTATCGACGCCAGCAGCACGCCGGCGATCGTCCGGATCACCCAGTCGCCCTCTTGATGCCCGAACTGGTCGTTGGTGGCCTTGAGGCCGTCGACGTCCACGAAACAGACAGCGAGCGGATTCTTGTCGCGGCGCGCCCGGTCCATCTCGGTTCCGAGCATCTTGAGGCCGGTGCGCCGGTTGACGAGGCCGGTCATCTCGTCGAACGTGGCGTAATACTGCAGGGTCTGCTGGGCCTTCTTGATCTCGCTGATGTTGGTGATGCCGATCACGAGGTGGCGCTTTCGTGCGTAGTGCACCCGACACGAAGAAGCGAGTGCCTCGATCGTGCAGCGGTGCGCATCGATGAGCAGGATTTCGTATTCGTTGAGCGAATCGCCGGAGCGGATCTTTTCCAGGAAGGCGCGGTTGGCATCGTACTTCTCGTCCACGAACTCGCCGATCGGCCGGCCGACGAAACCTTCGGCGCCGCAACCCATCAGCGTTTCGGCCTTGCCGTTGCCGCGCACGATGCCCAGATTCGCCTCGTCGATCAGGAACATGGCGGTCGGGCTCGCCGCAAACAGTGTCTCCAGATCGGTTTCGTGCTGCTCCTGGCGGCGCATGTCGTGGCGCAGCCGCCGCACCGCCGGGGCGAAGATCAGCCGCGCTTCGAGAACCAGCACCACCAGGGTCAGCGCTGCCAGGCCGAGTTCGAGACGACGCGCGAAGTTGACCTTGTCTTTCGCTTCGCTGTCGTACAGGAAGACGATTGCCTCCATACCCTGGAGGAATGCGGGCTCGCGCTCGCTGACGCGGCGTACGGCCTGGTGCTGCGCGTCGCTGCCGTCGCGGGCGGCCAGCACCGCGCCGGTCGCGTCGACGACGGCCAGGTAATCGGGGTTCAGGCGCTGGAAAAGGGCGGTGATCTGCGCACTGTTCCTGCCCGGCAGTCCCAGCTCGTCGTCGCCGTTTTGCAGGCCGGCGTGAGCGCGTTGCCAGAGCGAAAGCGCCGCTTCGATCTGGCTGCGGTGGGCGGCGCGCTCTTCGTCCGTGCCGGCGGCGAGCAGGTAATGGCAGGACTTGGCGATCTTCTGGCTCAGCATGCGCTGCCGGCCCGCGATGTTGACGACGCGCGAATCGTGCAGTTCGGCGGCGATCGTCAACTGGACGACCCACTGCGAGATCACCGTCAGCGTGGCGATCAGCGTCAGCGCGATGATGTAGCGCACGCGCAGGCGACCGGCGGTGAAGTCGGCGATGTCCTTGTCCGGTGAACTGGGCATGAGCCTTCGATATCCCCTTGTCCTGCTTCGGCCGAAACAGGCCGGCAGGTGTCAGACATATTACCAAGGTATTATGTCGACGGGTGCGGACGAGTGCAGCACGGCGTACCACGGCGGCTGACTCTTGCACGGGAGCCGATTTCGTTTGACCATCCGCGCCGCGCCGCCGATACTTCGCTATCGGACCGGAGTCCTGGCGCCTTGAACGAAGAAAACCGCACGGAAGTCGACGAGCGCGTCGGCGATGCCTGGGGAGGATTGGCGGCAATGCTGGTGGCATTGCCGTCGGCCATTGCGTTCGGCGTTGCCATCTATTCGCCGCTCGGCACGGCCATGGTCGCGCAAGGCGCCTTCGCCGGCATGCTTGGCGCCACGGTGCTGAGCCTGCTGGCGCCGATCTTTGGCAGCCGCTCGCGCCTGATCACCGCACCATCGGCACCCGCCGCGGCGATCCTGGCCGCGCTGGCGACGAGCGTCACAGCGGAAGGCGTGCCGCCTGCGACCATCGTCATCGAGATGGCGCTCATCGGGCTGATCGCCGGCGGGCTTCAGGTGGGCTTCGGCGCGGCCCACTTCGGGCGCCTGATCAAGTTCATCCCCTACCCGGTCGTGAGCGGTTACCTGAGCGGCGTCGGCCTCATCATCATCGGCGGCCAACTGCCGAAGTTCGTCGGCGCGCCGACGGCGAACCTGCTCGAGGCAATGCGTCATCCCTCGGCGTGGCACTGGCAGAGCCTGCTCGTGGGCTCGGTGGTCATCGTCGCGATGGTGGTCACGCCGCGCCTCACGCGCGTGCTGCCTGCCGCGATCGTGGCGCTGCTCGCGGGGACGGCGACCTATTTCGCGATCGGCGCGTTCGATCCGTCCCTGCTCACGGTCATGCACAATGCGCTCGTCATCGGGCCGCTGGGGGGCGCCGAGACGAGCCTGGCCGATACGCTGGAGGAGCACTGGCATGCGTTGGGTCGGCTCGGCCTGCGCGAGATTGGCCAGGTCGGCATGCCGGCGCTGATCCTCGCCGCGCTGCTGTCGATCGACACGTTGAAGACGGGCCTCGTCATGGACGCCATGACGGGCGATCACCGCGATCCGGACCGCGAACTGCTCGGCCAGGGCATCGGCAACATTGCCGCGTCGCTGACCGGCGGCGTACCTGGCTCGGGCACCATGGGCGCGTCGCTCGTGAACCTGTCCAGCGGTGCCCGCACCTGGCGTTCCGGCCTGATGGCCGGCGTGTTCTCGCTGCTTGCGTTCCTGCTCCTGGCGCCGCTGATCGCCTGGGTGCCGATCGGCGCGCTGGCCGGCATCCTGATCGTGGTCGGCTTCCGCATGATCGATCGCCACAGCTTCGCGTTCTTCTATTCGCGGGCGACGCGACTCGACTTCCTGGTCATTATTTCTGTCGTCCTCGTGGCCGTGTTCGTGAACCTGATCGCGGCATCGGCAGTCGGTGTCGCGCTGGCGATCCTGCTGTTCATCCGCGAGCAGACCCGCAGTTCCATCATCCGCCATCGCATCGAGGGCGGCGAGATCATCGCCAAGCGGACGCAGGCGATCCAGGAACTGCAGGGCGTGCAGAAAGAGGCGCCCGACATCATCGTCTTCGAACTGCAGGGCAGCCTGTTCTTCGGCACCGCGAACCAGTTGCAGATGGCCCTCGAACCCGAGACGACGCGGCGCAAGTACGTCATCCTCAGCATGCGACGCGTGCAGTCGCTCGACGTCACGGCGACCCACGTGCTCGAGCAGATCAAGGACCGACTGGAGCAGAACCACGGCTTCCTGGTCTTCTGCGACATCCCGAAGGATCTTCCCAGCGGCCTCAAGATGAAGCGCTTCCTGAAGGAGACCGGCGTCGTGCGGCCGACCAATAGCGCCTTCACCTTCCGCCAGCTCGACGAGGCGCTGGAGTGGATCGAAAGCCAGGAGACCGTGCCAGCGGATGCGGTGCAGCCCGAGTCGGCTGTCGTGGAGCTATCGGCGATGTCCTTCCTCGCCGGCTGTTCGGACGAAGCGGTGACGGCGCTGGCCGGCGTCGTCGAACTGCGCATGGTCAAGGCCGGCAAGCGCGTCTTCAAGGCCGGCGCGGACGGCGATGCGCTCTATTTCATCCGGCGCGGCATGGTCAAGCTGACCGTGCCGATCCGCAAGAAGGAAAGCTATCACCTCGCCACTTGCGGCGCGGGCGATCTCATCGGCGACATGGGTTTCGTCGAGGCGGGCACGCAGGCGATGGACGCGTCCGCCCTCACCGATTGCGACGTCTTCGTGCTCACGCGCGAGAACTTCGAGGCGCTGGCGGTCGATCACAGCGACCTCAGCGTTGCCCTGATCGGCACGCTGGCGCGCAACCTGGCGCTGAGGCTGCATGCGGCGATTACCGAAGTGCAAGTGCTGCGGGGTTAGGCGACCCGTCAGGGCGCACACAGGGTCAGCATCGTCACGCCCTCCATGAAGAACGGAACCCAGGTCGGGGTGACGCAGCGCGTCTTGCCTATCTTCACCACATGCTCGCCGGCCGGGCCATGCGACTCGACGACGACTTCCGGTGCAGTGGCCTTGGCAATGGCCGCTTCGACGGTCAGCGCTACCTTCGGCGCATCGAGCGACGTGCGCGGCACCGGCTCGCGCGCATAGGCGCGAGCGGTGGCGTGGGCGGCGTCGAGGTCGATCGTCGTCCTCGGTGCAGGTGTCGACTGATCCGTCTCGGTGCCGGTGGGCATGGCAGCAGTTTGGCT
>DATJQH010000040.1:0-10517 GCA_035505955.1 Rhodocyclaceae bacterium
ATGGCGCAGGCATGCACGTCGGGCACGCGCACGCTGCCTGTCGCGCGCAAGGCTGCCAGACCGGCGGCTTCGGCTTCGAACATCTGGATTTTCGTTGCGTCGCCCGTCTTGCGGAAGCGGGCCGGCGTTTCGGGCATCAGCTCGCTGCGAGCCGGACGTTGGCTTCGCTGAGCCGCTGCACCAGCACCCCGAGGAAGGCCTGGTAGAAGTGCATGCGGCAGGTGTCGGAAGCGCTGCGCAAACCGTCGCCGGGAATCGTGACCACCTTTGCGGTCGTCTGGGCGACGACATCCGCGCCGCGGACGTGGCCGCTGCGCCCGATGACGGCCATTTCGCCGAAGCAGTCGCCGTCGGTCAGGATGCCGAGCGTGCAGCCGTTCTTCGCCACGCGCAATTCGCCTTCGGTAAGCAGGCAGAAGAAGTCGCCGCTCTCGCCGTCCTTGAGGATCACGGTGTCGGGCGCGACCTCGTCCCAGCGCGAGATGCGCACGGCTTCCCAGATCTCGACATCCGAGAACTCATGGAAGAACGGCAGCCGGCGCAGGGTTTCGAACTTCTCGCTGTCGGGAAACACCGGCCGCCGGCTGGCAAGCTGGGAGTTGCGGAACACTTGCGCCAAGTCGTGCGAGAACGCTTCCCAGGTCGGATAGCGTCCCTCGATATCCTTGTGCATGGCGCGTGCGACCACGGCGTCGAGCCCCGCCGGCACTTCGCTGCGGAAACTGGACGGTGGCGCCGGCTCGACGTTGCAGATCTGGTACACCATCGCGAAGTTGTTCGCCGCCATGAACGGCAGCCTGCCGGCGAGCAACTGGTACATGACGACGCCGAGCGAATAGATGTCGGTCCGGTGGTCGAGCTCGACCTCGCGCACCTGCTGCGGCGACATGTAGGCGGGCGAACCGACGCCGGAAATCTGCGTCTGCGTCTGGTTCGCGGTCTGGATGGCGGCGCCGAAGTCGGAGATCTTGATGTCGCCGCTGCTGGCGTTCTCGCCCGTGCCGGCGAACAGGATGTTGGCCGGCTTGATGTCGCGGTGCGTGATGCCGAGCCGGTAGGCGTAGTCGAGGGCACGTGTGCACTTGAAGACGATCTCGACGATACGCTCGAGCGGCAGCAGCTTGCCCAGTGAGCAGAACTGCTCGAGCGTACCGCCGGGCACGTATTCCATGACGATGTAGCTCTGCTCGTCCGAGAGCACGGCGTCGTAGATCTGCACGATGTGCGGGTGCAGGAGCTTGCCGGCCAGCGAGGCCTCGTTGCGCAGCAGGCGCCGGTAGATGCGGCCCTGGCCGGTGTCGTTGAGGACCTTGGGGTCGAGAACCTTGATGGCAACGTCGCGGTCCGCGAACGGATCGTGCGCGAGATAGACCGTCGCTGTCGAGCCTTCGCCCAGCTTGAGGATGACTTCGTACTTGCCGATCTGTTCCATCAAAGCCCGTCGCGCATGCGGGCGATGGCCGCCTTGACCTGTACCGGCGCCGTGCCGCCGATATGGTCGCGCGCGGCAAGCGACCCGGCCACGGTGAGCACGCCGTACACATCGTCGCCGACGAGCGGCGAGAACTGCTTCAACTCGGCCAGCGGCAGGTCGGCGAGGTCGCAAGCCTTCGCTTCGGCCGCGCGCACGGCGCGCGCCACGGCCTCATGGGCGTCGCGGAAGGGCAGTCCCTTCTTGACCAGGTAGTCGGCCAGGTCGGTTGCAGTGGCAAAGCCCTGGCGCAGGGCAGCGGCCATGTTCTCGGGCTTGACGCGAATGCCCGGCACCATGTCGGCGAAGATGCGCAGCGTGTCGATGATCGTATCGGCGGTGTCGAACAGCGGCTCCTTGTCTTCCTGGTTGTCCTTGTTGTAGGCCAGCGGCTGGCCTTTCATCAGGGTCAGGAGGCCCATCAGGTGGCCATAGACACGGCCGGTCTTGCCGCGCGCGAGTTCCGGCACGTCGGGGTTCTTCTTCTGCGGCATGATCGACGAGCCGGTGGTGAAGCGATCGGCGAGGTCGATGAAGCCCACGCGCGGGCTCATCCAGAGGATCAGTTCCTCGGAAAAGCGCGATACGTGCGTCATCACCAGCGCGGCGGCGGCGCAGAACTCGATGGCGAAGTCCCGGTCCGAAACCGCGTCGAGCGAGTTCTCGCAGACGCCGTCGAAGCCCAGTTCCCGCGCCACGAACTCGCGGTCGATGGGGAAGGTCGTGCCGGCCAGCGCCGCTGCGCCGAGCGGCAGGCGGTTCATGCGCTTGCGGGCATCGGCAAAGCGCGTGCGGTCGCGCGCCAGCATCTCGACGTAGGCGAGCAGGTGGTGGCCGAAAGTGACAGGCTGGGCGACCTGCAGGTGCGTGAAGCCCGGCAGGGGCGTCCCGGCGTGCGTTGCCGCCATGTCGAGCAGGGCCGACTGGAAGTTCTTCAGCAGGCCGTCGATGACGTCGATGGTGTCGCGCAGCCAGAGGCGAATGTCCGTGGCGACCTGGTCGTTGCGCGAGCGCCCGGTGTGCAGGCGCTTGCCGGCGTCGCCGACCAGCCCGGTCAGGCGCTTTTCGATGTTGAGGTGCACGTCCTCGGCGTCCAGGCTCCACTGGAACTCGCCGCGCTCGATCTCGCCGGCGATCTGCGCCATGCCGCGCTCGATGGCGGCGAAATCCGCTGCGCCGATGATGTTCTGGCGCGCCAGCATCTTCGCGTGCGCGAGCGAGCCGCGGATGTCCTGCTGCGCCATGCGGCAGTCGAAGGTCACGGACGCCGTGTAGCGCTTGACCAGATCGGAAACGGGCTCGGAGAAGCGGCCCGACCAGGCATTGTCTGACATAATGAAGCCGTTGGAATATCGTGGTTTCCGTAACATGGCGAGTATACGGGAAATGGGGCAGGACGCAGGCGAACGCCGCCGGCAATTCCGCGTGTCCGCCTCCCTGGCTGCGCTGCGCCTGCCCGACTTCTGCAACCTGGGTACGTGGCTGCGCGTGCTGCTGTCCGTGAACGGTCTGCTTCTGGCGGCGGCCGCGCTCGAGGTGCGCCGCCTGGCCGCGCTGCCCGGCGCGTTCGTCGAACTTGCAGGCTATGTCGAACCGGTCACGCTGGGCAGCCTGATCCTTCTGTGCGCGGGGCGCGGCTGGCTGGCACGGGTCCCGCTGCCGGCCCGCATCGCAGTCACCATCGCGGTTCCGGCCGCGCTGGCTCTCCTCTTCGCCGATCTTGTCGCGCCGCTCGACGTGGAACGCCAGCCGCTGCCGTGGGCGGCGCTGTGGGCAGCGCTGGTCACGGTAGTGCTGCTCGTGTGGTTCGACATGGCCGCGCGCGCGCACGCGCCGGCGCTTGCCGAGGCGCGCCTGATGGCGCTCACCGCGCGCATCCGGCCGCACTTCCTGTTCAACAGCCTGAACGCCGTGCTGGGCGTCATGCGCAGCGATCCCCGGCGCGCGGAGACCGCACTTGAAGAGCTTTCGGAACTCTTCCGCACGCTGATGCAGGACAACCGCGAACTCGTGCCGCTGTCGTCCGAGATCGCCATCTCGCGGCAGTATCTGGACCTTGAACGCCTGCGCCTGGGCGACCGCCTGCAAGTGAAGTGGGACATCGAATCCTGCCCGCCCGATGCACTGGTGCCGCCGCTGATGCTGCAGCCGCTGCTCGAAAATGCCGTCTACCACGGCATCGAGCCGCTGGGCGAGCCCGGCGAGATCCAGGTCGGCATGTCGCAGCGACAGGACCGCCTGCTCATCGAGATCACGAATCCTTGCAACAATGACGGTGGCAAGGCGCACCATGTCGGCAATCACATGGCGCTCGCCAACATCCGCGAGCGCCTGACGCTGTTCTTCGACCTGGAGGCGAGCCTTGCCATCGAGATCGGCGCCGGGCGCCATCGCGTGCGCATCGAGCTGCCGTACCGCCGTGAGGGAGCATGACATGACCGCCGCGTTGAAGATCCTCATTGTCGACGACGAAGCGCCGGCGCGCGAGCGCATGCGCAACCTGCTCGACGATCTGCGCGCGGAAGTGCCGACCGAGGTGGTGGGTGTCGCGGCAGACGGCATCGAGGCGCTCGAACGCATGACGGGCGTCGACATCGACGTGGCCGTGGTCGACATCCGCATGCCGCGCATGGATGGCATCGAGCTGGCACGTCACCTGGCGTCGCTGCCGGCGCCGCCGGCGGTGATTTTCGCCACCGCCTACGACCAGTACGCGGTGAAGGCTTTCGAGGTGTCGGCGGTCGATTACCTGTTGAAACCCGTGAAGGCCGCGCGCTTGGCCGAGGCGCTCAGGAAGGCGACGCGCTCGCCGGCCGCGATCAATGCCGTGCGCCAGGCGGCCGAGGTGCTGGAGCCGGGCGGCCGGCGTCACCTGCGCAGTTCGGAACGGGGCAAGGTGCTGCTGGTGCCGGTGGTCGACGTTCTCTACTTCAAGGCCGAACTGAAGTACGTCACCGCGCGCACGAAAAGCCGCGAGTTCCTGCTCGAAGAATCGCTGGCGCAACTGGAGAACGAGTTCGCCGGGCAGTTCATCCGCATCCACCGCAACTGCCTCGTGGCACGCAACGCCGTGGTCGGCTACGAACGCGAGCAGGAGTCGGCGGCGGAGGGCGATCCGCGCTGGCTGGTGATCCTGCGCGAAGTGCCGGAACGGCTGCCGGTCAGCCGGCGCCTGTGGGCGCAGGTGAAGTCGCTGCTCGGGCAGTAAGTGCCGCCGGCCTCAGTTGCCGCCGCGGATGTCCGCAAATGAACCGACGTCGCTGACCCAGCTCCAGACGTCGCCGTTCTGCTTCGGCGGCTCGATCGTCAGGCCGAGCTTGCGATAGACGTCCATGAGGCCCAGGATCTCGCCGAAGGCGTCCGCCGAGAACCCCTGCCGGTCGGTGCGCTGCGTCGTCAGCAGCTCGTTGAAGAAGCGATCCATTTCCGCTGTGGAACCCCACAGGGACGAAATCTTCTCCAGCACGTGCGGGTAGGCCTCTTCGAGATGCTTCGGATATGCGGCCGCATTGGCCGGCGTCAATTGCTCCAAGAAGCGCGCGCGAACGGTCGGGTCGATAGCCATGGAGAAGCTCCCAGCGGAGAGGTTCGGCGCATTGTAGTCGATCGCCGCGACCCGCTCCAGCGCCGGGACCGTGGGGGCCACCATGCTAAAATCGACCGGAGAATCAGGCGTTGCCGGCCGCGGCGCGCGTTCCCATTCATTGCAATGTCATCGGGCCAGCCAGTGAGCAATTCAGCGAGTCCTGCAGCGAACAGTCCTCCGGAGCGCATCGTCATCGCGACGCGCGAATCGCGCCTGGCCCTGTGGCAGGCCGAGCACGTGCGCGACCTGTTGCGGCGGCTTTACCCGGCGAGCCGCGTCGACCTCCTTGGCATGACCACCCGCGGCGACCAGATCCTCGACCGTCCGCTGGCCAAGGTCGGTGGCAAGGGCTTGTTCGTCAAGGAACTCGAAGCGGCGCTGGCGGACGGCCGCGCCGACATCGCCGTGCATTCGATGAAGGACGTGCCGATGGTGCTGCCGGAAGGTTTCGCGCTCGTTGCCACGGGCCCGCGCGAGTTGCCGTTCGACGCCTTCGTTTCAGGCAAGTACGCGAGCCTGGACGACCTGCCGCCGGGCGCTGTGGTCGGCACCTCCAGCCTGCGCCGCGAAGCGCAGCTGCATGCGCGCTACCCCTACCTGGCCGTGACGTCGCTGCGCGGCAACCTCGACACGCGTTTGCGCAAGCTCGACGAGGGTCAGTACGACGCCATCATCCTCGCTGCCGCCGGCCTGACGCGCCTCGGACTCAAGGAGCGCATCCGCGCCGTGCTGCCGGCCGAGGTGTCGCTGCCCGCGGCCGGCCAGGGCGCGCTGGGCATCGAAGCGCGGGCCGACCGGGCCGATGTCGCCGCCTGGCTGGCGCCGCTCGACGACTCCGCCACCGCGGCCTGCGTGCGCGCAGAGCGCGCGGTGTCGCGCGCACTGGCCGGCAGCTGTGAAGTGCCGCTGGGCGCTTACGCGGAAATGCGCGACGGCGCGATCTGGCTGCGCGGCTTTGTCGCCACGCCGGATGGCAAACGCATGGCGAGCGCGGAACTCTCGGGCGCCGGCGATGATCCGGAAGCGCTGGGCCTGCGCCTGGCCGAAGAGCTGCGCCGGCAGGGCGCCGACGCGATCCTGGCGGCGCTGGGGTGAAGGAGATGGCCATCGCGCGCCCGCTCGAAGGCCTGCACGTGGTGGTGACGCGGCCTGCCGGCCAGGCCGCGCACCTTGCCGAAGCACTGGTCGATCTCGGCGCCAAGCCGGTGCTGTTTCCGGTGCTGGCGATTTTCGATGTCGACGACAAGCAGCCGCTGCAGGATGTCGCCATCTGCCTCGATGAATTCGACTGGGCCTGCTTCGTCAGCCCCAACGCCGTCGAGAAGGCGCTCTCGGTGATCCTGGCCAGCCGCAGTTGGCCGACGACCCTGCGCGCGGCCACGGTCGGCCGCAGCAGCGAGCTGGCGCTGGCGAGGTTCGGCGTTGCCGACGTCGTGGCGCCGCGCGAGCGCTTCGATTCGGAGGCACTGCTCGAACTGCCCGAGCTGCAGGACATGGCGGGCAAGCGCGTGGCGATCTTCCGAGGCGACGGCGGGCGCGAACTCCTCGGCGACGAACTGAAGCAGCGCGGCGCCGCCGTCGAATACGTCGCCTGCTACCGGCGCGGCAAGCCCGACCTCGATCCCGCGCCGCTCATCAGGCTGTGGGGCGAAGGCCACCTCGATGCCATCACCGTCACCAGCAGCGAGGGCTTGAAGAACCTCGTCGACATGGTCGGCAAGCTCGGCCAAACCTGGCTCAAGAAGACGCCGCTGTTCGTGCCGCATCAGCGCATCGCCGGCCTGGCGCGCGCGCTCGGCTGCCATGAAGCCATCCTCACCGGACCGGGCGACGAAGGCCTGATCGCCGGCCTCCTGGAGCATTACCGTGACCACGCCCGAGTTGCCTGAATCCGCCGATCTTGTTTCCTCCTCGGAGCCCGTCGAGCGCCGCAAGGGCGCATGGCTGAGGCCGGCGGCGGTGATAGCGGCCGTGGCGCTGGCGCTCCTTGGCTGGCAGTGGCTGGAGACGCGCCAGCGGCTGGCCGACGTGCAGGAAGAACTCGCCAAGCGACTGGCCGACAACGATGCCGCGGCCCGGGAGACCCGGGCCCTCGCGCGCCAGACGCAGGAAGCGCAGGCTGCGCTGCAGGCCAAGGTGGGCGTGCTCGAAGGCCAGCTCGCCGACATCCAGGGCCAGCAGGTGGCGCTGGACAGCGTCTATCGCGAGTTGTCGAAAAACAGCGACGAGCGCCTGCTCGCCGAAGTCGAGCAATCGGTGGCGATCGCGGCGCAGCAGTTGCGGCTGGCCGGCAACGTCGAGGTGGCGCTGATTGCGCTCTCGGGCGCGGATGCGCGCCTGGCGCGGGCGGCGCGGCCGCCGTTCGCCAACCTGCGCAAGCTGATCCAGCGCGACATCGAGCGCCTGAAGGCGCAGCCCGGCGCCGACGTGCCGGCGATATCGGCGAAGGTCGAAGGTGTCGTCGCCGTGGTCGACACGCTGCCTCTCACCTACGAGCGACGGCCGCCGGTCGAACCGCCGCCGCCCGCGCAGGCAGCCACGGGCTTTTGGCGTGCCATGGCGGCTGACTTCTGGCACGAGCTGCGGCAAATGGTGCGCGTCGAGCGCATCGATACGCCCGGCCACGCCGATCCGGCCTTGCTGTCCCCGAGCCAGGATTTCTTCCTGCGCGAGAACCTGCGCCTGCGCCTCGTCGACGCGCGCCTCGCGCTGCTGACCCGCGACGGCCGCACGTTCCGCGACGACGTGCGCGAGGCGATCCTCGCGCTCGAGCGCTATTTCGACGCCAACGCGAAGCCCGTGCAGGCTTCGCTGGCGAGTTTGCGGGCAGTGCAGGGCGTGGCGATCGGCGGCGAGTTGCCGACGCTCGACGAGACGATCAATGCGGTGCGCAGCCTCAAGGTCGCCCGCGAGAAGAAATAGAACGCCATGCGCATCCTGCTCTGGTTCCTGATCCTGGCCGCGCTGGCCACCGGCGTCGCACTGGCCGGGCACTACAACGCCGGCTACGTGCTGGTGGTGCTGCCGCCGTGGCGTCTGGAGTTGTCCTTCAACCTGCTTGTCATCATCATCTTCGTGACCTGCGGCGCGGTCTACCTGCTGATGCACGCGATCGCGACGGTCATACGCACGCCGGGGGCGGTGCGGGCCTTCAGGCTGCGCAATGCCCGCGCGCGGGCCGACAAGGCGCTGCGCGCGAGCGTGCTGCACTGGCTCGACGGCCGCTACAGCCAGGCGATCAAGAGCGCCGAGACCGCGTTCATGGCGAACCACGCGCCGGGGCTGGCTTCGGCCATCGCCTTGCGCGCCGCGCACGCCCTGCGCGACAACGAACGCCTGAAGACCTGGGGCGAACGCCTCCTCTACAACGATGCCGACATGCGCAGCGTGCGCCTGAAGACCGAGGCGGAGCTGGCGCTGGAGAACCGCGACCTCGATCTGGCGCGCGAACGCGTCAACCAGCTGATTGCGGAAGGAGGACGCCACATCGCGGTGCTGCGCCTGTCGCTGCGAGTGTGCCAGGCGCAGGGCGACTGGCCGGAGGTCTTGCGTCTGGTGCGGCTCCTCGAGAAGCATCGCGCGCTGACGCCTGCCCAGGCAGCACCTCTGCGCATGCGCGCGCACCGCGAGAACCTCGCCGCGCTTGAAGGCGATGCCGTGCAACTGGCACGCTACTGGAAGGACATGCCGGACGAGGATCGGCGCGAAGTGCGCCTGGCGCTCGCGGCGGCGCTGGCGCTTGCTGCCGCCGACGATTGCGGCCAGGCCGCGCAACTGGTCGAGGACTTCCTCGACCACCAGTGGGACTCGACGCTCGTCGCGGCATACGGCCAGTGCCACGGCGGCGACGTGCTGGCGCGCATCGCGCATGCCGAGAAGTGGCTGCACGAACATCCGCGCGACGCCAGGCTGCTCCTGACGCTCGGCCGCCTGTGCCGCCAGCAGCAGCTGTGGGGCAAGGCCCAGAGCTATCTCGAGGCTTCTCTGGCGATCGAGTCGAGCGCCGAGGCGCATCTCGAACTTGCGAGCCTGCTCGAGAAGGAACTGGAAAAGTCAGCCCTGGCGGAGCGCCATTACCGGTTGGCGGCGATCGGTCAGACCCAGTCGCGCGGCGGCAGGAAGTCGGTGTAGAGCTTTTCCTCGGCGCTGCCCGGCTCGGGGTGCCAGTCGTAGCGCCACTTCACGAGCGGCGGCAGCGACATCAGGATCGATTCGGTGCGGCCGCCCGATTGCAGGCCGAACAGCGTGCCGCGATCCCACACCAGGTTGAACTCGACATAGCGGCCGCGCCGGTAAGCCTGGAAGTCGCGCTCGCGTTCGCCGTACGGCAGATCGTGGCGGCGCCGGCAGATCGGCAGGTAGGCATCGGGGAAGGCGTCGCCCACGGCGCGCGTGAGCGCGAAGCAGCGCTCGAAGCCTGAAGCGCCGGGGGCATTGAGGTCGTCGTAGAAGATGCCGCCGATGCCGCGGGGTTCGCCGCGATGCTTGAGGAAGAAATAGTCGTCGCACCACTTCTTGTAGCGGCGATGCACATCGGCGCCGAACGGTGCCAGTGCGTCGCGGCAACTGCGGTGGAAGTGCGCGCAGTCTTCCTCGAAACCGTAGTAGGGCGTGAGGTCCATGCCGCCGCCGAACCACCAGATCGGATCCCCGCTGCCCGGCGCATGCGCGATGAAGCAGCGCACGTTCATGTGACTGGTCGGGCAGTAGGGGTTGCGTGGATGCAGCACCAGCGACACGCCGAGCGCTTCCCACTTGCGGCCGGCGAGTTCGGGCCGATGCGCGGTGGCGGATGGCGGCAGGCTGTCGCCGGTGACGTGCGAGAAGTTCACGCCGCCGCGCTCGAAGAAGTTGCCTTCTTCGATGACGCAGGCGGTGCCCCGGCCCCAGGCGTCGCGCCGGAACGGCTTGCCGTCGAGGTCCTCGAGGGCAGCGACGATGCGCTCCTGCAGGCCGGCGAAGTAGTTGTGGACGAGGGTGGAATCCATCGCGTCTAGCGGCGTACCACGGGGGCTGACTATTGCCTAGCGCCGGATGGCGCGATGGCCGATGTCGCGGCGGTACTGCATGCCATCGAAGCGGATCGTGTCGACCGCCTCGTAGGCGCGCTTCTGTGCTCCCCGCACGTTGTCGCCGAGCGCGGTGACGCAGAGCACGCGGCCACCGGCGGTGACGACTTGCTTGTCCTGCAACGCCGTGCCGGCATGGAACACGTGCACATCCTCCACGACTTCGTGCGTGGTCGGCAGGCCGTGGATGACGTCGCCCTTCCGGGGCGTTTCCGGATAGTTGGCTGCGGCGAGCACCACGCCGAGCGCGACGCGGCGGTCCCACTCGGCTTCGACCTTGTCGAGGCGGCCGTCGATGGCCGCGTCGAGCAGCGTGATGAAGTTGCCCTTCAGCCGCATCATGATCGGCTGCGTTTCCGGATCGCCCATGCGACAGTTGAATTCGAGCACT
>DATJQH010000041.1:0-18134 GCA_035505955.1 Rhodocyclaceae bacterium
TTGCTCAACTTTGTGGAATCAACCGACAAAGTGCCATCGCGCTGTACGCTCACGCCGAGGTCGGACAGTGTCTTGATCGTGCCTGTCACACCGGTGGGCGTCGTGCTGATGAGCTTGTACAGATCGCTCTGGGCGCTGCGAAGCGTGTAGTCGCCTTGCAGCGTTCCCGCAGTCTTCGTCGTTGCGTTGTAGTAGCCGTATTGCTTCACCTGCGCAATGAAGGCGTTGTAGGCCTTGACGAAGGCGTTCACAGCATCGGTGGCCTTGGTAGTCGTGTCGGCCTTGACGCTCAAGGTCGTCGTCGTGTTTGCCACCGCCGAAGGAGACAGCTTGATGTCGACGCCGTCGATGGCGCTGGCGAACGTGTTGCTCGAACTTGTGAGTGTTACCCCATTCAGTTCGATCTTGGCATCTTGACCCATGTTGCCGGCCGGTTGCGATACTCCCGTCCCCGTCCCGCCGGTTGGGCTTGGAGTCCATGAGAAGGAACCGGCGGTTCCGTCGCTCTTCGTGAAGCCGGCGTTACCAGAAACGGTAAGGCGACCGGCTGCACCGCTGGTATTGCTCGTGAGGACAAGTTGCGCGCCACCGATGAGTGTTGCAGTTACGCCACCACCACCACCGTTGATTGCGTCGCGGAGCTGAGCCAGCGTCATCCCGGCCGTCACCGTTATCGGACTGGCAGTGCCCGAGCCAACGCTGACATTCAATGTCCCAGCGGTAAGCGTCAGCCCGGCATCAAAGACAACACGATCTGAGTGTGCGGTTTGGTCGACGGTCAGGGTGTAATCGCCAACGGCCGACGAAGCCGACGTTCCCGCCGTCGCGGTTCCGACCGTTGTGTCGGCCAGTGTTGCCGAATAGGTTGCGAGATTGGTCTGCGCCGTTTGGCCGATGCCCGGCACGAACGCCGACGCGGCCGTTTGCAGCGCGGAAATGGAGGACGCCAGCGACCCGAGCGCGGAAATTTTCGAGTTGTCGGTGGACTCCTTGGTGTCGAGTGCCGTCAGGGGCAACTTCTCGACCGCCATGAGCTTTGTCACGAGGCCCTCGACATCCAGACCCGAGCCGATGCCCAAAGAGGTTATCGTAGCCATATGTTGCTCCTTCGAGACTCTTTGCGGATATCTTACTTTACGGCGCGGTCGGGCGAAACTAAAGAAAAAGAGGGAGCCCGCGCGGTGGCGGGCTCCCTCTTTAGCCTGTGCTTTACGCCTCCTGTCGAACCAGCAATCCCTGCATGCGGTCGATGTTCTTGGCAATGGCCAGGATCTCCTCGGAAGGAATCTGGCGGATCGTCTTGCCGGTTTGAGCATCGACGATGCGAACAACTGTCTTGCCCGTTGCGTCGTCAATCGAGAACTCCAGACTGTCGGCGGCTACGGGTTTGACAGCGCTCTTCACCTGCTCCACAGCTTGCTCCAGCTGATTTCTGGTCGGCGGCGCGGAAGGCATGGCCGGGTCCTGGCTTGCCGGCGCCGGTGACCTTGTCTGCCCACTATCGGAGACAGTGGTCAGCTTCGGCACTTGCGCGTCCGGGCCTGTGACTGACGAGATTGCCATGTCAATACTCCTTCGCCGGTGAGTCAGACGGATCCTTGCGCATCCGCCTGACTCGATTCATTCAGCCCTGATTACTTGAGCAGGGACAGAACGTTCTGGGGCAGCGCGTTGGCTTGGGCCAGCATCGCCGTGCCGGCCTGCTGCAGGATCTGCGCGCGGGTCAGGTTGGCGGTTTCCGAGGCGAAGTCCGCGTCCATGATCCGGCTCTTCGCAGCCGAGGTGTTTTCCACCGAGGTCTGCAGGTTGGAAATCGTCGATTGGAACCGGTTCTGCACGGCGCCGAGCGTGGCGCGGTAGGAGTTGACCGAGTTCAGGGCGTTGTCGATAGCCGTCATTGCGGTCGTGCCGGAGGCGTTGTCGGTCAGGCTGCTGAGGCTGAAGCTGCCGGAACCGATGCTGACCGCGGATACGCTGATGGTGTCACCACTGTTGGCGCCGACCTGGTAGGTCGTGCCGGCGGTGGCTTGCAGCACGGACACGCCGTTGAACTTGGTCGTGGAAACGATCCGGTCGATTTCCGCGGACAGTTGGGTGTATTCCGTGTTCATCAGGCTGATTTCGGCCGTGGTGTTCGTGCCGTTGGCGGCTTGCATCGCCAGTTCGCGCATCCGTTGCAGGGCATTCGTGACTTCGACGAGGCCGCCTTCCGCCGTTTGCGAGGACGAGATGCCGTCCGAGGCGTTGCGGATCGCGACGTTCATGCCACGCACTTGGGCGTCCATGCGGGTGCCGATGGCCAGGCCGGCGGCGTCGTCCTTGGCGCTATTGACGCGAAGACCGGAGGAGAGGCGTTGCAGCGCGGTGGCCAGGCCACTTTGGCTGGCGGTCAGGTTACGTTGCGCGTTCAACGACATCACGTTGGTGTTGATTACTTGTGCCATTTTCGCTTCCTTTCAGTAGGTTATCTCATCCTGATGGGAGGGTTGTCCCATGTTCGGCGGGAGATTTGTTTCCCGTTGAGCCCTGTAACGGGCTCCGGGCAGAAAACTTTAGGCTGGCTGTTCGGGACCGATTCGGGCCGGGCGTGACAAGTTCGAGCGTTCAGTAGAATGCACGGAGCACAAGTCGATCTGGAGATTCCATGGCATCTGAGCTGACTGCGGAGATTCTTTCTCTGGTGAACTCCGGCGACCTGGCGGATGCCGCCGATCGACTCGCCCATCTGGCCGGCGAACGACCCGATGATCCGGAGGTCGCCCGTCTGGGAGCCATCGTTCTTTGGAAGGGCGGTCAGCAGGAAGAAGCCCTGAAGGTCCTGCGTGACCTTCTCGGTCGGGTTCCGGGCGACGAGGATGCCCTGCGGCTCGCGGGCGGCCTGCAAATGGAGGCCAACAGTTCGGGCGCCGCGGCGGCTACCTACGGACACCTATGTGCTTTGCCCGGTGCGGGCATCCAGGATCGACTCAATTGGGCGGAGGCGTTGACTGCCGATGGCAAGTACCGGCAGGCCACCAAAGTGCTCGAGGCCCTGCGGCCCTACGCGCAGTCGTTCCCGGCGGTACGCTTGCGGCTCGCCGACGTCTATCTGGGCGAGAACCGCAGGGACGAAGCGCTGGCGCTGCTGGAAGAAGCCCGCAAGGACACCCCGGATGATCTTGCCATTCTCGCTGCTCTCGCGCGCCTCTATGCCGGTCGCGGCCAGCGTAGCGAGGGCCTGAGGATGATGAAGCGCATCACGGAACTCCAGCCCGCCAACGCGAAGGCCTGGCTCGAACTGGGGCGTTTCCACTATTGGGCCAACGAGTATCCGGAGACTCTGGTCGCGTTGAGCCGCGGCCTCGAACTGGCGCCGAACGACGACGAGATTCACTACCAGATCGGCGACCTCTACGTGCGCTTGAAAGCCAGTGAACTGGCCGAGCAGCACTATCGGCGCGTGATCGAGATCGCACCCGAGCGGCGCGACGATGCCGAGGCAGCGATTGCCGTGACGCTGTTCAATCGCGGCGACCTGGCCGGCGCCGAGCGGGTCCTGCAGGAGATGCTCGCCCGGGATCCGGAGTCGTTCCCGGCGCGGCGCGGGCTCATCTTCGTCTACGATCAGACGCATCGGCACGAGGAGGCGCTGGTCCTTGGCGAGGACTTGTATCGGCGCAGCGGGGGCAACCCGATGATAGGCTTCAATCGGGCACTTGCCCTGCTGCGGCTGGGACGATTCCAGGAGGGTTGGGCTGCGTGGGAAGTCCGCTTCAAGACGGGGCTGCGGAGCATTGAGTCCGAGCAACCTGTCTGGACCGGACAGGCGATCGCCGGCAAGCGGCTCGCCGTCATCTGGGAACAGGGCTTTGGCGACACCATCCAGTGTGCCCGCCTGCTACCGCTCCTCAGGCCTTTCGGGGCGCGTGTGATCCTCGTCTGTCAGGTCGGCCTGAAAGGCTTGCTCGAGCGTAGCGGGCTTGCCGACGAGGTGGTGGAACTTCCGATTGGTTATGGAGAGTTGCCAGAGCACGACTACGCCGTCCATCTCATGAGCCTGCCGCACATTCTGCGTATCGATCTTGGCAACCTGCCGAACCAGGTTCCCTATCTCAAGCCCGATTCTGGCTTGATCGAGAAGTGGCGGCAACGCATGGTCAAGGGCCCTGAACTGCGCGTCGGACTGGTGTGGTCCGGCAGCCCGACCCATAGCAACGACCCGAACCGATCCTGCCCCACGGACAAG
The DNA here is from genome assembly GCA_035505955.1 of Rhodocyclaceae bacterium. Lineage (GTDB taxonomy): Bacteria > Pseudomonadota > Gammaproteobacteria > Burkholderiales > Rhodocyclaceae > Fen-999. The sequence goes on from DATJQH010000041.1 coordinate 4,226, forward strand.
CTCAAACTCCTCGCGGCAGTGCCGGACGTACGCTACTTCAGTCTCCTTCGGGGACCGGACGCAAGCCAGCTCGATCAACTGCGCGGGCACCTTGAGATCGAAGAACTCGGCAGCGAATTTGCCAACTTCGACGATACGGCGGCCGCCGTGATGAACGTGGATCTCCTGATTAGTGTGGACACGTCCGTCGCCCACCTGGCGGGTGCGCTGGCACGACCGGTCTGGCTCTTGCTGCCCGTATGCCCCGATTGGCGCTGGTTGACGAACCGGGATGACTCACCATGGTACCCCACCATGACGCTAATCCGTCAGCAACGCTACCAGGACTGGGATGGTGTCTTCCAGACGGTGATTACGCGGTTGCGGGAGCTTTCGGCGGCCCGGCGCGCGCCTCAACTCTGATCCTGGCGCGCCACGGGAGCTGACTTTTGCAGCACCATTTCGATTGCGCATTCGGCGACCGGAGTCATGGTCTGATCCTGGCCGGCGGCTGCCATGGCGGGCCGGAAGAAGTCCGAAACGCGGACGATCCGTTCGATGGCCGCTACGTCCGTGAGCGCAATGGCGAGATCAAGGACGTTGACTGAAACCGGCGACCAGCTTGCGCGCTTGAACATGGTGAAAGTCCACTTGTGATCGCTGTTGAAGCGGCTGGGCCAGTGGCCCAGTTCGTACATGTCTTCGTCCGGAATCGTCACTACGCAATGCCCGCCCGGCTTCAGGATGCGTAGCCACGATCGCATGGCCATGAGGGGGTCGCGCATGTGCTCGAGGCAGTGGCTTGAATGGACAAAATCGTAGCTGTTGTCCGCCACGCCTGTCATGTACTGGGCATCGCCGTCGGGAAGATCCCAAGTACGCACAGACTGCATGAGGGGGAAGATCCCGCAGTACTGGCCCAACTGGTCCGGTCCCCCACCGATGTCGATGCCCGAACCGACGAAGTACCGAGCGTGGAAGGCTCCGTCGAAGTACCGGCGACGGGCGGATTTGCTTTGTTCCCACATGGCGTCGTTTCCTTTCAGGGGTGCGCGGCGTGTGCAACTCGCTTCGCTTCGGCCTGTGACCGAATGACTTCGGCTGCCCGGGCGATCGGGTCCGACCAGTTGCCAGGTACCGCTTGGCGAAAGAGTTGTGCCGAAGAATACCAGTCTGTCCGGCTGGGCTGCTGCATCCACCTCCAGTCTGCGGCGAAGGGCAGCAACAGGAGCAGCGGCTTCCCGAGCCCTCCCGCGACATGCGCGGCAGCCGTATCGACGCTCAACAGGACATCAAGGCTGTCGATGACGGCAGTTGAATCGTCGAAGTTGGACAGGTCCCTGTGCAACCTTTGCCAGGGTGCCGGCAGCGTGCTGCCGATCTGCAGGTCAATGAGATCGATGCCGGCCATTTCGCCCAGCGGGGCGAGATCGGCAGGCAAACACGAGCGTCGAGTTTGCGGACGTTGCTCAGTTGCGTGGGCGACCGACGTGGCGTGGACCACTCCGACGCGCAGGTGCGCCGGATGCGACGCAAGATCCGGCGCCCAGTCCGCTGCTGTAGCCGGATCTGGCTGCAGGTAGCGGGCCGTCGGTGCCAATGCCTGGTCGCCAAGAGCAAGCACGTGGGGCAGACTCAACAGCGGCAGGTGCTGGTTGTGCTCAGGCCAACTGGATGACTCGACGTCTACGGTGGCAACGCCAAAGGATCGCGCGATCAGCGGTGCGAGGGTATTCGGGCAGGCAAGGGTCAGTTTGTCGGCGCGTCGCCTCGCCAGCGGAATGAATCGAGCAAATTGAATCGTGTCGCCGAGCCCTTGTTCGCTGACCAGCAGGAGATGCCCGACTTGCGCGCCGCTCCAGCGCTCGGTGGGGATGGCCGGAATTCTGGCTGCGCCGGCCGCAAAGCGGAACTCATAATCGCGCCACCCCTCGGCGAATCGGCCGAGACGGAGCAGGACGCGCGAGCGGTGGTAGCGGTGATTGGGATTGTCGGGTGCGGCGCGCACCAGCTCATCGAATTTCGCGAGGGCCTTCTCGAACGCGCACTGCATCTCCGCAACCCGGGCTGCCGCAAAGAGCCCCGTTTCCGAACGTGGCGACAATGCCAGCATCTGATTGGCAAGACGCTCTGCCTCGTCGACGTGTCCGCGTGCCAGCGCCGCATCCACGAGGCCCGATTTCGCCGGCTCGCTTGCGGGCATCTTCTTCAGGATGCGCTGGAAATGCTTCTGCGCTGCTGCGGGCTCCTGCAGGCGCAGGAAGAGTCTGCCGATGAGCAGCCTCGCCAGCAAATCGCCGGGGGCAATCCTGATTGCTTCTTCGAGCACGGCAAGTGCTTCCGACAGCCGGTTTTCCTCCAGCAGTCGATAGCCGGACTCGCGCAGTTGGTCAGCGTTCGCCATGGACTCCACTCAAGTACGAGCAAGCTTGGACACCGGGTCGCAAAGAGATCCCCCGATCCACGAGGGGGCTATTGCATCATCGCTGCGACACTCGCCAGCATACTGGCTCGCCTGGTGCGCCATGGGTCGAACTGGCCGAAAATACGGCGCGATTTTGGGTCACTGCGGGGCGATCGGGAACCAGCAATGATGGCAAGGGGTCGCTAGAATGATGGCCATCTCGGTGGCAGTTTCTGCCTCATTCGTCCGGTTGGAGAGCACTGATGGTTGTCGCCCCAGGCGATGTGAAGATGTCCATTGCGACCGGCGACTTGGCGAGATGCCGCGCTGCACTCAGCAGGATTTTCTCCGATCCGGAATCGGGGCGCACGCGCGCTGTCGTATTTGGCTTGGGCAGCTTCGGCGACGCCATCCAGATCACGCCATTGCTTGCTGCCCTGCGGCAGCGCTTTACCGGGGCGCGTCTCATCCTCGTTCATCCGTCTGGTCTGGCGCCGGAATTGTTCGAACACTGGGCCGATCTCGACGACGTTGTGGTTGCTCCGTCGTCAGGTTTCCCGTGGATGCGCTCCGAACTACTGCGCGCGGCCGGCGCCGATCTCATCGTCAAATGCCGCTATGTGGTCGAATACCATTTGCCGGAGTCCAGTCGTCTCGGCGAGCAGGATCGCCAGTTCGTGCAATCGGCGCAGCTTGCTCAGCAGCCATGGCTGCCTCTGGTTGCGGATTTTCCTTTCGACAACGACCGCCTGTGGCGACTGGCGGCGCAACGCGGTATGAACATGTATTCCCTGATGGCTGCAACAGGCGGTTTCGCGGGGAGCGATTTCGAGAACCTTTCCACGGCTCTCGTCGCGGAGGACTACGCGCTGCATCGGGAGCTTCCCGAGAAGTACTTCGTGGTCTGCAATTCGGCGGAAGCTCTGACGATCGGGCGAACCGTGTGGACGAAGGCGTTGCCCGCGGCGAAGATGTCGCGCATCGTGGCAAAGCTCAAGCGCTTTCAGGTGCCTTCGGTGCTTCTCGGGTCGAAGGACGACCCGATGATTGATGGCGTGGACATCGACTGGCGCGGCAGGTCGTCGCTGCGTCAGGCTGCTGCGATCCTCAAGGGTGCCCGTTGTCTGCTCGGCCCTGAAGGGGGCTTGGTCAATCTGGCGCGTGCTGTCGGTACTCGATCGGTCGTGTTCTTCGGCTCGACGCCGCCGGAATTTTTTGCCTTTCGCGAAAACACCAACATCTCGCCAGAGTTCTGCGGGGGCTGCTGGTGGACGACGCCAAGTTATCTGTACCAGTGTCCGCGGCTTCTCCTGCAGCCCGAATGCACACGTTCGATTCCTGAAGATGATGTCGTACAGGCCGTGCGGAGGCTGCTCTCTTGAAGTTTCTTGGCGCTGAGCCGATCGACCCAACGACTTCGCAACGCTTGGTCGCACAGGCGGCGGAAAGCCTTGGCCGATCCGACTGGCACGGTGCGGTCACGTACCTGGAATCGGCTGCGATCGTCGCCGCAGCGTCAACGCTGCCGTCCATTCTGGATACGCTGGCGAGTCTCTACGTGACTCGCAATCAGCACGATAAGCTGGCCAGGTTGGTTGTCGATGCAGATGACCTGACACCCCAATTGGCCATCGGGGCATTGCTTCTGGAACGGAACTGGCTGCTCGGGATCGGTGATACAAATGCCCCCCGCTTACCCCTTGACCAAGTGTTGTCGCGCCTGCGCGAACATATTGGTGCCGGGCAATACTTGGCCGAAGAACTGGTGACGATCTGCTCCTTGTTAGTCGTGACCGGTACGGTCGAAATGGCGTTGCAGCTCTTGCAAGCGCTCCTGGAAATGAGGGTGCAGGTCGACGAGGAGCTTGCATCGCGCGTGCTGGCGCTGGCGCTGGACAGGAACCGGAAAGCGGAAGCCCGGATCATCATCGACTTGCTTGCCGCGGCGGGCGACGCCTGGCGGGTGCGATCACGCCGCTATCGTCTGCTTTTGGGTGACCCTGCGGCCGAACCGATTGTGGCCGGACAGGACAAGGTGATCGACTTCATGGCTTCGAACGGTCATCGCTTCCGCAGCACCGGGAGATCACGTGGGCGCTAGCGCTATCCTCACGCGGAAAGTCGCGCTGCCGAATTTCTTTTCGATGACGCTGAATACCGAATACGCCCGGGTTGCAGCACAGACGTTCTTCGGCGGCGCGGATCGCGATCGATTCCAACGGGTCGCCGAACAGGTTCGATCCTGCGGCAGTGCCGAAGAGGCGGCACGACTGAGTTGCGAAACGGTTACGTTCAATTGCCATGGTCGGCAGGTTCCCCTGGTCGTCGACGTTGCGAGCAACAACCAGTTGCTGGGCGCGTGTCGTGACGTTGGCGAATTCAGCTTTGGTTACGAACCCGAGATTCATTGCGCGCTCGACATATTGACCGGTGCGGATGCAGTGATATACGACATTGGCGCCAACTGGGGGCCGATATCGCTGCAGGCGGCGCTGCGGGAAGGGTTCCGAGGCAGGGTATTCGCGTTCGAGCCGCAGACGCCGGCCTACGAGAACCTGCGGGCAATGGTGGCCGCAGCGGGACTCGAGTCGGTGTTGTTTCCGCAGAACGTGGCCGTCTCTGACCACGAGGGCGAAACGCATCTTACCGACGATCAGTGGCGGGGCAACGTGGCGGTCTCCGAAAGCGGCACGGGCGAGGCTTGCCGCCTCGTCGTCCTGGATCGGCTCGACCTGCCCGACCCTCAGCTGATCAAGATCGATGTCGAGGGGCACGAGCAGGCCGTGCTCGCCGGCGCGGCGGAATTGCTTCAGCGTGCCCGACCGTTCGTGATATTCGAGGACTGGATCGAGCATCCGAAGGCCCATTTTGCGCAACTGGCCGGCTACGGATACGCGTTCTACCGGTTGGGCTGGTACAACCCGTTTACCGGGGCGATGGAAGAAAGGCCGCCGTTCCTTACGACGATCCAGATTCTCGGGTTGCAGCGGGTTGAACCGGAAGGGCGCTCGCAGCTGCCTCGGCGCATCAATATGCTGGCGGCGCCGCAACCCCTGATCATCGAACAGTATCCCGGACTGATCTCGCTCTAGGCAGCCACGACCCGATTCTTCCCCGCCCGCTTGGCGAGATACATCGCCTGGTCGGCGCGTTTGATGGCGGCGGGCGGTTCTTCCTCGCCAGCGATTTCGGCGACGCCGCAGCTGAACGTGATCAGGAGCTTTTCGTTCTTGTGCAGGAAGAACTTGCGCGTCAGTTCGCGCTGCACGCGCACCATGGCAGTGACTGCATCGTCGAGCCGCGTGTCGGACAGGACGATGACGAATTCCTCGCCGCCGTAGCGGGCGAGGGTGTCCTGCGGGCGCAGCGTGCCGCGTACAACGTCGGCCAAGTGCAGCAGGGCTTGGTCGCCCACGTCGTGGCCGTAGGTGTCGTTGAGTTTCTTGAAGTTGTCGATGTCGAGCATGGCCACGCACATCGGCGCATTGCGCCGGCGCGCGCGGTTGACCTCGCGCTCCATCGCCTCGTCGAGGCCCTTGCGGTTGAGTGCGCCGGTGAGCGTGTCGTGCCTGACCATGTCGCTTGCCTGGGCCAGTTCCTCCTTGAGCTGCATTACGGCCTGTTCCGCTTCCTGCACGCGCGCGCGCATTTCCAGCAGTTCGTCGCGCGAACGCTGGGCCGCAAGTTGAACCGTGCGTGTCTCCTGCATGACGATATCAAGCACGTCCGACAACTGGGTGATGTCGTTTGCGTTGCTGATCTTCTCGGCGCAGGCGCCAATGCGCTCGTGGTACTCGCCCGTCGTCGCCGCGAAGTCCGCCAGGCGGTCGACGAACGACGCCAGCATGTTCTTCAGTCGGTCCTGGGCTTCGCTGAGGTTCTTCTTGAGCGTGCTCTGCTTGTAGATCAGATCTTTGAGGCGGCGCTCGACGTCGTCGAGTTGACGCAGGTTGAGCGGCTGGTCGACGAGGTCGCGGACCACGGATACCTGGCCGTGCATCCAGTGGTCGTCAATCACCAGCTCGCCGATGTTCTCGATGATGAGCCGCAGGAGATGGAGAAGCGCGTTACGCAGTTCGGCCTGGTCCTCGGCGACGAACTGCAGCCGGTAGCTGAACTTCTTGAGCCGTGCCGTGAATGCGGTCATCTGCTCGCCCGTGGTTGCCGCCCGAATGTCGGTGGCAAGCCCGGCGGCTTCCTTGTTGAGTTCCGGCGTATCGATGAGCAGGACGCCCAGCGTGTTTTCCAGCAGTTGCGCCAGCAAGTCCTGAAGCTCAGGGTTGATCGGCCGCGCCGGAGCTCCCTGCGGCACGGCGACAGGCGTCACCGGTTCGGTTTCGACCGGCGCTCCCTCGGTCGCCACACCTTGCGACCAGTTCTTCGACAGTGACTGCAGGCGCGTGAAAAGGATGTCGGGCGTACCGGATGCGGAGAGTACGTGCTCGAGCGCTTCGCGCTTCTTGGCGGGCGTGACGCCCGCGTGGCGTGCCTCGTACTGGCCGAGCAACTCACGGATTACGCCGCTCCAGTTGGGCGGCGCCGCCGCCGACTTGTTCAAGAGTTCGGCCAGCGAGGTCTTGATCCCGTCCCAGTTGCCTTCCGCCACCGCCGCGTCGATTTGGCGCGCAAAGCGCATCTGCTCCGGTGTCGACCGTGGCAGGCCGCCAAGCAGCGTCTTCAAGGCACGTTCCGGAAATGCTTCCTTGGCGGCCGTGCCGGAGATCTCGTGATAGAGCGTGCGGTAGTTGTCCGGCGTCGGCGGCACCCGGCGCAACGCCAGCTGGCGCAGCGTTTCGCGGGCGATGTCGGACGGGGTCTGCGACTCGGCCATGGTCAGGTGAGGCCGTGCTCGAGGCCGTAGCGGATCAGCTCCGCCGTGCTGGAAAGCCCGAGCTTGGTAAGGATGCGCGCGCGGAAGGTGCTGATCGTGGCGACCGCCAGGTTGAGTTCCTCGGCGATCTGGGTCAAGGTCTTGCCGGTGGCGATGAGCTTCAGCACTTCGTACTCGCGGTCGGACAGCAACTCATGTGGCGGTTGTTCCGAATCGTTGGCGATCGCGTCGGCAAGCTGCATTGCCACTGTCGGACTGACGTATTTCTTTCCTTGCGCGACCTGCCGGATCGCGGTGACCAGTTGTTCCGGCGCGCTCTGCTTCGTGAGGTAACCGGACGCGCCGGCCTTGAGCGCGCGAATCGCGTATTGCTCCTCGGGATGCATCGACAGGATCAGCACCGGCAGGCGCGGAAATTCCTTCTTCAATTGCTTCAGCGTGTCGATGCCGTTGCGGTTCGGCATGGAGACGTCAAGCAGGAAGACGTTCCACTCCTGGTCGCGTGCGAGGTGCAGCGCTTCGACGCCATCGTCGGCTTCGCCGGCGACCACGAGGTCCTCGGTTTCGGAAAGGATCTGCCGCAGCCCCTGGCGCACGATGGCGTGGTCGTCGGCGATCAGAACGTGAATCTTGTCATTCATGGTCAGAACAGTTTGTGTTGCGCTTCGTCGGCCTCGTCGGCGCCGGCGGGTTCCGCGCCGCGTTTCTCCGGCACGCGCAGGCGGATGTGCGTGCCGCCGTGCTCACCCGCTGCGATGGCGAATTCGCCGGAAAGGCTATGCACGCGCTCGCGGATGCCGCGCAGGCCGAAGGACTTGGGCTTGGTCATGTCGGCTTCGGAAATGCCGCGTCCATTGTCGCGCAGTTCCAGCGCAATGCTACCTTTTTCGCGTTTTAGCCGCACGACGACCAGCGATGCGTGCGCGTGCTTGGCGACGTTGGTGAGCGTTTCCTGGACGATGCGGAACAGGGCGAGCGAGGTGTCGGGGTCCGGTTCGAGCTCGTCGTCGCACTGAACGCGACAGGTGATGCCGAAGTGTTGCGAGAAGTCCTCGGCCAGCGATTCGATCGCCGCGGGCAGGCCGAACTCCTTCAGGATGCCGGGGCGTAGTTCGCGCGCGACGCGACTGGCGGCGCCCATCGCCTGGTCGAGTAGCCCTTCGATCGATCGCGCCTTGTCGCGCAGCGCCGGCGGTTCTTTGGGCAGCTTGCCGGCCAGTAGCGTCGCCTCGATCTTGAGGCGCACGAGGATGCTGCCGAGTTCATCGTGGATGTCGCGGGCGATGCGCTCGCGCTCCTGCTCGCGCGCGGCCTCGAGGTGGAAGGAGAGCTCGGAGAGTTGTTCGCGCGAAGCGCGTAGCGCCGCCTCGGTTTCCTTGACGGCCGTGACGTTGGTGGCGATGCCTTGCCAGCTGACGACGCCGTGCGTACCCGTGGTTTCGTCGCCGCGCCAGGGTGTCGAGCGCAGGTCGACCCAGCGGCCGCGGCTGCGTCCACGCAGGCGGCCGGCCCAGTCGAGCGGGGCGCCGGTTGCGCCGGATTCGTCGAGCGCGGTTTCCAGGGAGCGGCGGTCGTCGGCCTCGAAGGCGTCGAAGAACTTCTTGGGCGAGGCCAGCAGTTCGTGCTGCTTGATGCCGAACAGGCGGTGGCTGCCTTCGCTCACGTAGAGAAATCGGAAGGTGCCGTCCGCCCCGCGCTGGAGGTGAAAGACCATGCCGGGCAGGCTGCCGGCGAGGCCGCGGAAGCGCACGTCGCTGTTCTGGACCATCGCCAGCGCGGCGCGGTGGTCTGCGCGCTGGTGGGCTTCGCGCACTTCGCGCTCGACGGCCGGAATCAATCGACCGAGGCGGTCGCGGAAGACCACGTCGTGGGCACCGGCGCGCATGGCGCGCACTGCGGCCTTCTCGTCGCCCGGATCGGCGATGACGATGAAGGGCAGGTCGAGATCGAGGCCGTGCAGGACCTTCATCGCGGCCACCGCGGTGAGGCCGGGCAGGCCGAATTCGTACAGCGCGGCATCCCACCGCCCTTCGCGCAGCGCCGCACGCAGCGCCGCGGCGTCGGCAATCTGCCGGTACGCGGGCCGCTCAGCACCATCGTCGAAGCGCGCCACGAGGGCGGCGGCTTCATCGGCGCCCGTTGCGAGGATCAGCAGGCGAAGCGCGGTTTCGGACGGAGCGGGCCGGGCGGACATAAGCGGGCGATCGGGACGATACGCGATTCTACCCGCGGCGGGCGTCGGATCAGCCGATGAGCGCGGCCGTGTGGCGGGCGATCATCCATTCCTCGTTGGTCGGCAGCACGAGGACTGTCACGCAAGAGTCAGCCCTCGTGGTACGCCGTGCATGGGCTGCGTTGGCCGCCGGGTCGAGCGTCACGCCGAGCCAGCCGAGCGCCGCACACACGCTTGCGCGCACGGGGGCGGCGTGTTCGCCGATGCCACCGGTGAATACGAGCGCGTCGAGCCCGCCGAGCGCAGCGGCGAGCGAGCCGATCTCGCGCACGATGCGGTAGCAAAAGAGATCGACCGCTTCGCGCGCCTCGGGGCGGTCGGAAGCCAGCAGTTCGCGCATGTCCTGCGAGATGCCCGACACGCCGAGCAGGCCGGACTGCTTGTACAGCAGCGTCTCCAGCGCCTTGGCGTCCATGCCCTTGTAGTCCATCAGATAGAGCAGCACGCCCGGATCCAGATTGCCGGCACGCGTTCCCATCATCAGTCCATCCAGGGCGGTAAAGCCCATGGTCGTGGCGACGCTGCGCCGGTTCTTCATGGCGCACATCGAGGCGCCGTTGCCCAGATGCGCCACGATGACGCGGCCGTCGGCGCGCTCGCCCAGGTGCTGCGGCAGCACGTCGGCGATGTACTCGTAGGAAAGACCGTGGAAGCCGTAGCGGCGCACGCCTTCATTCGTGATCGCGCGCGGCAGCGCGAAGCGCTGCGCGTCTTCCGGCTGCGTACGGTGGAAGGCCGTGTCGAAGCACGCCACCTGCGGCACGCCGGGCAGGGCGGCCGTCATCGCCTCGATGCCGGCGATGTTGTGGGGCTGATGCAGCGGCGCGAGCGGCACGAAGCCGCGCAGGATGTCGACCATGGCCTCGTCGATCCGAAGCGGCGCCGAGTAGCGTTCGGCGCCATGCACGACGCGGTGGCCGACGCCGACGATGCGGCGGCCGCCGTCATGGCCGTGCAGCCAGTCGGCCAGGAAAGCCAGCGCCGCGCGATGCCGGCCGGTGTCGCCGAGCGGCAGGTCGCAGTCGTCGAGCACGCGGCCGTCGTCGCTCCTGGCCTTGAGGTGCGGATGGGCACCGATGCCGTCGATCTGGCCGACGAGTTCCGGTCGTTCCGGAATGGCGTGGCCGTCGGCGAACAGGGCGAACTTGATCGAGGACGAGCCCGCGTTGATGGTGAGGATGGCATCGGACATCAGGTCTTCTTCCCCGCGCGGTTGACCATTACCACGGCGATGGCGGTGGAGGCGCAGCGTGCCTCGGCGGAGTCGGCGCGCGAGGTGAGCACGATCGGCACGCGCGCGCCGAGCACGATGCCCGCGGATAGCGCATCGGCCAGGTATTCGAGCTGCTTGGCGAGCATGTTGCCCGATTCGATGTCCGGCACCAGGAGGATGTCGGCACGGCCTGCCACCGCCGAGCGGATGCCCTTGGTGTGCGCCGCCACTTCGGAGATGGCGTTGTCGAAGGCCAGCGGCCCGTCGAGAATGCCGCCGTGGATCTGGTCGCGGTCCGCCATCTTGCACAGCGCGGCGGCATCGAGCGTGGCCTGCATCGAGGGATTGACCATTTCGACCGCGGCCAGAATGGCCACCTTGGGCTCAGGGATGCGCAAGAGGTGCGCGAGGTCGATCGCGTTCTGGACGATGTCCACCTTGTCCTCCAGCGTGGGCTGCACGTTGACTGCGGCGTCGGTGATCAGCAGCGGCCGTGGATAGGTCGGCACGTCCATCAGGAAGACGTGGCTGATGCGCCTGTCGGTACGCAAACCCGTCGCCTTGTCGACGACCTCGGCCATCAGTTCGTCGGTGTGCAGCGAGCCCTTCATCAGCGCCGCCACGTCGCCTTCGCGCGCCATCGCCACCGCCGATTCCGCCGCGGCGTGGCTGTGCGGCACATTGACGATGCGGCAGTCCGAGATGTCGAGCGTCATGCTCTCCGCCAGCGCACGGATCTTGTTCTCGGGACCGACGAGTGTCGGAATGATGAGGCCACGATCGCGCGCCAGCATGGCGCCCTTCAGCGATTCCGTGTCGCACGGATGCACCACGGCCATGGAAATCGGCGGCAGGCCGCGCGTGTTGGCCAGCAGGTGCTCGTAGCGCGCCGTGCGCGTCGAGGCAAGCCGGATTTCCGGCAGTGTCGCTTTGGGCCGCCGGACCTTGTCTGTCGGCGCCAGGACCTCCGCAGAACCCTGGATGACCGGCTGCCCATCCTGGTTGATGCACAGGCAATCGAAGACAATGTGGTGGTTGTGCTCGAACTTGCGCCGGCAGGTGACGGTGACCGTGATGGTGTCGCCGACGCGCACCTGGCGCGCGAAGTTGAGCGTCTGGCCGACGTAGACGGTGCCCGGTCCCGGAAACTGGGTGCCCAGCACGTTCGAGATCAGGGCGCCGCCCCACATGCCGTGCGCCACCACTTCGCGGAAGGACGACGAGCGCGCGTACTCCGGATCGACGTGCGTGGGATTGAGGTCGCCGGACATGATGGCGAACATCTGGATATCTTCCGGCCGCAGCGTGCGCACGAGCGTGGCGCTGTCGCCGACGCTGATTTCGTCGTAGGTGCGGTTCTCGATGAACTCGATGATGTCGGGCTGGTTCATGCATATTCTCCCCGGCTCGCCGTTGATATCGGCAGGTTGCCGGCATTGTGGCGCGCCGGGTGGTGCGGCGCAATACGCGTGTTCAGCCTTGGTCCGGAACGACGCGCGGCAGGCGGACCCGGAAGGTGGCACCTGCGCCGAGTTCGCTCTCGACCGCGATCGTGCCGCCGTGCCGTTCGACGATGGTCTTCACGATCAGGAGCCCCAGCCCGACGCCGGCCTGCGCCGGCTGGTCCGGGCGCGTGATGCGGCCATAGCGCGTGAACAACTTCTCGAAGTCTTCCGGCGCAATGCCGCAGCCGCGATCCGTGATGGCGATCTCCTGCCAGTCGCCGTCGTCACGCAATGTCATCTGGATGGGCGCCGCCTCGGTGCTGAACTTGATGGCGTTGTCGAGCAGATTGACGAGCGCGCGCGCAAGCTGCGCGCGGTCGCCGCGCACCAGCGCGTCCGGATGTGCCTCATCGCGCACCTGGATGACGATGCGCTTGCGCTCGGCCTGCGGCCATGCGGCATCGGCTGCCTCCTGCGCCAGCGACGCCAGCTCCAGTTCCTCGAACTTGCTGGCGTCGATGGCCTCCGCCTTCGCCAGCCGGAAGAAGTCGTCCGCAAGCTTGAGCGCCTTTTGCGCGTAGTGGCCCGCGCGCTTGAGACGGCCCGCGTGATCGGCCCCGGGCTGGGTGCCCGCGCCTTCGACGAGCGTGATGATGGAGGCGAGCGGCGAGCGGATGTCGTGCGAGATGAAACGCATGGTGTCGTCACGGACGCGGCGGATGGTGCGCTGGCGCTCGATGGCGGCGCGCACGATGGCGATGCGGTTCTCGAGCGGATCGGGGCCATGCGCGATCGGCGTGCCGGCCGTGGCACCGGGCTCGGTTTCACGCAACTGCACGAGTTCGGCATCCATGAAGCGCTGTGCGGCTTCGAGCCGACGCCAGCTCCACAGCGGATAGGCCAGCACTGCGGACAGCAGGATCGAACTGGGCGGCAGCCAGCGATGGCCCCAGCGCAGCAGGATGAGGGCGCCGACGATGGCGCCGACGCCGACCAACGCGGAGAGCAGCAGGCCGTCGCGCGGCGACAGGAACAGCAGGCCGGTCATAAGCGCGAGCAGAATCGCGACGGTGACCGCCGTCACCGCGCCTACGGATGCCCAGTTGACCACGGCATTGGTGCGCAGCGCGTCGAGCAGCGTGGCATGGATTTCCACGCCCGACATCGGCAGGCCGAGCTCCGACATCGGCGTCGGATAGCGGTCGCCAAGTCCTGCGGCCGTGGCACCGACGAGCACGAGTTTGCTGCGCAGCCGCTCGGCCGGCACGGCGCCGCTGAGCACGTCGACATACGACACCGTCTGATAGGTTCCCGGCGGGCCGGCGAATTGCGGATGCAGCCAGCCGTCGCGATGCCACTCGAGGTCGGTGGTGGCGTCGCGCTCGGGCACGGCCGCACCGCCTGGCGTACCATCGCGGCTGACTTTCAGAACGGCCAGCGCGAACTGCGGGAAGCGCGGCGCGCCGACGCCGGCCCGGAGATAGACGCCGCGCGCGATGCCATCGGCATCGAGCGGAATCTCGATGTGGCCCAGCGCCGCCGCGTTGGCCCGGAACGGCTCGATCGGCAGGCCGTCCGAGAGCAGCCCGGGCAGCAGGTAACGCGGCGCCACCGGCAGCACGACGTGCCCGTTGCGGCGGATTGCATCGGCCAGCACGCGGTCGCCGTCCGGATCGCGCACATCGGGCTCGCTGAGGATGATGTCCATGCCGACGACGCCGGCGCCTGCCTCGGTCAGCCGTTGCAGCAGCGTGGCGTGGATGGCGCGCCGCCACGGCCAGCGGCCGATGCGGGCGAGGCTCTC
>DATJQH010000042.1:0-4663 GCA_035505955.1 Rhodocyclaceae bacterium
GATTCCCTGCTGCTCGCGTGCGAGTCCGCCGGCGTACCACCGGGGCTGACTTTGTACGTCGGCGACGACCTGCGCGACATGCAGGCCGCCCGTGCCGCCGGCATGCGTGCGATCGCGGCCGCGTGGGGCTACCTCGGCGATGGCACGCCCATCCACGACTGGAACGCCGACGCCACGATCAGCGAGCCGCTCGACCTGCTCTATCTCCTGTGACTTGAATCGGGGTGGTCGCGGCCCCATAATGCCAGCCATGGTCGTAATTCCGGCGACCCGGAAGCGTTCTGGACGCGGGTTCGATTCCCGCCACCTCCACCACTGGGGGGGTGTACTGGTTTCGACAGGGCGAACAAGGCTAGCAGGCGACCCGAGAGGCGACGGACGTAATCCGCGCAAAACCACAAACGCCAACGATGAGCGTTTCGCACTGGCCGCCTAAAACGGCCTGCTGAGGATGTAGCCATCCAAGAAACAGAATGACTACCGGCGGGGGCTCAGTTACCAAACTGCGTCCCCGCCGTCATTTGCGGTCAATGATGCGCTGGCTGGTATTCCGGCACGCGCTGCTGTAGGCCGGCTTTCGCCTCGGCTTCGGAACGCACCGGAGGATCCAGCCACGTGAGCAGGTCGGAAACCCAGGCCGAATCCGGCGCCGCGGTCGGGCGCGCGATGCGCAGCTTTGGGTGTGGTGTCGGCACCGTCGCCTCGTTGTCGGCCAGCAATTCCTCGTACAGTTTCTCGCCGGGCCGCAGCCCTGTGTATTCGATGGGGATTTCGGCCTCGGTAAAGCCCGAGAGGCGAATCAGGTCGCGCGCAAGATCGGCGATCTTCACCGGCTCACCCATGTCGAGCACAAATATCTTGCCACTCTCCGCACCGGCGCTCGCCATCAGGCCGGCCTGCAGGACCAGCTGGGCGGCCTCCGGAATCAGCATGAAATAGCGGATGATCTCCGGGTGCGTCACCGTCACCGGCCCGCCCTTGGCGATCTGCTCGCGGAACTTCGGGATCACGCTGCCCGACGAGCCCAGCACGTTGCCGAATCGAACCATGACGAAGCGTGTCTTCGCCTGCGCCTGCAGGGCCTGACAAAGCATTTCGGCGAGACGCTTGCTCGCCCCCATCACATTGGTCGGATTGACGGCCTTGTCCGTGGAGATCAGCACGAACTCGCCGACGCCGTGGTCGATTGCCGCTCTTGCCACGCGATACGTACCGAGCACGTTGTTCCGCACCGCACCCCAGGCGTTGTCATTTTCCATCAGCGGCACATGCTTGTAGGCCGCCGCATGGAAGACGACATCCGGGCGATAACGTTCGAACACGGCGTTGAGCAGCGCAACGTCGCGGATGTCCCCAACGACGCACGCAACGGGCTTGCCCGTGAACTCCTGCTCGACTGCGTAGAGTGCAAACTCGGACTGCTCGTAGAACACCAGTTGCCGTGGATCGTAGCGCGCAATCTGGCGTGCGAGTTCCGAACCGATCGAGCCGCCCGCGCCGGTGATCAGCACCACCTTGCCGGTCAACAACCTGTGCAGGCCTTCGACGTCGAGTTGAACGGGGTCCCGTCCCAACAGATCTTCCAACTCGACCTTGCGCACCTGCGAAACCGATACCTTGCCGGCCAGAATGTCGGCCGATGCCGGAACCGTGAACACGGTGAGGCCCGCGTTCGCTGCCTTCTCCGCAGCCTGCCGACGCTGGCCCGAGGTCGCTGCAGGCATGGCTATGATCGCGTGCCTGGCGCCGAGGCTGCCGACGTGGCGGGCCAGGTTGTCCATGGGTCCGAGAATCGGCACATCGCCGATCCGGCGACCGATCTTCATGGCATTGTCATCAAATAGGCCAACCACGCGCCATTGCCTGCTGCGAGCCAGATCGCTGATCAAACTCGCTGCGGCGTCGCCCGCTCCCAGGATGACGACCGGCTTGCCCTTGCCGGCGGAACCGCCGAACAGATAGCCGTCCTTCCACGCGCGATACAGGTAGCGGTCGCCGGCCATCATCATCACGACGAGCACGGGATGAAGGATGAACACCGAGCGCGGGATACGCCCTCCCTTGTTGAACGCGAAGGCGATGAAGGCCATCGCAATGGCCCCGATGCCGACGGCAATCAGCAATCGTCGAAGGTCGTTGACGCTCGCATAGCGCCAGATGCCGCGATACAAACCGGAGGCCAGGTAGATCGTGCCGTAGAGCGGCACGACCCAGAACACGGTCCGCCATGCTGCGGCTGCAAACTCGGCGGGCACATCGAGGTTGAAGCGGATCCAGTACGCCGCCAGCCACATCAACGCCGTCGCGAAGATATCGTGCAGGAATGCGGCCAACGTACGCGGATTCATGGTGCCGGCGATTCTATCGGTTCCGCGCTCCAGTCAGTGCGAAACACCCTCGCCATGGCTCACTTTGAGCGCCGTCAGCCAAAGGATCCTCAGGTCGAACCAGAAAGAGCGCCGCCGCATGTACTCGACGTCGAACTCGACCTTGACCGGAATCGGCAAGTCGTCGCGGCCGTTGACCTGCGCCCAGCCGGTGAGCCCGGGCACCAGACGATGCACGCCCCGTTCGGTGCGCAGCGCTACGAGATCATCCTGATTGAAGAGCGCCGGGCGCGGCCCGACGAAGCTCATGTCCCCGGCAAGTATGCTCCACAACTGCGGTAACTCGTCGAGGCTGGTGCGACGAAGGAACCCCCCGACAGGCGTGAGCCAGGCCGACGGATCGGCGAGAAGGTGCGTGGCCACCGCGGGCGTGCCGACGCGCATGGTCCGAAACTTGGGCATGCGGAAAACGCTGTTGTTCCGGCCGATCCGATCCGACCAGTAAAGCGCCGGTCCAGGTGAAGTCACGCGCACCAGCACGGCAATCAACGCGAATGGAATGGCGAGCAACAGCGCCAAGGCCATGGCCAACATCATGTCGAACGCGCGCTTCACTGCAGTTGCTCCCCCAGCATCTCCTGAACACCCTCGACCAGGCCAATCCGCGCCCGCCACCCCAGTTCGCGCTCGATCCGCGCCGGCGAGTAGCAGGCGGAATCCAGCAACCGGCTCACGACCTCCGAGTTCAACGGCAAGGGCCGCTTCAACAACGCGCCCACCGCGTCTCCCATCCGGC
Organism: Rhodocyclaceae bacterium; assembly: GCA_035505955.1. Classification (GTDB taxonomy): domain Bacteria; phylum Pseudomonadota; class Gammaproteobacteria; order Burkholderiales; family Rhodocyclaceae; genus Fen-999. The sequence continues at coordinate 3,124 of DATJQH010000042.1, forward strand.
CGCCAGCGCGCCAAATCATCGACGGAGGGCTCCAACTGAAAGTCAGCCCTCGTGGTACGCCGTGCAGGATGTCATAGATCTCCCGCCCCGAGTAGGGCTGCGGATCGGCCACGATATACGTACGCCCGTTGGCTGCCGGAGCCTCTGCCACGAGTCGCGTCGCCGCCACGACATCATCCACGTGAATGACAGATCGCCTGTTGTGTGTCTCGGGTAGCCGCGGAAACCATCCGGCGCGAATGCCTCGCGCCAGGCGTTCGAGATTGCCATGCCCGCCCCGGCCGTAGACCATCGCCAACCGCAGACTGACGACATGCATGGCATACCGGCTTCCGGCTTCCAGCACCGCTTCCTCCGCCGCGCGCTTCGCCTGCCCGTAAGGGCTTTCCGGCTCGCCCGGCCAGTCCTCATCCACGCATTCCTCGCCCGGTTCGGCCATGGCCTTCACGCTCGAAAGAAACACGAAGCGCTTCACACCTGCCTCTCCCGCCGCTTCGACCAGGTTGCGTGTGCCTTCGAGATTGATACGCCAGTGGAGCGAGGCATCGGAAAAATTGAAGGCATGCGCGTATCCGGCGCAGTGAAAGACGCACTCGACACCCTCGCAGGCATGCCGCAACGATGACGGCTCCAGCAGATCCCCAAGGGCATCATCCGGTGAGGACTTCACGTTGCGTACAAGCGCACGATCGCCAGGTCGACGCAACCGACCTCCGATAAACCCGCTTGCACCTGTCACCAGCGTCGTCATCGCGAGCCCAGGCCTGACGCAAGAAAACGCAGCATGCTGGCAAGGTGCCAGCGCATGTGGCGGAAGCTGCGATGACTGTCGCGTCGCGCGTCGTGAACCGCCGATACAGCGGGCACCACCACGACCCGCATCCCGGCACGCCAGGCTCGGGCGCACAAATCGACATCTTCGTAATAAAGGAAGTAACGCTCGTCGAATCCACCGAGTTTCGCGTAGTCGCTGGAGGCGAACAGCATGAACATGCCGGCAACCCAATCGACAGCCTGCGTCTGTTGTCCCGAGTCGATGAAATAGCGTCCATCAGGACCTCCCAGCGCTTTGCGCGCAAGCGTCAGCAGCGTCGGGAACCGCCGCGCGCTGTCCTCGACCGTCCCGTCCGGCGCGACAATCAACGGCGCCGTGACCGCACCACCGGTCCGGCCCGCTTGCGCCAGAAGGTCCGGGAAAGGATTGCCCTGCAATTCGATGTCCGGGTTGAGCACGCAATAGAACGGCGCGCGGCATCGCCGGAACGCAGCATTGTGATTTGCGCCGAAGCCCTTTGGCAGCAGGTTTTCCACGACATCAACCTTGCCCTCGCCGACGAACCGGGTTGGCTCGGGAACATTCCGCGTCACGATGATCTGGGCGACCTCGGGACACGCGAGTAGTTGGCCGACGAGCCGCGTCACCATCGCGCCGTGACCGTGGCTGACGATGGAGACAGCTATTACGCCAATCCCATCCGTCTCGGCCGCCGGATGGCCCCTGGTCACCCCAACGCTGAGTTGATCGGCTATGGCATCACCT
>DATJQH010000043.1:0-26572 GCA_035505955.1 Rhodocyclaceae bacterium
CCCCACCAGTCGACGGTCCGGTCCGGCAGCGCCAGCACGTCGTCGATGCCGACGACGCCGGGCTCGGTCTTCATCAGCCAGTAACGCATGTCCCCGTCAGCGCAAAAAAAAGAGCGCGGAACATTCCGTGCTCTGTATCAGGTTCCCCGCGCATGCCGCTAGGTCGTGTCTCCTGAACCGAGGTTCAGGTGGGTCGCGTTCCTGTCGCATCAGGTGCATCCGGCGAGGGATGCTCACAACAGCGACGTCCTTGGTCGGCAACCGTGTCAACAAGACATAGGTTCGAAGGAATTACGACCTTGGCGAACACCGCAGGGAAACTCGCGGGCGGTCTAGAACAGTTCTTCCTGAGGAGCCAGGAGAGCGTCCAGACGCGCTTCCATGGCTGCGATTCTACGCGTGACTTCTTTCGCGTCAATCGAAGTTGCGGGTTCTTTGATGTTGATCAGTTCATGCGCAAGATTCAGCGCCGTCATGACCGCGAGCCGCTCGCCGGTGCTCTTCGTCTGCTTGGCGATCTCGCCCATCTTCCAGTCGAGGAAGGCCACGACGGCGAGAAGGTCGTCCTTCTCCTCGGGCGCGCACGCGACGCGGTATTCCTTGCCGCGCAGGTTGATGTCGATCGTGTTGCCGTTGCTCATTCCGCTGGCAGTTTCTCCACGAGGGTCTCGAGTCGTTCGCGTGCAACCGTCATACGCTCGGTGAGCGCTTGCTTCTCTTGTTCGAGGCCGGCGACGCGCTGGCGCAACGCGACGTTCTGCTCACGCAGCTCGTCACAGTAGGCGACGACGCGGTCGACTTTGGCTTCGAGGGAGGCGATATCGGTGTCCACTGATGCCAAGTGTCGTTGAAAACTCCTGTTCGGTCAAGTAGTAAGCGATGACATTGAAGGTTATGCCGCATGTTGTTGCGCAGCGGGACGGAAGCCCCCGAAGCCGATGCTAGAATCTCCGGCGTTCGTGGTGCCCGACCGCCCCTTGCACGATGGGCGTTCGGGTGAAACGGGAAACAGGTGCGCCGGCCAACCGGCAATGCCTGTGCTGCCCCCGCAACGGTAAGGAAGTGTGGGCGCGTCCATCTGCCACTGGGATCAAACCCGGGAAGGCGACGCGTCAAGACTTCCGAGCCCGGAGACCGGCCACGGACAAAGGTGGAAATGCCGCGAGGGGCGGCTGCCTGAATTCGAGGCTCCCAGCTCCCGCGCATTTCCGTTCAGCAATGTTCCGGCTTGCGGGAAAGCTTGCCGGTCATCGGGAGTCCTTGATGCAACGTCGCTTCATCGCCGCCGCCGTCGCGGCCTTCACCCTTCCCCTTTCGTCGTTCGCCGACGACCTGCATGTCATCGTCACGGCCAACCGTTTCGACGAGACCGACCGCAAGGTTGCTGCCAACGTCGTCACCATCGACCGCGAAGAAATCGCGCGCACGCCCACCGCCACGCTGCCCGAACTGCTGGCGACACGGGCCGGCTTCGATTTCCGTTCGCTTTACGGCAGCCTCGCCGCCGACGCGTCGGCGAGCCTGCGCGGCTTCGGCGAGAACGGCGGCCTGCGCACCCTGGTGCTGGTCGACGGACGCCGGCTCGACAGCCTCGATTTCACCTCGCCCTATTGGGGCGCGATTCCGCTCGAAAGCATCGAGCGCATCGAGATCGTGCGTGGCAGCGGCGCCGTCATGTACGGCGACCAGGCCGTGGCGGGCGTCATCAACATCATCACCAACCGCGGTCGGGAACCTGCAGCCGACGTCGCGGTAACCGCGGGCAGCTTCGGCTACGGACAGGTCGACGGCAACCTGTCGACCTCGCTCGGCGCCCACCGCATCGTGGCCAGCGTCGAGCACGTCGAAAGCAACGAGTACCGCCGCAACAACGAGCACCGCTCGACGGCCGCGTCCGGCCGCGTCAGCCACGACATCGCCGGCGGCGAAGTGTTCGTCGATGCCGGCGCCAGCACCCTGCGCTACGGCCTGCCCGGCGCCGTCACCGAGGCGCAATACGCCAGCAACCCGCGCGCGGCGGAAACCACGGACAGCTGGTTCAAGCGCGACCACGAATTCTTCCGTCCGGGCGTGCGCAAGGACCTGACGCCGAATCTGACGATGATCTCCGAACTGGAGATCGACGATTCACGCAACCGGTCGTGGATCTCCAACTGGGGTTCCTACCGCGACGTCGGCGTGCGCAGCTACGCGCTGACACCGCGCCTGCGCTGGGCGCACGGCCTCGCCGGCGTGGATAGCACGACCGTGGCGGGCGTCGACTGGTCGGACGCCAAGCTCGATCAGGACATCGCCGCCACCCCGGGCGGCGCCACCACCGACACCGTCTCCTTCGACCGCAGGAGCCTCGGCGCTTACGTCCACAACACCACGCAGGCGACGGACACGATGGCGATCACGGCGGGCGTGCGCGCGCAGCGCATCTCCACGCACGCCACCAACACGGCGGCCACGTCCGGAAGCGACACGACGGCCTCGAAGCCGGCGACGGAACTGGGCGCGATCTGGCGGCCGTCGGCGGCCTGGAAAGTTTTCGCCAAGGCCGCGACCACGTTCCGCTACCCGGTGCTCGACGAACTGACGACCTTCGGCGGCTTCGCCCTGCCGCCGCCGCGCCCGGAAACCGGCAAGGAAGTCGACCTGGGCACGGAATGGCGCGGCAACGGGCATTCGATCCAGGCGACGTTGTATGAACAGCGCATGCGCGACGAGATCACCTACAACGCCATCACCTTCCAGAACGAGAACCTGCAGCGAACGCTCCATCGCGGCATCGAGGTGGATACGCGCTGGCAGGTTGCCGCCGCCTGGCACGCCAACCTTTCCTGGACGCAACAGCAGGCCGAATTCACCGAAGGCGCGAACGACGGCAAGACCATTCCCCTCGTGCCACGCACGAAGTTGACGGCGATGCTGACCTGGGATGGCGCTGCCGTCGGCACGCACTCGCTCCTCGCCAGCTACGTGGGCTCCCGCCACTTCGTCGGCGATGAAGCCAACACGCGCACGCAATTGCCGGCCTACACGACGCTCGACTGGAAGTCGCGCTGGCAGTTCGGTCATTGGAACCTCGATGCTCGCATCGCCAACCTGACCAACCGCAAGTACGCGACCTACGCTCTCGACTACGGATACGGCGCCTCGTACTACCCGGCCAACCCGCGCGCCGGCTACGTGACGGCGCGTTACCGCTTCTGACCGCATGCCCTCCCGCCGCCGCGCCTTGCTCGTTCTTCTCTCTCTGGCCATCCTGGCCGTGGCGAGCCTGGCGTTGGCGGCGGCGGTGGGCAGCATCGCGTTCGACGGCGACGACGCGCTGGCGCGGCAGGTCATCTTCGACCTGCGCCTGCCGCGCGCGCTGGCCGCCTTCGCCTGCGGCGGCCTGCTGGCGCTGGCCGGCAGCCTGATGCAGGTACTGTTGCGCAACCCGCTCGCCGATCCTTATGTGCTGGGCGTTTCCGGCGGCGCTGCGGTCGGTGCGCTCACCGCGATGCTGCTCGGCCTTGCCGGCTTCGGCGTACCGGGCTTCGCCTTCGCCGGCGCGCTGGCCGCCATGCTGTTGGTATTCGGCCTCGCGCACGGCGACGGCAGCTGGACGCAGACGCGGCTCCTGCTCACCGGCGTCGTGGTCGCCGCAGGCGCCGGCAGCGTCGTCGCGCTGATCCTCACGCTGGCGCCGCAGCAGAGCCTGCCGGGCATGCTGTTCTGGTTGATGGGCGACCTGTCGCAGGCCGTGAATCCGCTGCCCGCGCTCGGCGTGCTGGTCGCGGCCTTCGCAGTCGCGCTGCCGTTTGCGCGCGAACTGAATCTGCTCGCGCGCGGCTTCGAATCTGCACTGGCGCTGGGCGTTGCAGTGCCGCTGCTGCGCCGCGTGATCTACGTCGTCGCCTCGCTCGCCACGGCCACCGCCGTCACCACGGCCGGCTCCATCGGCTTCGTCGGCCTCATCGTGCCGCACCTGATCCGCCTCGCGGTCGGCAACGACCAGCGCCTGCTGCTGCCCGCCGCCATCCTCGCCGGCGGCAGCCTGCTCGTGCTCGCCGACACTGCCGCGCGCACGATCGCCGCGCCGGTCCAGTTGCCGGTCGGCGTGCTCACCGCGCTGATCGGCGTGCCGGTCTTCCTGTTCCTGCTGGGCAGAAGCCAGCGGCCATGATCCTCGAAGCGCGCCGCCTCTCGGTCAGCATCGGTCCGCACGCAGTGTGTCGCGAACTCGACCTCGCGCTCGCGGCAGGCGAGCGCCTCGCCATCCTCGGCAGGAACGGCGCCGGCAAGTCGACGCTGCTCGCGACGCTCGCCGGCCTGCGCCCCGCCGACGGCGGCGAACTCTTCATCGATGGCCAGAGCTACGCCGACCTCGGCCTGCGCGCCGCCGCACGCGTGCGCGGCTGGCTCGGCCAGGATCGCTCCGACCCCTTCGCCAGCACGGTCCTCGAAGCCGTGCTCACCGGCCGGCATCCGCACCTTTCGCGCTGGTCCTGGGAGTCGCCGTCGGACGCGCGCATCGCGCGCGCCGTGCTCGCCGACATGAACCTCGCCGACATGGAGAGCCGGGAAGTGCGCACGCTCTCGGGCGGGGAGCGCCAGCGCGTCGCAATCGCCGCGCTGCTCGCGCAGCAGACACGCCTGATGCTGGCCGACGAGCCGCTGGCCCACCTCGACCTCAACCACCAGATCGCCACGCTCGAACTGCTCTCGCAGCGCGCCCGCCGCGACGGCATCGCCGTGGCGCTGGTGCTGCACGATCCCAACTTCGCGCTGCGCTACTGCGACCGCGCGCTGCTGCTGTTCGGCGACGGCGCACACGCCGCCGGCCCGGTCGACGCCGTGCTCGACGAAGACACGCTGGCGCGCCTCTACGGGCACCCCGTACGGCGTATCACGGGGGCTGACTTTCCGCACGCAGTGTTCGTGCCCAAGTAGCAGGCGCTAGCGGCCCGCCGCAGGCAGCGCCAGATACAGCGCGCCGGCGAGCGGCGGTACCAGCGCGTGGCCGAGCCACGCGGGCAGGTCGAGCGGTTTCAGGAGCATCTTCGCCGCGAGGTCGGCGGGATACTGTTGCCGCAGCGTGACCCCGATGCGGCGCGCGAGCGCCCGATACGCCTTCGCATCTGCTGCGTGCGCGCCCTCGCGCGCGACGAAGGCATGCCAGAGCGCGAGGTGCGCATCCTCGTCGCCGACCGCGGCGAGTCGCCGCCCGAGCGCCGCCAGCACGTCGCGGCGCGGCGTGGCTTCAAGCGCGCGATACTTGCGAAACTGGCCGTAGAAGTGCCGGTAGTGGCCGACTTCCTGCGCGCTGATGCGCCCGGCGATGCCTGCCAGCACGGGCTCGGCGCTTTGCGCCGCCAGCGCGCGATAGTAGGTGGCGGTGCCCATCTCGACAACGCAACGCGCCACGAGTTCGAGGCTTCGGCTGCGCTCGAGCTCCGCCATCGTGCACAGGCGCGAGTAGTCGGCGAGGAAGTGCGCGTAGGCGGCGTCCCACGCGAACTCGGGCCAGACGTGGCGCACGTACGCACACAGAACACGGCCGTGGCGCAACTCTTCGACTTCCCAGAGGCTCTTCAGCCATGCGACCATGTCCTCGTCGCCGTCGAAGTAGGTCGCGAGGTTGGCCGTGTAGAGCGCAGCGCCGCTCTCGATGAACGATGCCGCCGTCACCAGGTAGAACAACTCTTCTTCTTGCCTGATCTGCGCGGGTTCGATGGATTCGAACGGAATCGCGTCGAGGTTCCAGTCGGACGTCATGGTCTTTACCTCCGCCGGCGGGCGCCGCAGGCTGCCGCGCTCCTCAGGGACACACTGTATCTGACCACGCAACCGCGGGTCGGTTTCATCGCAGCGCGGAACTCCGGCGCCCGCCGGCGTTGTACCATCGACGCATCGTTCCGGCGCGAAAGACAACGGCCATGGGCAAGAACCGTCTCGAAGCATTCAGCGATGGCGTGCTCGCCATCATCATCACCATCATGGTGCTGGAACTGAAAGTGCCGCACTCGGCCGAGATCGCGGCGCTCGCGGACCTGCTGCCGGTGTTCCTCACCTACGTGCTGAGCTTCGTCTACCTCGGCATCTACTGGAACAACCACCACCACATGCTGCACACGGTGCGCCGCGTGAGCGGCGGCATCCTCTGGGCCAACCTGCATTTGCTGTTCTGGCTGTCGCTGTTCCCGTTCGCCACCGGCTGGATGGGCGAGAACCACTTCGCCGCGGTGCCGACCGCCACCTACGGCTTCGTGCTGCTGATGGCGGCCATCGCCTACTGGCTGCTGCAGCGCGCGATCATCGTTACGCAGGGCGGCGATTCGTTGCTCGCGCGCGCCGTCGGCCGCGACTTCAAGGGCAAGATGTCGCCGCTCTTCTATCTCGCGGCCATCCCCGCCGCGTTCGTCGCGCCGGCGATTTCCGAGTTCCTGTACGTCGCCGTCGCGCTGATGTGGCTGATTCCCGACCGCCGCATCGAGCGCGTCGTCGACAGCCGCGAGGGGGAGCCGCAATGACCAGTGCAGATCACATCATCGCCGACGCCATCGCCGACGCCGGCGGCGCCGAACTCTGGCAGCGGCTCTCCGGCATCGAAGCCACGCTCTCGGCCGAAGGCTTTCTGTTCACCACCAAGCGTGTGCAGCCGCTGCGGCGCGTGCAGGTCATCGCGTCGACGGGCGACGCGCGCTTCACCTTCTTCGACTGGCCTCGCCCGGGCCGGCGGGGTGAATGGCTCGGCGAGGAGGAAGTGCGCATCGTTGCGGCAGATGGCGCGGTCCTCGCGCGCCGCACGCATCCGCGTACCGCCTTCGTCGGCCTGCGCCGCGAACTGTGGTGGGACGACCTCGACCTCCTCTACTTCGCGGGCTATGCGACGTGGAACTATCTGACGACGCCGTTCCTCTTCCTGCGGCCGGGTTTCAAGTTCGGCGTGGCGTCGGTCGCGCGCGACGGCGTAAGAAGCGTCCCGGTGACCTTTCCGGCCGACGTGCCGACACACAGCCGTGACCAGGTCTTCCACTTCGCGCCGACCGGGGAACTGCTGCGCCTCGACTACACCGCCGAAGTCGTCGGTGCCTGGGCGCGCGCGGCACACCTGTGTACGGGCCACCGCGACTTCCACGGCCTGCGCGCTCCCGTGACGCGGCGCGTGCGGCCGTTGTTCCACCTCGCCAACCCGCTGCCCTTTCCGACGCTCGTCGCCATCGACGTGCACGATCTGCGGCCTGTGGCGCGCGGCTAGAGTCAGCCCTCGCGGCACGCCGTGGTGGCTGCAAGCTGATAATCTGTTCCCACCGGCCGCCAGCGCCACTTTCAACCAGGCGGGAATGCCCGCGAAATGGCGAGCCATGCGCGGCCGGCAGGGGAGTCATGGTATCGATGTCCAAACATAGCCGCTTCGCGAGCCTGCTCTGGGCAGCCACACTTTCGGTCAATGCCTTCGTCATCGCCATGGTGAGCCTGGTCGTCGCCCAGGACCATGAACGTGCGGTCGCGGACGCCGTCATGATGACCGACAACTACGCCAGGATTCTCGAGCAGAACCTGGCCGGTTTCATCGGCAAGATCGACCTCACCTTGCAGGCGGTGGCCGACGAGGTTGCGCGCCAGCGGCGCCACGGCGGCATCGATCGCCGCGAACTCGAGGCGGCGATCGCGCGCCACGACGCGCGCCTGCCCGAGGCACTCGGTCTGCGCATCGTCGATGCCAACGGCATCATTCGCTATGCCGTCAGCGGCATCAAGGTGGCCAACGCCAATATTGCCGACCGTCCGCAGTTCATCAGGATGCGGGACGACCCGACGGCGGGCCTGGTCATTTCCAAGCCGGTGGTGGGTCGGGCCGCGCTCAAGCCGATGGTCACCCTGAGCCGCCGCATGGACAATCCGGACGGTTCGTTCGCCGGGGACGTGCACGTGGCCGTGACGGTGGATCGCTTCATAGAGCTGTTCGCCCGGTTGGATCTCGGTGCCCACGGCAACATCGGCCTGTGGGACAAGGACACGCTGATCGCGCGCTACAGCCTGGCCGACGCCCAGGGCGCCTCGGCCGGCGCGACCACGCCATCCGCCAATTTGCGAGAACTGCTCGAGGCCGCTCCGCGCACCGCCAAGTACCACGCCAGGTCAGGCGTCGACGGCATCGCGCGCAGCTACGCGTTCCGGCAGGTCGGCGACTATCCGCTGTTCCTGGTGATAGGTCTGGCCGACGACGACTATCTCGCCCAGTGGCGCGCCGACGCGCTGCGGATGGCCGGCCTGGCGATCCTGTTTCTGGTCGCCACCCTGGTGCCCTCCTGGCTGGCCCATCGCAACTGGCAGCGCCAGCGCGCCGAGCGCGAGGCTCTCGACCGGCAGGGCGCGGAATACACGGCCCAGCTGGAACGTTCGCACCGGGAAGCCGATGAGGCACGCCAGCGCAGCGAATCGATCCTGACATCAGCAGGGGAAGGCATCTGCGGCGTCGATCTCGATGGCCGTGTCCTGTTCATCAACCCGGCAGCCCGCAGGATGTTCGGCTGGGCGGATGACGAAGGCATCGGCCTGAATCTCCACGAGGCCACGCACCACCACCGCGCGGACGGCAGCCCTTATCCGGTCGCAGATTGCCCGATCTGGCACACGTTGCGGGACGGACAACCGCGCGAGGCCAAGGACGAGCTATTCCTGCGCCGGGACGGGAGCGCTTTCCCGGTCGAGTTCACCGTTGCGGCCATCAGGCACGACGGTGCCGTCGTCGGCGCGGTCAGTGTCTTCCACGACATCACCGAGCGCAAGCAACTCGAGGAACGCATCACGCGCATGGCGCTTTTCGACGAACTGACCGGCCTGCCCAACCGCTCGTTCATGGCCGATGCCCTGCCGCGCATGGCCGCCGCCGCGCAACGGCGCCAGGAGGTGCTCGGACTGCTTTACCTCGATCTCGACGGCTTCAAGGCCATCAATGACGCGCTCGGACACGCCGCTGGGGATGCCGTCCTGCGCGAAGTGGCGGCGCGCATGAAGACCTGCTTGCGCGCGGAAGATCTGGTTTCGCGCCTGGGTGGCGACGAGTTCCTCGTGGCCACGCTGACGGGTGCAGGCACTGCCCGTGCCGACTGCGTTGCACTGGCCGAGCGCCTGATCGCGGCGATGCGCGAGCCTTTTACGTTGACGCAGGGCTTGGCGAAGACGGGTGCCAGCATTGGCATCGCGTTGCTGCCTGAGAGCAATTACGCCATCGAGCGCTGCCTCCAGGACGCCGACAACGCCATGTACCGGGCCAAGAACGCGGGCAAGAGCGCTTACGCCGTGGCGTAGGCGACGTCAGCCGACCACAACCAGGTTGCGGCCGCCTTCCTTGGCCACGTAAAGGGCGCCGTCGGCGCGCGCCACTAGCTGACTGAAGGCCTCGTCCTCCGACTGCGGGGTCGCGATGCCGATGCTGACGGTCAGCGGGAAGTCGAAACCGGCAGCCCTGCCGGTCGACGTCGACACGGCGATGCGCACGCGGTCCGCCACGCCCTGCGCCGCCGCATGATCGATGGCAGTGAACAGGACCGCGAACTCGTCGCCGCCATAGCGGCCAATGATGTCGCCGCCGCGCAGTGTCTGCTGCATCGCCTCGACCACCGCACGCAGCGCCCGGTCGCCGGCCGGGTGTCCGTAGGTGTCGTTGATCTCCTTGAAGCGATCGACGTCCACAATGGCGAACGCGAAGGTGCCGCCATCGCGTTGCCGCCTCTTGTGAATCTTTTCGCCGGCATCGAGGATTCGCCTGCGGTTGTAGATGCCCGTCAGCGAATCCGTGTCGGCGAGCGCCTGGATCTTCGCCGTCAATTTCCTTTGGCGTGCCAGGCCCATGCCAAGGACCACCGCCACCAGGGCGACCGAAAGGGCGGAGAGTCCGGTCGCCGTTGCGGTCCGCTGTTCCCATCGGGCCGTGGAGGCGAGCACCTCGTTTTCCCGCGTCAAGCGCTGTCGTTCGAGGCGATTTCGCTGCTGCTCCAACTGCGTCTTGAGAATCGATTCGGTCTGGCGGCCGTAGAGCACGTCCGCGTCCCGCAGCTCGTTGCTTGCGGTCACGGTATCACCCGTATTGGCGTGTATCAGCGAGTTCACCTGCAGGTATTGCGTGCGCGCCTTCAGGCTGAGTCCGCTCAGGACATCGGGTTTGATCTGCCGCATTTCGTGCGCCGCCGCGGCGGTGCGCCCGGCGTTGACGAGCAGTCGCGCCCGGACGATGTGTATGCGCGCAAGGATGTCGGAAGTCGGCACACTGCGGTAGATGGCCAGGGCCCTCGCACTGGTCGCCAGCCCCTGGGTCGTCTGGCCGAGCTGGCCCTGCAGGTCGGCCAGGCTGTTGAGAGTGGAGCCGACGCTCAGGACATCCCCGGTCTGCTCGAACAGCTTGATCGCGCTGCGCAGCGACGCTTCGGCTTCCACGAAACGTCGCAGGCGCGCCTGGTTGTTGCCGAGCATCGCGGACACGGCGGCCGCGTCGCGGGGGTTGTCGTCGGCCTCATAAAGCCTCTTGGCGCGCTCGAGATGATCGATTGCCGTTGTCGGGTCGTTGGAAATGTAGGCGACGTATCCGGCGACGTTCTCCACTTCCGCGCGCCGCGCCGTCGAGCGCGCACGGCCGCTCGCAAGGGCGATGGCCTCGGTCGCACCCGTCAGATCCCCGATCGCCGCCCGTCCCCAGGCAAGGTCGACCTGCGCCTGGGCGATTGCATCCTGGTTACCGAAAACCTCGGCCGCCCAGAGTTCCTTCTCCGAGGCGGCAACGGCATTTTCGAGCTGCCCCAGGTCGAAGTAGACCTGGCTCAGGATGCGGCCCAATCGCACCCGCAAATACGGAGACTCCAGCGTCTCCAACTCGGGCTGCAACTTCACACAGATTGCCAGCGACTCGTCGAGCCGCCCCACCGCCTGGTAGATCGAAGCCCGCACCAGATCCATGTGGATGCGGCGCGCGCTGGCAGCGTCCGTGGGACGCGGCAAGGCCTCCAACTTTTGGAGCGCCTGCTTCGGGTATCTTTCCGCGAGCCGATCGAGCTGCATCAGGTCTTCGGACACGGCCGGGTCGCTGCCCGGGGACTCGAGAGCCAGCGCGAACGCCTGGCACGCCAAAGCCAACGCAATGCCAGCGCCGAGCCGTCCGGCAACCAACAACCATCGTTTGCGCGAAGCAAGGGGCATTCGTCTTCTTCGATCCGCGTTTAAAACGAGGACTCCCTGTTCCTGGGCTTCTGCCGCGAGTCACGCGCATACTACTAGCAAACGCGCTGCGTGCCATCAAGAGTCAGCCCTCGTGGTACGCCGTGGGAGAACGCGTCAATCGGAGCCCGACATGAACGAATATCAGGCAGTCCTGGATTACTGGTTCGGCGATGGCAGCGACCCCGCGCGGCGGCAACGCGAGCTCTGGTTCGCGGGCAGTGCGCGCGTCGACGCGGACGTGCGCGAACGCTTCCTGCCGGCAGTGGAGCGCGCCGAACGCGGCGCGCTCGATCACTGGCGCGACACGCCCGACGCCTGCCTGGCGCTGATCGTCGTACTCGACCAGTTTCCGCTCATGATCTTTCGCGGCGAGGCGCGCGGCTACCTTGACGGCGACCTCGCGCTACCCGTGGCGCGCCATCTGATCGAGCGCGGATTCGACGCGGGCTACACACCGAGCCAGCGGCTGTTCGCCTACCTGCCCTTCGAGCACAGCGAAGACCTCGCCGATCAGGAACGTGCGCTGGCGCTGTTCGGCAACGTCCGCGATCTGCCGGGCATGTCATCCGCCTACGACTACGCCGTCATGCACTGGGAAGTCGTCAAGCGCTTCGGCCGCTTCCCCCATCGCAACGAAGCACTCGGACGCACATCGACGCCGGAAGAGATCGAGTTCCTGAAAAGCCCCGGGTCCAGTTTCGGGGCATAGCGCGAAAGTCAGCCCCGGTGGTACGCCGTGCGGCGAAGTAGGGCCAGTTGCGCCAGTCGTGGCTGTTCTTGTTCCCGCAGAAGCGCTCGAAGTACTGCTGCGTCATGCGTTCGGGTTCGATGCCGTCAGGACGTGCCCGGCGTCTTTGACGGCGTACCACGAGGACTGACTTTCAGGAATGCGTCGTATCCGCTCAGCTCGCTAGCGTCATCAGCGTGGTGTTGCCACCCGCGGCGGCGTTGTTGAAGCTGATCACGCGTTCCGTGACGAGGCGGTCGAGCGGGTAGGCGCCGCTCGCGGGGTCGGGCGTGATGACCGGGACCAGCGCGCCGTCGCGGCTGGCGGCGCGGCGGCGCAGTTCGCGCAGCGCCGGTTCGCCGAGCGCGACGAGGATGACGTCGACGGGCGCGGATTCGTCGTCGATGGCGACGTCCGCTTCGAGGCCGGCGATGGCCGGCATCGCTTCGCGTGGCAGCACGGCGGTGTTGCCGGTGGCGAGCGCGGCGGCGATCTGGTGCAGGCGCTCGTCCTCGTCGGTGGCAAGGCACAGCACGCGGCCGCGCGGCGCGAAGGCAAGCGTGTTCTCTTCGCCGGTCGGGCCTTGAAGCACGGCATGTGTGCCGAGCGGCGTTACGCCGGCATAGGCGTCGCAGCGACCGGCGAGTCCGTCGCGGCCTGCCTGCGCCGCCCAGGCCCGAAAACTGGAGAAGGGCGCCGGCGGTTCGTCGATGCGCGCAAGGCCGAGCGCGGCGAGCTCCGTGAGCGCTTGTCCCATCAGGCGCGGCAGGTAGAGCGGGCCGCCGGCCTTGGGCCCGGTGCCCGACTTGCCTTCGCCGCCGAAGGGCTGCACGCCAACCACGGCGCCGATCATGTTGCGGTTGATGTAGACGTTGCCGGCGCGCACGGCGGCGGTGACGCGCTCGATGGCTTCGTCGATGCGGCTGTGCAGGCCGAAGGTCAGGCCGTAGCCTGTCGCGTTGATGGCGCGCACCAGCGCGTCGAGCCCGTCGCCGGCAAAGCGCAGCACGTGCAGGACGGGGCCGAAGACTTCGCGTTCGAGTTCATCGATGCGCTCGATCTCGATCAGGGTCGGCATGACGAAGGTGCCGGGCGGCAGATCGGCGGGCGGTTCGACGCGCGTGATCTTGCGGCCGCCGCAATGCATGGCCGCGACATGCGCTTCGAGCGCATCGCGCGCGGCGGCGTCGATCACCGGGCCGACGTCGGTGGCAAGTTCCGCCGGGTCGCCGACGCGCAGTTCGGCGAGCGCCGCGCGCAGCATGGCCAGCACTCGGTCGGCGATGTCCTCCTGCAGGCAGAGCACGCGCAGCGCCGAGCAGCGCTGGCCGGCGCTGTCGAAGGCCGAGGCAATGACATCCTGCACCACCTGCTCTGCGAGCGCCGAGGAGTCGACGATCATGGCGTTCTGGCCGCCGGTCTCGGCGACGAGGCAGGCTTCACGTGCCGCGAGACTGCGGTTGATGAGTTGCGCGACTTCGGTCGAGCCGGTGAACAGCACGCTGGCGACGCGTGCATCGGCGGTGATTTGCGCGCCGACGGTTTCGCCGTGCCCGGGCAGAAGCTGCAGCGCCGCGCGCGGCACGCCGGCTTCGTGCAGGAGGTGCACGGCCTCGGCGGCGACCAGCGGCGTCTGCTCGGCGGGCTTCGCGAGCACCGTGCTGCCGGCCGCGAGCGCGCCGCTGATCTGGCCGACGAAGATCGCCAGCGGGAAATTCCAGGGGCTGATGCAGACGGCGACGCCGGGCGGGCGCGGTGCCTGCGGCAGCGCCTCGATCCGCGCGGCGTAATAGCGGCAGTAGTCCACGGCCTCGCGCACTTCGGCGGCAGCGTTGGCCCAGGTCTTGCCGGCCTCGCGGATGCACAGGCTCATGAGTTCGTCGGCGTGCGCCTCGAAGCGGCTGGCGGCGCGGCGCAGCATGGCGGCGCGTTCGCGATGCGGCGTCGCGTGCCAGCGCGGGCTCTCGGCGGCGGCGAACGCGAGCGCGCTGTCGACGTCGGCCGACGCGGCTTCGACGACCTCGCCAACCACGTCCTGCGGATCGGCGGGGTTGCGGATCGTGATCGCCGTGCCGCTCGCGTGGCGGCCGTCGGCGAGTAGCGGGCGCGCCTGCCAGCGGCGTTCCTTCAGCGTACCCAGCGCGGCGGTAAGGCGGGCAATGACGGCTTCGTTGGCGAGGTCCACGCCGCGCGAGTTGATGCGCGCCGCGCCGTAGAGGTCGCGCGGCAGCGGAATCGCCGGATGCGGCCGGCCGCCGGCTGCGAGCGTCTGCGTCAGCGGGTCGGCGACGAGTTCGTCGACGCTCACATCCTCGTCGACGATGCGGTTCACGAAGGAGCTGTTGGCGCCGTTCTCCAGCAGTCGGCGCACGAGGTAGGGCAGCAGCGTTTCGTGGCGGCCCACCGGCGCGTAGATGCGGCAGTGCGTGGCCTCGGGCCCGAGGCCGACCAGGTCGTCGTAGAGCGATTCGCCCATGCCGTGCAGGCACTGGAACTCGAACGCGGCGACGCCGCGCCGCGCGGCCAGGTGCTCGACGGTCGCCAGGGTGTGGGCGTTGTGGGTGGCGAACTGCGGATAAAGGACGTCGGCGGCGGCGAGCAGCGCATCGGCGCAGGCAAGATAGGAAAGGTCGGTGTGCGCCTTGCGCGTGAACACGGGGTAGCCCTCGGCGCCTTCCACCTGCGCGCGCTTGATTTCGCTATCCCAGTAGGCGCCCTTCACCAGCCGCACCATCAGCCGCCGCTTGTGCTCGCGCGCGAGCGCGGCCAGGTGCTCGATCACCGGCAGCGCGCGTTTCTGGTAGGCCTGCACCGCGATGCCCAATCCGTCCCAGCCGGCGAGCGAAGGCTCGGTGGCCATGCGCTCGAAAAGGTCGAGCGAGAGGTCGAGGCGTTCGGTTTCCTCGGCGTCGATGTTGAAGCCCATGTCGTGGCGCGCCGCGGCCTGCGCCAGCGAAAGGAGGCGCGGGTACAGCTCGGCCAGCACGCGCCCGCGCTGCGCGCGCACGTAGCGCGGATGCAGCGCCGAGAGCTTGACTGAGATGCCCGGCCCGCGCACGACGCCATGCGAGCTGCTGTTGCCGATGGCCTCGATGGCGCGGGCGTAGGCGCGGGCGTAGCGCTCCGCGTCGACTGCCGTCATGGCCGCCTCGCCGAGCATGTCGAAGGAATGCGTGTAGCCGCGGCGGACATTGGCGGCGCTGCGGTCGAGCGCCTGCTCGATGGTTTCGCCCATCACGAATTGCTGGCCCAAAAGCGCCATGGTGAATTCGACGGCGCGGCGGATCATCGGCTCGCCGCCGCGCGCGATGGCGCGCCGCAGTGTGTCGGTAAGCGTGTCGGCGCGATGCGTGGCGACCAGCCGCCCGGTGATTAAGAGGCCCCAGGTGGCGGCGTTGACGAACAGCGAATCGCTGTGGCCCAGATGCGCGCCCCAGTCGCCGCCGGCGAGCTTGTCGCGGATCAGGCGATCGCGCGTGGCTGCGTCGGGGATGCGCAGCAGCGCCTCGGCCAGGCACATCAGCGCAACCCCTTCCTGGCTCGACAGCGAAAACTCGTGCATCAGGTTGTCGATACCCCCGGCGCCGTGGCGCGCGGCGCGCACGGCATGCACGAGGCCGGCGGCGCGGCCGGCAATGGCGGCGAAGTCAGGCTGCGCCGCCGTCAGGCGCGCGGCGAGGTCGGCCACGCACTCGGCCTCGTCGACGCGATGCGCGGCGGTAATGCGGGCGCGGCCACTCTCGACGCTCGTCTCCATACGCCATTGTGCCTCGCGCCGAACCGCTCCGCCACGCACGGCGGCGGCTCCGCTCAGGCGGCGCGCGGCAGGCCGCGGATCGGCGTCGTGCTGCGACACGCGGCGGCCAGATAGCCGAACAGGTTCTTCGGCTCGGCGAGATCGGGGATCAGCTCGATCTCGTCATGCACGCCGAGCTCGTCGGCGAGGTCGCGCATGTAGCGCAGCGCCGAGAAATCTTCGAGCGCGAAGCCGACCGAGTCGAACACCGTGACTTCCTGCTCGAGTTGCCGGCCCGCCACTTCGCCGGCGAGCACGCGCCACAACTCCGTCACCGGGAAGTCGGCCGGCATCTGCTGGATATCGCCCTCGATGCGCGTCTGCGGCTCGTACTCGACGAACACGCGTGCCATTTCGAGCACGCCGGGATGCAACTCGGTCTTGCCCGGGCAGTCGCCACCGATGGCGTTGATGTGCATGCCGGGCTCGATCATGTCGGGCGTCAGGATCGTCGCACGCGTCTTGTCGGCGGTAGCGGTGGTGACGATATCGCAAGCGCGCACGGCGTCGCTGGCGCTGGCGGCGCGTCGTGCGACCAGGCCCAGGCGGCGCAGGTTGTGCATCAGCTTGCCCGTGGCAGCCGGGTCGACATCGAACAGGTGGAACTCCTCGACGCCGCACAGTTCGTGGAAGGCGAGCGCCTGGAATTCGCTTTGCGCGCCGTTGCCAATCAGCGCCATGCTGCGCATGTTCTCGCGGCCGAGAGCGAGTGCGGCGACGGCCGAAGTGGCCGCCGTGCGCAGCGCGGTCGTCAGCGTCAGTTCGCTCACCAGCGTCGGCGCGCCGGTGGCGACGTCCGCCAGCACGCCGAACGCCATGACGGTGGAAAGGCCGAGCCGGGTGTTGCCGGGGTGGCCGTTGACGTACTTCAGCGAGTAGAGCCGGCCGTCCGAAGCCGGCATCAGTTCGATCACGCCCGCGTCGGAATGGCTGGCGAGGCGCGACGTTTTCTGGAATTCGCGCCAGCGCAGGAAGTCCTCGCGGATGTAGGCCGCCATGCCTTCGAGGCTGGCGGCCAGGCCCTTGCGGGCAATCATTTCGGCGGCGCGGCCGGCGGCGAGGAAGCGCGTGGCGGGGCGGCGTGCGGTCTTCATGTTGCTCTCCTGGTTTCCTTTCCGTCGGAGTCCGCACCCCGACGCCCCTCATGCTGCCCGGGATCGCGGTCAATCAGAAGACGCAAGATTGTGCTATTTTGATGCTTACGATACTGTTTTGACAGGCATCATTGCCGAAATGCCTAACATGGACACGCTCGATCAGAAGCTGATCGCCCTGCTGCGCGCCAATGCGCGTGAGTCCGTGGCCACGCTCGCGCACCGTCTCGGCGTCTCCCGCGGCACCGTCACCAACCGCATCGCCCGGCTCGAGAAGGACGGCGTCATCGTCGGCTACACGGTGCAGTTGCGGCCCGACTCGCAGCCGAACGAGATCCACGCCTGGACCAATATCGTCGTCGCCGGCAACGAAACGCGCGCCGTCATCGCCAGCCTGCTCGGCGAGCCGGGCGTGGCCGGCCTGCACGACACCAACGGCCGCTGGGACCTGCTGGCCGAACTGCGCGCGGCCAATCTCTCGGAACTTTCGGACGTGCTCGAACGCATCCGCCTGATCCGCGGCATCGAGCATTCCGAGACGAGCATCCACCTCACCACTTACCGCGGCTGAGCGCAGCAAGAGTGCCGCCCGTTGGGCGTCCAACAAGCTTGGCTTCGCAGCTGAAGACTGCCTGCTGCGCAGGCGCGTTGTCAGCCCCCGTGGTACGCCGTGCTACGGGCCGCGACGGCTGCGCGCGGTTTCGAGGTCGGCGCAGAGTTCCGCCGCGCCATCGGCCAGCCGCGGCGTCTGGCGCTGGATGATGTCGGGCGGCACGAAGAAGAGGTTGCCGCGCCGCACGGCCGTGACGCTGCTCCAGCGCCGCCAGTCGTCGAGCCATTCGGGGCGCGCCGCGTCCATGCCGCTGGCGACGATGGCCTCGGGGTCCGCGGCAAGCACGGCTTCGAGCGTCACCGTCGGCGCGAGCGACTTCAGGTTCGCGAACACGTTCTCGCCGCCGCACAGCCGGATTACGTCGCTGATCATCTGTTCGCCGCCGACCGTGGTCAGCGGCTGTTGCCAGATCTCGTAGAAGGTGCGCACGACCGGCCGCGCGCCGTAGCGCTGTCGCAAATCCTGCACGCGATTGCGGAAGCGCTGCGCGGCCGCATGCGCCGCGTCCTGCGTGCCCGCGAGCTCGCCGTAGCGATCGAGCGTCGTCGCCACATCGTCGATGTGCTGGGGCTCGGAGAGGAAGACCGGGATGCCGAGCGCACGCAGCTTCGCAATGTGCGCCGGGCTGTTGCCGCTCGCCCAGCCGATCGCAAGATCTGGCTTCAGCGCGGCGATGGCCTCGATGTCCAGTCGCGCCGCGCCGCCGACGCGCGGCAGCCTCTTCGCCGCTTCCGGGTAGTCGCTGTACTCGACGGCACCGACCACGCGCTCGCCCGCACCCGCGGCGAAGAGCGTCTCGGTCACGTTCGGCGCCAGGCCGACGATACGCCGCGCCGGCTGCGCGAGGCGCACCGCGGCGCCGGTGTCGTCGCGCACGGCGATGTCGGCGCGGGCCAGGAATGGGGCGGCAAGCAGAATCAGGGCGGGCAGGAAGCGATGCATGGTCCAAGTGGTGGAACGGCGAGGTTGGCAGCATAGCCGCAACCGGTCGTTTCGGGCCGGATCGGACGACGACGGGTCGGCGATGCCGGCAGTTCTGGCAGAATGCGCGCATGCCGATCGAATCGCTGCTGACCATGCCGCAGTTCTCCGCTTTCCTGGCCGTCGCGGTGCTGGTGACGCTCGCACCGGGTCCGGACAACCTGATGGTGCTGGGGCTGGGCATGGCGCGCGGGCCCCGTTCCGGCGTGGCCTTCGGCCTTGGCTGTGCCTTTGGCTGCTTCAACCACACGCTGCTGGCGGCACTCGGCGTCTCGGCGCTGATCGCGGCATCGCCCGCGGCGTTCACGGCGTTGAAGATCGCCGGCGGCCTTTATCTCGTCTGGCTGGGCGCGCAGGCGATCAGCAGTGCGCGACCAGTTGGCGCCACGGCGCCGGCGGCCGACGACGCGCCCACCAGCCTGTTCGTCAAGGGCCTGATCTCCAATGCGATCAACCCGAAAGTGATCCTGTTCTTCCTCGCCTTCCTGCCGCAGTTCGTCGACAACGGGCGCGGCCACGCCGGCTGGCAGATGGCACAACTGGGCCTGCTGTTCACCTTCGAGACGACGCTGATTTTCGCGGCGATCGGGTGGTTCGCCGGCAGCCTGGGCGAGCGCCTGGCGCATCGACCCGCAGTGGGCGCGTGGCTCGATCGCATCGCCGGCGGCATCTTCGTCGCGCTCGGGCTGAGACTCCTCGTCGCGCGGTAGCCCGGAGGCGCCGGCGTAGAATCGCCGCGTCATTGTCGGCTCTCTACTGTCATGAAAGTCCCTTCACGTCGTCTGCTGATCGTCCTCGCCGTCGTCGTTGCCGTCATCGCCGCGCTGTGGATGCTGAGCCGCCCCAAGCCGATTCCCGTGACGCTGAAGGAAGTCGATCGTGGCCGCGTGGAAGCCACGCTGGCTAACACGCGCGCCGGCGAAGTCACTGCCTGCCAGCGCACCAAGCTGTCGACCATCCTGGGCGGACGGATCGACGTCCTGGCCGTCAAGGAAGGCGACCGCGTCAAGAAGGGGCAGTTGCTGATGAAGCTCTGGAACGAGGACCAGAAGGCGCAGCAGACGCTGGCCGACGCCGGCCTCGATCAGGCGAAGAAGCAGGTAGGCGAGGCCTGCACGATCGCCGCCAATGCCGCGCGCGATGCCGAGCGCACGGCGAAGCTGTACCGCGACGGCTTCGTCTCAATCTCGGCGGAGGACGCCGCACGGGCTGGCGCCGAAGCAAAGCAGGCCACCTGCGAAACGGCAAAGGCGGCCGTGGTGCAGGCGCAGGCGCGCCTCGAGGCGACGCGCGTCGAGCAGGGCCGCACGGTGCTCTACGCCCCGTTCGACGGCGTCGTGGCAAAGATCGTCGGCGAAGTGGGCGAGTATTCGACACCTTCGCCCCCGGGCGTGCCGACACCCCCGGCCATCGACTTGATCGACCCGACCTGCCTCTATGTCTCGGCGCCGATGGATGAAGTCGATGCGCCAAGGATTCGGATCGGCCAGGTCGCGCGCATCACCATCGACGCGTACGGCAAGCGTCAGTTCGACGGCCGCGTGCGCCGCGTCGCCCCCTACGTGACCGCCGTGGAGAAGCAGGCCCGCACGGTCGACGTCGAAGTCGACTTCGCCAGGCCGGACGACATCAAGGGCATGCTGGTGGGCTACAGCGCCAACATCGAGGTCGTGCTCGACGTGCACGCCGACGCGTTGCGCGTACCGACCGCGGCACTGCTCGAAGGCGGCAAGGTGCTGGTGTACAACGCCGACAAGGGCATCCTCGAGGAACGCAGGGTGAAGGCGGGCATCGCCAACTGGGAGTACACCGAGGTGCTCGACGGCCTCACCGCCGGCGATCGCATCGCCGTCTCGCTGGAGAAGGAAGGCGTCAAGGCCGGCGCCCGCGTCGTGCCGGAGGAAGAGAAGAAATCCTGATGGCGCTGATCGAGCTCAGCGGCATCGAGCGCGTCTTCACGCTTGGCGACAGCGAGGTGCACGCACTGCACGCGCTCGACCTTGCGATCGAGGCCGGCGAATACGTTGCCATCATGGGGCCATCGGGCTCGGGTAAGTCGACGCTGCTGAACCTGCTCGGACTCCTCGACCGGCCCAACGCCGGCCACTACAGGCTCGAAGGTCGCGACGTGACGACGCTGACGGCAAACGAGCAGGCGCGCGTGCGCCGCGAGCGCATCGGCTTCGTGTTCCAGAGCTTCCACCTGGTGCCGCGGCTGACCGCCGCCGAGAACATCGCCTTGCCGATGATGCTGGCCGGGGTCGCCGCCGGCGAGCGCAACGCGCGCGTAACGCGGGCGCTCAAGGACTTCGGTCTCGCCGACCGCGCCGACCATCGGCCGGACCAGCTCTCCGGCGGCCAGCGCCAGCGCGTCGCCATCGCCCGCGCCACCATCATGCGGCCGGCGATGATCCTCGCCGACGAACCCACCGGCAACCTCGACCGCGCCACCGGCGAAGAAGTCATCCGGCTGCTCGAAGAGCTCAATGGCAGCGGTGTCACGCTCATCGTCGTCACCCACGACGCCGTGCTCGGCGCCCGCGCCCGCCGGCGCGTGGCCATGGAAGACGGCAGCAAGGTCGGGGACGGGCCGTGAAGCCGGCCGACGTGCTGCGTTTCGCCGCCGCCGCTGCCGCCGGCTACCCGCTGCGCACGGCGCTGATGATCCTGGCCATGAGCATCGGCGTCGCCGCCGTGGTGATGCTCACCGCATTGGGCGACGGCGCCCGCCGTTACGTGGTCAACGAGTTCTCCTCGCTGGGCGCCAACCTGGTCATCGTGCTGCCCGGGCGCTCGGGCACCGGCGGCTTCAACCCGGCCAACGCCATCACCAACACGACGCGCGACCTGACGGTCGGCGATGCGGCGGCGCTGTTGCGGGCGCCCGCGGTGCTGCGCACGGCGCCGCTCACCGTCGGTACGTCGGAGGCGACCTTCTCCGGCAAGCTGCGCGACGTCACCGTGGTCGGCACCACCGCCGACTACCTGACGATCCGGCGCATGAGCGTCGCCCAAGGACGCTTCCTGCCCGACGACGCCGGCCAGGCAGCGTCGGTCGCCGTGCTCGGTGCCAAGATCCGCGAAGACCTGTTCGGCACCGAGCCGGCCCTCGGGCAGATGATCCGTGTCGGCGACCGCCGCTTCCGCGTGGTCGGCGTGCTCGGCCAGACGGGCCAGGGCCTCGGCATGAACGCCGATGAAGTGGTGGTCATTCCGGTGGCGGCGGCGCAGGCGATGTTCAACACCAACACCCTGTTCCGCATCCTGGTCGAAGCGAAGAATCGTTCGGCCATCGACCAGGCGCGCGACCAGGTGCAGGCGATCGTCAAGGCCCGCCACGGCAACGAGGAGGATGTCACGGTCATTACGCAGGACGCCGTCCTGGCCACCTTCGACCGCATCCTCGGCGTGCTGACGCTCGGCGTCGGCGGTATCGCCGCCATCAGCCTGGCGGTCGCCGGCATCCTGGTGATGAACGTGATGCTGGTGGCGGTCACCCAGCGCACCGGCGAGATCGGTTTGATGAAGGCGCTCGGCGCGCCCGGCGGCACCATCCGCAATGCCTTCCTGACCGAAGCGGCATTGCTGTCGATCGCCGGCGCCGTGCTTGGCTACCTGGTCGGCGAGCTCGGCGCCTACGTGCTGCGCGGCCTCTACCCGACGCTGCCTGCGTATCCGCCGAACTGGGCGATCTTCGCCGCCGTCGGCACCGCGGTGGCGACGGGCCTGCTGTTCGGCGTCATGCCGGCGCGCCGAGCTGCCCGGCTTGATCCGGTCCAGGCGCTGATGAAGCGGTAGCCATGCTCTGGTCCGACGCCCTGCAACTCGCCCTGCGCGCATTGACGGCCCATCGGCTGCGCAGCTTCCTGACGCTGCTCGGCATCGCCGTCGGCATCGCTGCGGTGATTTTGCTGACCAGCATCGGCGAGGGCGTGCATCGCTTCGTGCTCTCGGAGTTTACCCAGTTCGGCACCAACATCATCGAGTTGCAACCCGGCCGGACCGCCGCCAGCGCCGGGCCGGGCGGCCTGCAGACGACAGTGCGCCTGCTCACCGAAGACGATGCCCGTGCACTCGAACGCGTACCCGACGTGGTGGCGGTGACGCCGGTGGTCTGGGGCAACGCCGAACTCGACGCCAACGGCCGCACCCGGCGCACCCTCGTCTACGGCGTCGGCCCGGCGATGCAGGAAGCCTGGCAGATGAAGGTGCGCGTCGGCACCTTCCTGCCGCGCCAGGCCGAACAGGCGCGGGCGCTGGTCGTGCTGGGACCGAAGGTGAAGCAGGAACTGTTCGGCAGCGAACCGGCGCTCGGCCAGCGCGTGCTCATGGGGGGCTCGCAGTTCCGCGTCACCGGCGTCATGGAACCGAAGGGCCAGTTCCTCGGCATCGATCTCGACGATGCCGCCTACATTCCGACCGAACGCGCGCTCGAACTGTTCAATCGCGAGGGGCTGCTGCGCATCAACCTCGCCTATCGCGAGGGCGCCGATGCCGCCAAGGTCGCCGAGGCGGTGCGCAAGGTGATGATCCAACGGCACGGCCGCGAGGATTTCACGCTGGTGACGCAGGAGGACATGCTGCGCACGCTGTCGAAGATCCTCGACATCCTGACCGCCGCCGTCGGCGCGCTGGGCGGCATTTCGCTGCTGGTCGGCGGCGTCGGTATCGTCACGATCATGACCATTGCCGTGACCGAACGGACCAACGAGATCGGGCTGCTGAAAGCACTGGGCGCACCGGGACGAACCATCCTTGGGTTGTTCCTCGGCGAAGCCGTGGCGTTGGCGGCGATCGGCGGCGCCTGCGGCCTGGCGCTCGGCATGGGCATCGCCCAGTTGGCCCGCATTGTCGTTCCGGCGCTGCCGGTGCACACGCCGTGGAGCTTCGTGCTGATCGCGGAAGTCGTTGCCGTGGTCATCGGCCTGGCTGCCGGCGTGCTGCCGGCCCGGCGTGCGGCGCGACTCGACCCGGTCGAAGCGCTCAGGACCGACTAGGCGAAAAGAAGCAGAGAAAAAAGGAAACCGCCGCCGGTGGCAAGGCCACCTGCCGGCCGCGGGACAGCGGAGGAAGGGATGCATCCCGCGCCGTGCCCTGCTCCTGGCAATTTACTTCCGCCCACGCCATGGTGGAGCAAGCTCACGAACTGCCGGTGGCCGAAAAACAACTGGTTTGGGGGGGTTGCATCCCGGCCAACGACGGTTTCCTGAGGAACTTCCATACCAATTCCCGTGCCAGAGCGGCTGTCTGGTGCAGGGCATTGTTATTCCGCGGATTCCTGCCGCCCAAGCGCCATCTCAATTGCCAGCCTTTGTGCCATAATTGGCACAGCCCACTGCCTCACCCGTCACTGATGACATGAAACAGCCTACCGGCCTTGCCGAGCTCGCGGCCTATCTGCACGAACTGCCCGAACCGCGCATCGTGCTCGATGCCGACTATGCCATTCTGGCTGCCAACAAGGCCTACGAACGCGACTTCGGCGGCGGCCAGCCGGTGATCGGCCGCCGATGCTACGAGGTCTCACACGGCATCGGCGTGCCCTGCGACCGCGCCGGGGAATCCTGCCCGCTCAAAGTCAGCAGCCAGTCGGGGCATCCCCATCGCGTGCTGCATCTGCATCATACGGCGCGCGGCGAGGAGCACGTCGATGTCGAGACGACACCCATCCCGGGCGGCGGCGGGCGACCGCGGCTGTTCGTCGAGGCGATGCGCATCGTCCGCCAGGCCAGCGGCCGGCCGGCGGCGCAGGGCATGGTCGGACGTTCGCCCGCCTTCCTCGGCATGCTGCACCAGATCATGCGCGTGGCGCCGTCGGAGGCGGTCGTCCTGCTGCTCGGCGAGACCGGCACCGGCAAGGAACTGATTGCCCACGCGCTGCACGAGGCGAGCGCCCGTGCCGGCGGACCGTTCGTTGCCGTGGACTGCTCGGGCCTGACGGAAACGCTGTTCGAGAGCGAACTGTTCGGTTACGAAAAGGGCGCATTCACCGGCGCCAGCCATCGCAAGACCGGGCTCGTCGAGGCCGCCCGCGGTGGCACGCTGTTCCTCGACGAGATCGGCGAATTGCCGCCGTCCCTGCAGGTCAAGCTTCTGCGCCTGCTCGAGACCGGCAGCTATCGACGCGTCGGCGGCGTCGAGGCGCTGGCCGCCGACTTCAGACTGGTGGCCGCCACCCACCGCGATCTCGCCAGGATGGTCCGTCAGGGCGAGTTCCGCCGCGACCTCTACTACCGCATCAACACCTTTCCGATCCATTCGCCGTCGCTGGCCGAGCGCAGCGAAGACATTCCCCTGCTCGCGAAGTCATTGCTCGAACGCGTGGCCGGGCCGCGCAAGCGCATCTCGCCGGCAGCCGTGGAGGCACTGCGCGGACGCATCTACGAGGGCAACATCCGCGAGTTGCGCAACCTGCTCGAGCGCGCCAGCCTGCTCGCCGATGGCGACGAAATCGAGCCCGAACACCTGGCCGACGACCTCAGCCAGCGGCCGCCCCTGGCGCCCCCGGGCGACGATGCGGGCAGCTTCAGCCTCGGCGCGCCGATTCCCCTGGACGACCTGCAAGCCCGCTACGTCGCCTGGGCGGCGGGGCAAAGCCGCGATCGCAAGACGCTGGCGAAGACGCTCGGCGTCTCGGAACGCACACTCTACCGGCTGCTCAGACGATCGGAATAGCCACAGTACCGGCCTTCGCCACCGCGCGGGTTAGAATCCCGGCCAATATCATGGTCTTGCACGCCATTCCACCTCCGGTTGCGGCCGCCGCGGCCGGGGGACAAGACAACCCGGGAGCCGGCCTGTCGTGAGACTGGCTCTCGTCCGCCAGCAATACACGCCGTTCGGCGGCGCCGAGCGTTTCGTGGACCGCGCGCTCGGCGCACTGCGCAATCGCGGCGTCGACGTCGCGATCATCGCCCGCAAGTGGAAGGGCATCAACGGTCCGCAGGTCATCGAGTGCAACCCCGCGTATTTCGGCCGCACCTGGCGCGACGCCGGTTTTGCCAGGGCAGTGCGCAAGATCATCGCCGCCGGCCATTTCGACCTGGTGCAGAGCCACGAGCGGATTCCCGGCTGCCACATCTACCGGGCCGGCGACGGCGTGCACGCCACCTGGCTCGAACTGCGCGACCGGGCTCGCGGCGCCGGCGCCCGGCTGGCCACCAGGCTGTCCCTGTGGCACCGCTACACGCTGGCAGCGGAAGCCAGCGTGTTCGGGCACCCCGACCTCAAGGCCGTGATCTGCAATTCGCGCATGGTGCGCGACGACATCGCCGGCCGTTTCGCCGTGCCGGCCGACAAGCTGAAAGTCATCTACAACGGCGTCGACCTCGAGTCGTTTCACCCGGATCTGCAGGCGCGCCACCGCGCCTGGGTGCGCGCCGACCTCGGCATCGGCGCCGAGGCACCGGTCATCCTGTTCGTCGGTTCCGGCTTCGAGCGCAAGGGCGTGCCGACCCTGCTGCAGGCCATGGCGGCGATGCAAAGGCGCGATGCCGTGCTGCTGGTGGTCGGCCACGACAAGAAGCTCAAGCAGATGCGGACGATGGCCGCCAAACGCGGGCTCGCCGGACGCGCGCTGTTTCTCGGCGGCCGCCCGGACCTGCGTTCCTATCTGGGCACCGCCGACTGCTTCTGCCTGCCGACCCTCTACGATCCGATGCCCAATGCCGCCATCGAGGCCCTTGCCTGCGGCCTGCCCGTGGTCACCACCACCACCTGTGGCGCCGCCGAATTGATCCGGCCTGGCGAGAACGGCTTCGTCTGCGATGCCGGCGACGCGCCGGCCCTCGCCAGGCATCTCGACACGCTCTGCGACAGCGGGCAGCGGCCTGGCGCCGCCACCGTGCGCGCCAGCGTCGCCCACCTCGGGCTCGACGCCATGGCGCAGCAGTTGTCGGAGCTCTACAGCAGCCTGCTCGGCGGCTGAGCAGCCGATCTGGCCGGCGGCGTCGCTTGGATATAATGCCACGTTGCCGGCGAGAGCCCGGAAATCGCCCTTTTCGATGACCCAGCCCCCCCTCACCAGCGGCCAGCTCTACTGGCGTCTCCTCGGCTACGTGCGCCCCTACTGGCGGGCGTTCGCGCTCGCCCTGCTGGTGATGATCTGCGTCGCCGCCACCGAGCCGCTCTTTCCGGCTCTCATGAAGCCACTGCTCGACAAGGGCTTCTCG
>DATJQH010000044.1:0-17542 GCA_035505955.1 Rhodocyclaceae bacterium
GACTTCACCGGCTCGCCTGCGAACTTGTTGCGGAAGAAGTCGCTCCACGTCACGTCGAAGCCGCAATTGGCCGGCTTCAATGGCGCGACTGAAATGCCCGCTTCTTTCAGTACCGGAACCCAGGCGCCATCCGAACCGAGCTTGGCCCAACTGCCGCCGCCGAGCGCCAGTACCACGGCATCGGCGCGTACCGAAGTTTCTCCGCTGGCCGTCGCGAAGCACAGTTCGCCTGCCTCGTTCCACCCCAGCCAGCGATGCCGGGCGTGGAATTTCACGCCGTTCATGCGCAGGCGATGTAGCCAGGCACGCAGCAGCGGCGCCGCCTTCATGTCGGTCGGAAAGATGCGGCCCGACGAACCGACGTAGGTTTCGATGCCGAGATCGCGCGCCCAGTCCCGCAACTCGTCGACGCCGAACGTCGCCAGCCACGGCTCGATGAACCGGCGCTTGTCGCCGTAGCGATTGAGAAACTGTTCGCGCGCTTCGGCGTGACTCAGGTTCAGTCCGCCCTTGCCGGCCATCAGGAACTTGCGACCGACCGAAGGCATGGCGTCGTAGAGATTGACGCCGAATCCTTCAATGCGGCCTCCCTTGCTCAGCACCTCCGCCGCCATCAGCCCGGCCGGGCCGCCACCGATGACGGCGACCGACATCAGCTTCGCGCGGCGAGCACGCGATATTGCGCGCCCAGGCAATGCGTCTCGCCGGGTTCGAGCGTGATCACGTCTGCGGCGGCGTTGGCCGTCTCCACACAGACCATGCGCCACGGGCCTTCTTCACCGAAGTCGCCCATCTTCGCGGCCTTCTCCGTCCAGGGGTTCCAGACGATGGTCGAGCGGCTGCCCGTACTCGTGATGAGGATCGTGCGATCCATGACCGGATCGAGGATGCCGCAGCAGCCATGGGTGCCAAGGTAGATGCGGTCGGTCTCCTGCGTGAAGGTCACCTGGCCCGCTTGGCGCCGGCGGCCACCGGCGACCTTGTCGAGGTAGTCGCAGCCTTCCAGTCCGGCCACGGTCGCCTGGCGGACGTCGCCAACCACGAAGTAGGTATGCAGCGCCTGGCCCAGTTCGAACGGCACCTTGCCCGTATTGGTGGTCACCAGTTCGACTTCCAGTTCCTCGCCGACGGTGACGATGTGGCGCACGATCGAAGCGTGCGGCCACTGGGCCTGCGTCGCGTCGGTCTTGACCAGTTCGAATTCGAGGCGGACGCGGCCGTCGGGCAAGACCGTGGTCGCCACCAGCGCCCAGGGCAGCGTGCGGGCGAATCCGTGCGCGGGGAACTGGGGGTTGCTCGCATGCGGCCCGAACCAGGGCCAGCACACCGGCACGCCGCCGCGGATCGACTTGCCCGGCGCGTACTTGGCCGCCTTCGAGACCCAGATCACCGGCTCTTGTCCGGCCGGCTGCCAAGTCAGGACGTGGGCACCCTGCAGGGCGATCGTAGCCGTGGCGAACGGGGTTTTCACCCGCGCCACGACCAGCTCGCCGATCGTTTCGAAGCCGACTTTCCCCGCGATGCCGAATCGCTGGGTCAATGCCTGTACTTCACTCACTGTTGTCTCCTCGATGGCTTTGTACTTGATTGCTTAGAATCGAGCTGAATTGTAAGCGGAGCCATGCATGACCATCCAACCCTCGGTTTGTCCTCACGATTGCCCCAGCGCCTGCGCGCTGGATGTGGAACTCGACGCCGCAGGACGCGTCAAGCGCCTGCATGGCGCCAAGGAACACCCGCACACCCAAGGCATCATCTGCGCCAAGGTGGCCCGCTACACCGAACTCGTCTATCACGAACGTCGCCTGACCACGCCCCTGAAGCGCATCGGCGCCAAGGGCGAAGGCAGGTTCGCCGCCATCGGCTGGGACGAGGCGCTGGACGAAGTCGCGGAACGTTTCAGGCAAGCCGCCGAAAGATTCGGGCCCGAGACCGTCTGGCCCTACCAGTACGCCGGCACCATGGGGCTCGTGATGCGCAACTCGATCGAGCGGCTGCGCAACGTCATGGGCTACTCGAATCAGTTGTTCACCATCTGTTCCACCGTCGGCGGCGCCGGCTGGCTGGCTGGCGTCGGCAGCAAGTTGGGCACCGACATGCGCGAGATCGCGCAGTCGGACTTGATCGTGATCTGGGGCACCAACGTCGTGGCGACGCAGATCCAGGTGATGACCTTCGTCACGCAGGCGAAGCGCCAACGCGGCGCCAAATTGGTGGTGATCGATCCCTACCGCAACGCTACGGCGCAGAAGGCCGACATTCATCTCATGTTGCGCCCCGGCACCGATGGCGCGCTGGCGGCGGCCGTCATGCATGTGCTGCTCAAGGAAGGCCTCGCCGACCGGGACTATCTCGCCAAGTTCACCGATTTCGGGCCGGACGTCGCCGCACATTTCGAAGCGCGCACGCCGGCCTGGGCAGCGGAAATCACCGGCCTGAGCGTCGAGGAAATCGTCTCGTTTGCCCGGCTCTACGGCGGAACCAAGCGAAGCTATCTCCGGCTCGGTTTCGGCTTCACCCGGCAGCGCAACGGCGCCGTCGCCACCCACGCCGTCTCCTGCCTGCCTGCCGTGACCGGCGCCTGGCAGGTGGAAGGCGGTGGTGCGCTGATCAACGACAGCGATTGCTTCAGGCAGTTGAAGAAGTCCCTGCTGACCGGCGAGGATGCCGCCAGACGCGGCGTGCGCACGCTCGACATGAGCCGCATCGGCGCCGTCCTAACCGGCGATCGCCGCGACATCGGCAACGGCCCGCCGGTGACGGCGATGCTGATCCAGAACACCAACCCGATGGTCGTAGCGCCGGATTCCAAGCGTGTGCGCGCCGGTTTCCTGCGCGACGACCTGTTCGTCTGCGTCCACGAGCAACGCATGAGCGAGACGGCGCTGATGGCCGACATCGTGCTCCCCGCCACGACGTTCCTGGAGCACGACGACCTCTATGCGTCTTACGGCACGTCCTTCTTGCAGGTCGCCAAGGCCGTGATCGCTCCGCA
The DNA here is from genome assembly GCA_035505955.1 of Rhodocyclaceae bacterium. Lineage (GTDB taxonomy): Bacteria > Pseudomonadota > Gammaproteobacteria > Burkholderiales > Rhodocyclaceae > Fen-999. The sequence continues at coordinate 2,996 of DATJQH010000044.1, forward strand.
GGGCGAAGCTCGATCGAACCACGAGGTCATCCGCGCGCTGGCGCAACGCCTCGGCGCGCGACATCCCGGCTTCGACATGACCGGCTGGGAATTGATCGACGCCACGCTGGCCCGGTCCGCCTTTCCCGGCGCGGAGGAACTGGCGAGGCGGCGCTGGATCGACCTCGCGCCCGACTTCGAGACGGCGCACTTCCTGAAGGGCTTCGGGCATTCCGACGGGCGTTTCCGCTTCAAGCCCGACTGGGGCGACGCCACGCTGCCCGTCTTTCCCGACCACGCGCCGCTGATCGACGAGCCGGACCACGAGCATCCGTTCCGGCTGGTTACCGCCCCAGCCCACAGCTTCCTGAATTCCTCGTTCAACGAAACGCCCTCCTCGCGCAAGGCCGAAGGCGCGCCGGTGGCGATGGTTCATCCCGCCGATCTCGACAGGCTGAACCTGGCCGACGGCGCCACGCTGCGCATCGGCAACAAGCAAGGCTCGCTACTGGTGGCGGCGCGTGCGTTCGACGGTGTTCAACGGGGTGTGGTGATCGTCGAGGGGCTATGGGCCAATGCCGACTTCGAGGAAGGCGCCGGCATCAACCTTTTGACCAGCGCCGATGTCATTCCACCGGTCGGCGGCGCGCCCTTCCACGACACCAAAGTCTGGCTGCGCACGGCGTACCGCGACGGCTGACTTTCTAGTCGCCCAACTCGGCCAGCCCGTCGGCGGCGATTTCGCGCACGTCGGCGCTGTCGTCGTTCAGGCGCGCCGCCAGGAATGCCTGTGCCAGCGGCGAACGCGACAGGCCTAGGTAATGGGTAGCGTCCGCGCGCACGCGCGCATCGGCATGCTCTGAGAGCCTGCCCAGGCGGGGCACCAGCATGCGCAGCGGCTCCTTGCCGGAAAAGCGCTCGAACACGGCCGAGGCGCCGAGGCTCACGTTGATGCTGGCGTCGGGATTGGCCACGATCGGCAGCAGGTCGGCCAGAAGCTCGGGGCGCGCATCGACGATCTCGATCACCTTCTTGAGCCCGCCCTCGGCGAGCATGATGTGGAAATAATCGGCCATGCCGTTAGGGCCGCTGGCGGCGCGCACGCGCAGCTTCAGTTCGTCGAGGATCTTCATGGACGCGCATTATGCCTGTCTGCGATAATGCGCACCTCATCGGCGCTGCCGATCGCCTTTCCCCGTTTCACCGGGCACCCCATGACCGACACCAACACTTCCTTCGCGGCATTGCAGTTGCCGCCCGCCCTGCTTTCCGCGCTCGCCGACGTCGGCTACGAAACGCCCTCGCCCATCCAGGCCGCCTGCATCCCCATCATCCTCGATGGCCGGGACCTGCTCGGCGAAGCCCAGACCGGCACCGGCAAGACCGCGGCGTTCGCCCTGCCCATCCTGGCCCGCCTCGACCTGGCCCTGAAGAAGCCGCAGGCACTGGTACTGGCGCCAACGCGCGAACTGGCCATCCAGGTCGCCGAGGCCTTCCAGAAGTACGCCAAGCACATGCCGGGTTTCCACGTCCTGCCGGTGTATGGCGGCCAGAGCATGGTCGTGCAGTTGCGTGCGCTGTCGCGCGGCGCCCACGTTATCGTCGGCACGCCGGGCCGCATCATGGATCACCTGGAGCGCAAGAGCCTGTCGCTCGACGCGCTGCAGACCCTGGTGCTCGACGAAGCCGACGAAATGCTGCGCATGGGCTTCATCGACGACGTCGAGTGGATCCTCGGCAACACGCCGGCGACGCGCCAGACCGCGCTGTTCTCGGCGACCATGCCCGAACCGATCCGGCGCATCACCAAGCGCTACCAGCGAGATCCCGAGCAGATCAAGATCAAGGCCGCCACGGCCACCGTCTCCACCATTCGCCAGCGCTACTGGATCGCCCGCGGTGCCGACAAGCTCGACGCGCTGACGCGGATGCTGGAAGTCGAGGAGGACTTCGACGCCGCCCTCATCTTCGTGCGCACTAAACTCGCCACCGTCGATCTCGCCGAGAAGCTGGAGGCGCGCGGCCTGGAAGCCGCAGCGCTCAACGGCGACATGACGCAAGGCCTGCGCGAACAGGTGATCGAGCGCCTGAAGAGCGGCAGCCTCGACATCGTCGTCGCCACCGACGTCGCCGCCCGCGGCATCGACGTGCCGCGCGTCAGCCACGTAATCAACTACGACATTCCCTACGACACCGAGGCCTACATCCATCGCATCGGCAGAACCGGGCGCGCCGGACGCGCAGGTACCGCCATCCTGTTCGTGGCGCCGCGGGAACAGCGCATGCTGAAAGTGATCGAACAGGCCACGCGGCAGAAGATCGAGCCGATCTCGCTGCCGACCGCCGACGAAGTCGCGGAAAAGCGGGTCGCGCAATTCCAGCAGCAGATCCTCGAAACGCTCGGCAACGAGAACCTCGATTTCTTCTACGACATCATCCGGCGCATGGAAGGAGAACAGAACATCGCCACGCGCCAGATCGCCGCCGCGCTCGCCTTCCTCGCTACCCGCGAACGGCCGCTGAAACCGGATCTGCCGGACATTCCGGCGCCGCCGCCCGCGCCCGAACGCCCGGCCCATGCGCCGCGAGAAATGCGTGGGGAAAAGCCGACCCGCGAGCGGCGTCCCGCCACGGCTGACTTCAAGGGCGCCGACAAAGCGAAGCCGACGCTCGCCGAGGGTGACCTCAAGCGCTACCGCATCGAGGTCGGTCGCAACCTCGGCGCCACGCCGAAGGAAATCGTCGGCGCCATTGCCAACGAGGGTGGCATTGCCGGCAAGTACATCGGCCAGATCCACCTGTTCGCGGAGTTCGCCACCGTCGAACTGCCCGAACTGCCGCCCGACGTGCTGGCGACGCTGAAGAAGACACGCGTCAAGCAGACGCCGCTCAACATCCGGCCTTTCGAGACCGACGCGCCGGCGCCGCGCAAGGCACCGGAAAGAAAGCCGGCAGCGAAGTTCGACAAGCCAAGATTCGACAAGCCCGCGGCCCCCCGCAAACCCCGGAAGCCGTGACCGGTCGAATCGAACTGCTGGCACCGGCCAGGACGGCCGAGATCGGCCGCGAGGCAATCATCCACGGCGCCGACGCTGTGTATATCGGCGGCCCGGCCTTCGGCGCCCGCGACAAGGCGGGAAACTCGATGAGCGAGATTTCCGCACTCGTCGAATTCGCGCAGCGCTTTCACGCCCGCATCTACGTCACGCTCAACACCATCCTGCATGACGACGAGCTTGAGCCCGCCCGCAAGCTAGCCCAGGACTGCTGGAACGCCGGCGTCGACGCGCTGATCGTGCAGGACATGGGCCTGCTGGAACTCGACCTGCCGCCCATCGATCTCCACGCCTCGACCCAGTGCGACATCCGCAAGCCGGAGAAGGCGCGCTTCCTTGCCGACGCCGGTTTCTCGCAAATCGTGCTGGCGCGCGAGCTGACGCTGGATGAGATCGCCGCAGTACGCGCCGCCGTGCCGGCCGATGTGGTGATCGAGCACTTCGTGCATGGCGCGTTGTGCGTCGCCTACTCGGGCCAGTGCTACATCAGCCACGCACAGACCGGCCGCAGTGCCAATCGCGGCGACTGCTCGCAGGCCTGCCGCCTGCCTTACACCCTGCAAGACATGCGTGGTCAGGTGGTCGCCTTCCAGAAACATGTCCTCTCGCTCAAGGACAACAACCAGAGCGCGAACCTGAAGGCGCTGATCGAAGCCGGCGTCGGCAGCTTCAAGATCGAAGGCCGCTACAAGGACGCGCCCTATGTGAAGAACATCACCGGCCACTATCGGCGCCTGCTCGACGAACTCGGCGCCGGCGCGACATCGAGCGGCAGGACGAAACTCTTCTTCACGCCCGATCCGGACAAGACCTTCCACCGCGGTTCGACCGACTACTTCGCCAATGGTCGCAAGGCCGACATCGGCGCCTTTGATTCGCCCGCCTTCGTCGGTGTACCGCTTGGCACGGTGGCAAAGATCGGGCCCGACTTCATCGACATCGAGACAAGCGAGACGATGGCCAATGGCGACGGCCTGGCGTGGCTGCACAATCGCGACACGGTCGGCATGCAGGCCAACACGGTCGAGCACCTTGGCACGAACCTATGGCGTGTGCGCCCGAACGAAGCGATCAGGGAACTGCCTGGGCTTAAGCCGGGCCGCGCGATTAGCCGCAATCGCGACCATACCTGGGAGCAGGCGCTGACGAAGAAGTCGGCGGAACGAAAGATCACCCTCCATGCAGGATTCGCCGAAACCGTCGACGGCTTCTCGCTGACATTCACCGACGGCGAAGGAACTTCCGCGACCACAGCGATCATCTGTGAAAGTCAGCCCTCACGGCACGCCGCGCAGGCGGCGGATTCCGTGCGCGAACAGGTGGGGCGTCTCGGCAACACGGACTTCGAGTTGGCCGACCTGGTCGTCGCGTGGCGCGAGCCGAGCTTCGTGCCCAACTCGCTGCTCAACCAGTTGCGTCGTGATGCGGTGGCTGCCCTGATCGAGGCGCGCCGAACTGCCTACATCCGTCCCTTGCGCCGACCGGCCGTGGAACCGCCGACGCCCTATCCGGAAGAAGCGCTCTCCTTCCTCGCCAATGTCTACAACCACGCGTCGCGTGCCTTTTACGAGAAGCACGGCGTCAAGCTGATCGCCGCTGCCTACGAAGCGCATGAGGAAGCCGGCGAGGTTCCGCTGATGATCACGCGCCACTGCCTGCGCTACTCGTACAGCCTCTGCCCCAAGCAGGCCAAGGGCGTCACCGGAGTGCAGGGCCAGGTACGCGCCGAGCCGATGGTGCTGGTGAACGGCAGCGAAAAGTTGCGCCTGGAGTTCGATTGCCGTGCTTGCGAAATGCATGTGATCGGTAGAATCCGTCCGCATATTCGCAACAGCCCGCCTCCCGGCCAAACTTGACTCCGCGCGTTCTGTTCGCCCTCCTGATGCTGCTTCTCAGCGCCGGCGCTGCGGCGCGGCCCACGGTCGGGCTGGTGCTGGGCGGCGGCGGCGCGCGCGGGGCTGCGCATATCGGCGTGCTCGAGCTGCTCGATGAACTCCACGAGCCGGTCGACTGCGTAGCCGGCACGAGCATGGGCGCGCTGGTTGCCGGAGCTTTCGCCGCCGGCGTGACGCCGGTGCAGATGCGCACCGCGTTGGCCAAGGCCGACTGGACCGACATGTTCCTCGACAACCCCGAGTACTCGGACATGGCCTACCGCAACAAGATCCTGTCGCGGCGTTTCCTGCCGGGGTCGGAGACGGGCGTCGGCAAGGACGGCCTGCGCTACCAGGGCGGCGTGGTCGCGGGCGAAAAGATCAAGCTCTTCATCAACCAGATGGTGCGCGCCAACCTCGGCGAGCCTGACATCGAGCATCTGCGCCTGCCGCTGTCGATCGTCGCCACCGACATCGGCAACGGCCAGCGCGTGGTCTTCCGCGACGGCAGCCTGACCGATGCCATGCGCGCCAGCATGTCCGTGCCCGGCCTGCTGGCGCCGGTCGATTATCAGGGCCGCAAGCTCGTGGATGGCGGCCTGGTCGACAACCTGCCGGTCGACGAGGCGCACGGGCGCTGCCATCCCGACCTCATCATCGCGGTGAACGTCGGCTCGCCGCTCCTGAAGCCCGAGGAAATCGGTTCGCTGCTCACGGTGTCGGCGCAGATGGTGAACATCCTCACCGAGCAGAACGTCACGCGCTCGCTGGGACACCTCAAGCCGAGCGACATCTACATCAAGCCTGACCTGGAAGGCATCGGCGCAAGCGACTTCGCCAAGAACGGCGAAGCGGCGGATCGTGGACGCGCCGCCGCCGAGGCCGTGCGCGAGCGGCTGCAGGCGCTTGCGGTCGGCGATGCCGAGTACCAGCAATGGCGCGACAGTCTCGTGCTGGACCGGATGCCAGCGCCACGCGTCGATGCCATCCAGATCGTCGGCCTCAAGCGCGTCAATCCGGTGGCCGTCAGCCGGTACGTCAGCCAGCAGGTGGGCGAGCGCATCGATACGGCCAGGCTCAACCGCGATCTGCTACGCGCCTACGGCGACGGCGACTACCAGAGCATCGACTACGAACTCCTGCAGGTCGACGACCGCCATGTCTTGCACATCCTGCCCATCGAGAAGCCATGGGGACCGGACTACCTGCGTCTCGGCCTCTTCCTCGAGAGCACTGCAACGCGCGGCGCCGTCTACGGCCTGCGCGGCGGTTACCAGCGCACGTGGATGAACAGCCTCGGCGGCGAACTCCTGGCCACGGGCGAACTCGGCACGACGGACGGGGCGAGCATCGATTATTACCAGCCGCTCGACGAGCACCAGCGCATCTTCATCGAGCCGCAGGCAAACCGGCACAACACCGAGACCAGCATCTTCGAGAATGACCGCAAGATTGGGCAATACACGCTGTCGGAAACCCGCCTGGCGCTGCTCGCCGGCGCCAATCTGGAACTTCTCGGCCAAGTGCGGGCCGGCTGGGAACAGCGGCATCACTCCACGCAGCAAGACATCGGTTCGACGAACCTGCCGATTGTCGATACCCACTACGGCGGCTGGCGCGCCACTGCGGATCTGGATCAACTGGACCGCCTCTACAACCCGACCCAGGGCTGGGCAACCAAGGTAGCCTACTTCGACAGCACCAAGGCCGGCTACAGCCGCCTCGACGCAGAAGCGCAGGTCGCGGCAGCATTGCGGGACTTCGTCCTGCATGCCCGGCTCAAGTACGTCGGCTCACCGCGCGGACAACTGCCCTACTACGACGCCGGCGCGCTCGGCGGATTCCTGAATCTCTCTGGCCTGGCACCGGGACAAATCATCGGCGACGATATTCGCTATGCGGGCCTGCAGGCCGAACGCATCATCGGCCGCCTGCCGCTCGGTCTGCGCGGCGACATGCGGCTTGGTGTGGCCCTCGAAGCCGGTCGGGCGGGCCTGCGCTACACGGAAACGCAACGCGAAGGCTGGCTCAAGTCCGTGGCGGTCTATGTCGGTGGCGAAACACCGATCGGCATGCTCTACGTCGGCTTTGGTCGCTCCAACAGCGGCTCCAACAACCTCTATCTGGTCATCGGCACGCCGTAATGCGGAATCTACCCGGTGTCGTCGGCGTTGCTGTCGCATTGTTGGCGGCGGCGCCCATGTGCCCGGCCGCCGACAAGCCTGTGTTGCAGACGGAATTGAACGAGCAAGTCGTAAGGGTACCTACCGGTAGCTGGTCCGGTGAGCTCGAGACGACCGTATTCAAACCATCCGGTGATGGACGGTTCCCTCTCATTGTCATCAACCATGGCAAAGAGCATGGCGACCCAAGGTTCCAGCCACGCGCACGCTACTTGGTCGCTGCACGGGAATTTGTGCAGCGAGGGTGGGTTGTGGTCGTGCCGATGCGCCGCGGGTTTGCCGGCTCCTCGGGCGGTTATGTGGATCCCGGGTGCAATATAGCCAGCAATGGCAGGATTCAGGCTGATGATGTTACGGCGACTTTGGACTACTTCGCCAAGCAACCCTACGTTGATCCGTCGGCGATCATTGTCGCCGGGCAGTCCCACGGCGGGCTTACCGCGATGGCGGTCGGAGTTCGCAACTATCCAGGGGTCCGCGGACTAATCAACTTCGCCGGAGGCTTGAAATACGACAAGTTCGGCTGCCTTTGGGAAGCCGCCCTGACCGACGCTTTTGCGTCCTACGCGAAGGACACGCACGTTCCATCGCTTTGGTTCTATGGCGACAACGACAGCTATTGGGGCGCCGAGTTACCCAAGAGGATGCATCGAGAATATGTCGCCGCAGGAGGCCGAGCGACTTTGATCGCTTACGGGCACTTCGCCGGCGGGGACGCGCACAGCATGTTCTACAGCCCTGAAGGCGTGGCAATCTGGTGGCCGGAAACCGAGAGATTCCTGAAGTCACTTGGATTGCCGGTGGCGCTTGCCTATCCAGTGTCCAACACCGCAATTCCTCCGCAGACCGACTTCGCGAAGCTGGACGAGATCGACGCCGTGCCATTTCTGAATGCCGACGGACGAGATGGATATCGGAAATTCCTGGCCGCGAAAATGCCGCGCGCGTTTGCGATCAGCGCCGGTGGCCAATGGGGCTGGGCCTTCGGCGGTTACGATCCATTGGCGCGGGCACTGGCCAACTGCCGGGCGAAAGGGGAGAGCCGTTGCCAGCTGTACTCGGTGGACAACAGCGTTGTCTGGATCAAGCCCTAGCGCAATCGCCTAGTTCCTCGCCGCCACCACCGGCCCCCGCAGCCGCTGCAGCTTTCCCTTGAGTTCCGGCATTGCCAGCGCCGCCGCCTTCTCGCCTTCGAGGATCGCCTGGTGCCGACCGCTCAGGTCGGTCGCCGGCAGGCCCGTCGTCACAGGCCGGATCACGACGTCCGCCTCGGCAGTCTCGTACTGACCGATGGTCTTGCCCATGATCGTGAAGGTCTGCATCAGGATGTCGAACGTGCTGTCGACGGCGCCATCGGCCGGTCGCGACGAGATGTCGACCGCAATCACGAACGTTGCGCCGAGCTTGCGGGCAATGCTCACCGGAATCGGGCTCACCAGTCCGCCATCGACGTACTCCCGGCCGCCGATCGCCACCGGTTGGAACACGCCCGGCACAGCGGCAGATGCACGAACTGCGAGACCGGTATTGCCGGCGCGAAAGACAATGGGTTCGCCGCTCTTCAAGTCCGTGGCCACGACCGCAAGCGGCCGCGCCATGTTCTCGATCAGCCGGTGGCCTACGCTCTGGTTGATGAAGCTCTGCAGCACCTCGCCATCCAGCACGCCGCGATTCGGCCACGCCCAGCCGACGACCTGGCGGTCGTTCATGCCGAGCGAGATCTGCTGCAGGTCGAAACCGGATCCGCCATTCGCGTAGAGCGCGCCGACCACGGCGCCCGCGCTGGTGCCGACGATGAGATCGGGAATGATTCCCTGCGCCTCAAGCGCCTTTATCACACCCACGTGCGCGAACCCGCGCGCCGCACCTCCGCCCAGCACCAGCGCGACCTTTGCGGGCGGCGGTGGTGGCTTGGTTTCCATCATGCTGCAGCCCGAAAGCAGCGCCACCCAGACACCCGCGAGAACAGTTCGCCAGCCAAGCCCTTGCATGCCCATTTCCTGCTTTTCCGATCGATGGTGACGTCCGATTCTACGTCACCGTCCTCTCCGCATCGGCGCATAATGCCGTATGACAAACGTGAATCGCTGCGCCTGGTGCGGTGACGATCCGCTCTACGTCGCCTACCACGACGAGGAATGGGGCGTGCCCTGCCACGACGACCGCAAGTTGTTCGAGTTCGTGACGCTGGAAGGCGCACAGGCCGGCCTGTCGTGGATCACGATCCTTAGAAAGCGCGAAAACTATCGGCGCGCGTTTTCGGATTTCGATGCCCAGGCGATCGCGCGCTATGGCGATCGTGACGTCGCTCGCCTGCTCGCCGACGCCGGCATTATCCGCAACCGGCTGAAGATTGCGGCCACGATCACCAATGCGCAAGCTTTTCTGGACATCCAGGAATCGTTCGGCAGCTTCGACGCCTACCTGTGGCGCTTTGTCGACGGCCGCCCCATCCGCAACAAATGGCGCAAATTGGCCGACATTCCGGCGGAAACGGAAATCGCCCGAACGCTTTCCGCCGACATGCGCAAACGCGGTTTCAAGTTCTTCGGCCCGACCATCTGCTATGCGCACATGCAGGCCGTGGGCATGGTGGACGATCATGTGGTGGGGTGTTATCGACATGGCCGGTGCTGACATTGCGCCGCACAACCGTTGACTTGCATCAACGCTCGCATTTTCTAATCGGAATATAAGTATTTCCGTAGATACAGCTATTCCACTGGTGAATTGGGGGTTTGCCATGTTAGAGATTGTCGCGGCCTTCCTCGCAGGCATCGTCCTCGTGTGCCGCTTCAGTGGTGGGGTTGCACGGGGGCAAGCACCCGCCGCAGCCGGCTCCATTGCACTACCACCTCCCAACCATCCAAGGTTCGCCTTCGGTCGCGCATGCGCGGGGCCGTACGGAAACTGATTGCAAACAGCCGGGGAAGTCACCATGAACGACAGACTAAACAACGATCAACTGGTGCAGGACTTGTTGAAGCGTGTCGAAGCCCTCGAGCGCGCGGCGCCGAAGGATAAACTCACCATTGGCGTCATGAGCGGCGACCTTGAGCGCACAATGCTGGCGTTCATCATCGCGCTGGGAGCCACGACCTTCGACACGGAGGTCGACCTGGTCTTCACCCTCAGGGCTTCGGCAACACTGCGCGACCCCCTGAAGAAGCACAAGAACCTGCAGGAGCTCGAGCCGTCCGCGATCAAGTTCGATCTGGAAAAGGCCGGCGCGATGCCCCTCGAACAGCTCATACAACTGGCCGCCGAATCCGGCGTGCGGATCACGATCTGCAACCTGTCGATGGACCTCATGGACCTCGATCGCGACGAACTGATCGACTATCCAAACATCACCTATGCCGGCGTCGCAGCTTTCATCGACCTGTGCAGCGAGTCGAAGCAATGCTGGTTCATGTAAGAGACGATTTCCAACACACCCTTTAACCGATCAAGCACGGAGGAAGATCATGAACGAAAGCGAACTGAAGGCCCTGAAAGTCGCGAAACTCATCGACGCCCGAGGCACCGCCTGCCCGGGGCCGATGCTTGAGGCAAAGCGTGCCATTGGCGAATGTGCCGTCGGCGGCGTCATGGAAGTGCAGTCGTCGGACAGCGGCACCATCGTCGACATCCAGCGCTGGTGCAAGAAGATGGGGCACGACTACCTCGGCGACGTGGCCAACGACGGCTTCTGGAGCGTCTACCTGCTGCGCAAGGTGTAGCCATGAGCGCCGGCGACAGCAAGAGCGCGCCGAAGATCCTCGTATTTTCGACGAACGCGATCTCGGATCCCGGGATCGACCGGGCGGGCAGTGCACACATGCACTACTCACCCGCTGTCCAGGTCATCCCCCTGCCCTGCTCCAGCGGCGTCAAGCCTGCATGGATCGTGCGCGCGCTGGAGCATGGGTTCGACGGGGTGTTCATTGCCGCCTGCGGCGGCGACTGTGCCTATCTCCCTGATTGCACCCCGCGCACCAGCACGCTGGTATCCCGGGCGCAGACACTGATGAAAGAACACGGGATCAGCCCCAAGCGCCTGAAGATGGCGGGGCTCTGTTCCGTATGCGCCGACAACTTCGTCGCGCATATGAACAACTTTCAACAGGAGTTAAAGTCTCTTGAAGCCTGATACTCAAAAACGACCGCTGGACTACGACGTGATGGTCGTCGGCGCCGGTGTCGCCGGCATGGAAACCGCCGCGTCGATGGGCGACATGGGCTACCGCGTGCTGCTGGTGGACAAGAACGCCAGCATCGGCGGGCGAGCCATCCTGCTCAGCAAGGTGTTCCCGACCCTCGACTGCGCCAGCTGCATCGTGACGCCGAAGATGGCCTCGGTTTCGCACCACCCCAACGTGCAACTCATGACCTACAGCGAGGTCGACGGCATTGTCCGCAATGCCGACGGCTCGTTCGCCGTCGACCTGCACAAGAAGGCATCCTATGTGGACTTCGATGTCTGCACAGGCTGCGGCAAGTGCGAGGAAGCCTGCACGGTCACCGTGCCGGACGAGTACAACTACGACCTCGTCACACGGCGGATCGCGCACATTCCCTTCCCGCAGGCCGTGCCGAAGAAAGCCGTGATCAACCGCCGCGGCGAAGCGCCCTGCACCTTCACCTGCCCGGCCAACGTCAAGGCCAGCGGCTACGTCTCGCTGGTCCGGGCGGGCCGTTACAAGGAAGCCTTCGACCTGCACCTGGAAAACGCGCCCCTGGTGGGCAGCCTGTCGCGGGCCTGCTACGCGCCCTGCGAATCGGAGTGCACGCGCGGCGACAAGGAAGGCACGGTACACATCCGCGGCATCAAGCGCTTCCTGGCGGACCGCTACTACGCCGAGCACCCCGAACCAGAATACGGCCCGGTCGAGAAGCAGCTCGCCACCCGGGTCGCCATCGTCGGCTCCGGCCCGGCCGGATTGAGCGCCGCCTTCTACCTGGCGCGCGAAGGCCACCAGGTCACGATCTTCGAGGCGGAGAACGAAGCGGGCGGCATGCTGCGCACAGCCATACCGCCCTATCGTCTGCCGAAGGACATCGTCGATCGCGACATCAAGAACGTCACGGCGCTGGGCGTGCAGATCAAAACCGGACAGCGGGTCACCTCCCTTCCGGACCTCAAGCAGCAGGGCTTCAACGCCATCCTGCTGGCAACCGGTGCTTCGGACGAGAACGGCCTCGACATCGAGGGCAACGATCTCGATGGCGTCGTCGGCTGCATGCAGTTCCTGCACGAGGTCAATATCGGCGCGATGCCCGACGTGAAGGGCAAGACCGTCATGGTCATCGGCGGCGGCAACTCGGCCATGGACCCGGCCCGCTCCGCCATCCGCATGGGCGCCGCCAAGGTGATCATCAATTACCGGCGCGGGCGCAAGGAAATGCCGGCGCACGATTGGGAAATCGAAGGCGCCGTGGAAGAAGGCGTCGAACTCATGCTCATGAGCGCGCCGACGAAGTTCATCGGCAAGGACGGCAAGCTGGTCGGCGTCGAGTGCATCGGCATGGAACTGGGCGCGCCGGACGAAAGCGGCCGCCGCCGCCCCATTCCGGTCAAGGGCTCGGAAAAGGTGGTGCCGGTCGACATGGCGGTCCTCGCCATCGGCCTGTTGCCATCCACCGCGAACTTCCCGGACGGTATGAAGAACGGCAAGGGCCTGCTGGCCGCGAATCCGCAGACCCGCCAGACCGCCGATCCGGATGTTTTCGCCTGCGGCGACTGCGTGACGGCGCCGACCATGATCATCAACGCCATCGCGCAGGGACACCGGGCCGCGTTCTACATGGACCGCCGCCTGAAGGGCGAAGCGCTCGATGTGCCGTTTGACGGCGTCCTCGACATGACGGACAAGAAGGTCGTTCTCGAGGAATCGAAGGACTTCGTGAAGCGGCCACCGGTTCCGCAACCCGCGCTTCCGGCGGCGGTGCGCGGCAAGACCTTCGAGTGCTACGAGCAGGCCATGACGGAAGCGGAAGCGCGTCAGGAGGCCCAGCGCTGCATGAACTGCGCCGAGTGCTCGCAGTGCATGGAGTGCGTCGATGCTTGCGCGCCGAAGTGCATCGACTTCTCGCAGAAGCCGGCGCCGATGTCGCTCAACGTGGGCACGGTGATCGTCTCGACCGGCTTCAAGATCCTCGATCCGGAAACGAAGGAGTTGCTCGGCTACGGCCGCCTGCCCGACGTCGTCAGCGGCCCGCAGATGGACCGCCTGTTGGCGCCGACGCGTCCGTACAACGCCGTGCTGCGGCCATCCGACGGCAAGGAGCCGGAGAAGATCGCCCTCATCCTGTGCGTCGGCTCGCGCGACCAGACGGTCTGCAATCCCCTGTGCTGCCGCATCGGCTGCATGTACTCCATCAAGCACGCGCAGCTCGCCATGGGCGCCCTGCCGATGGCCGACATCACCATCTACACCATCGACGTGCGCGCCTTCGGCAAGGGCTACAACGAGTTCTACGAGCAGGCCAAGGCGATGGGCGTCCAGTTCGTCAAGGGCAAGGTGGCGCGCATCGAGCAACTCGAGAATGGAAACATGGCGCTGCACTACGAAGACATGCTGGGCGAAGGCGGCCACAAGGTCGCCGAGCACGACCTGGTGGTACTCACGGTGGGCTTCCTGCCCAACACCGACGTATTCTCGCTCTACAAGGGCGACGCGCTCGCGGCGGACGAATACGGCTACCTGCGCGAAACGGATCCCGTCAGCGAACCGACCCGCACCAACGTCGACGGGCTCTTCGCGGCGGGCACCACGATCGGCGTCATGGACATCCCGGATACCGTGCTGCATTCGGGCGCGGCGGCCAGCCAGGCCGCGGCCTATCTTGAAAGAACGAGGGGCGGACAATGACAGAGAAACGACGAATCGGCGTCTACGTCTGCCACTGTGGCGGGAATATCTCCGACCACGTGAACGTCAAGGAAGTGGCCGAAACGCTCATGAAGGAAGCGGAAGTCGAGATCGCGCGGACGCACCTGTTCGCCTGCTCCGACGCTTCACAGCAGGAGATGATCGACGAGATCAAGGCCAAGAAGCTGGACGGACTGGTCATCGCCTCCTGCTCGCCGAAGCTGCACATGTTCACCTTCCGCGCCATGGCGGCGCGAGCCGGGCTGAATCCCTACCAGTATGTTCACGTCAATCTGCGCGAGCAATGCTCCTGGGTACATACTGGTGACAAGCCCGGCGCCACCTTCAAGGGCATCAACATCGTGCGCGCCGGCGTGGCCAAGGCCGCGCTCACCACACCCCTGACCCCGCTGCGCATCGAAACGCAGCCGCGCGTCCTGGTCGTCGGCGCTGGCGTTGCCGGCATGCGTGCCGCGCTCTCGCTCGCCGGCATGGGCCTGTCGGTCTTCCTCATCGAGCGCGAGAGCGAGCCCGGTGGCTGGGCCACGCAGGTCGGGCGCATGGGCCCGGACAACCAGCACGGCCCGGAAGTCGTCGCCAA
>DATJQH010000045.1:0-6819 GCA_035505955.1 Rhodocyclaceae bacterium
GGCCAGCTGGCCGACCACTGGGGAATCACCGTCGTCTATCGCATCTGTTCGTTCCTGCCGCTGATCGGCCTGCTCGCGTTCTACTTGCCCGATCTGCGTGCGGGCGAGCGTCGGCAGGCTTTATGATTCGACGATGCCGATCCTCGAACGCCTACGCGAACCCCGCACTCCTTTCCTGATAACGCTCGTGCTGGGGCTCGGCCTGGTCGTTGGCGGCGTGCTGTTCGCCGAATTCATGCGCCTCGCCGCGTGCCCGCTGTGCGTCGTCCAGCGCATGCTCTACCTGCTGGCGGCCCTGTTCGCGGCGCTGGGGCTCCTCGCCCCCGGACGCTTGAGCCAGGTCGCGATGCTGGTCGTCATGCTCGCCACGAACGCCACCGGCATGTTCGTCGCGGGTTACCAGGTGTGGCTGCAGCGCTTCTCGCCGGATACCTCCTGTTCGGGCGTCATGACCTGGTGGGAGGATCTGGTCGACCGTGCCGGCGAGCAGGTGCCGCTGCTCTTCAAGGCCAGCGGCCTGTGCTCGGACCCGGCCTGGAAGTTCCTGGGCCTTTCGATCGCCGACTGGTCGCTTTGCTTCTTCACCGCGCTCTTCGTAGTGGCGGTGATCGGCATCGTCGCGGCATTGCGCCGCAAATGAAGCCGCTCATGCGCCTGAGGTGGCTTCCGGTCGTAGCGCTCGCGCTCTTCTTGGCGGCGTGCGCGCGGCCCGCCCTGCAATCGCAGGAGTCGTACGTCTTCGGCACGCGCGTCGAAGTCCTGGTCTGGGGCGAGCCGGAGGACAAGGCGCGGAACGCGATGGCCGAGGTGCTGCGCGAGTTCGACCGCCTGCACCGCACTTACCACGCGTGGCAACCGTCCGAGATGACGGCGCTGAACGACGCGCTGGCCGCCGGCAAGTCGCACGAGGTGACGCCCGAATTCGCCGGCTTCATCCGCGAGGCGCAAGCGGAGGCGGAGAAGGGCGAGTACCTGTTCGATCCCGGCGTCGGCCGGCTGGTCGAACTCTGGGGCTTTCACGACGACACGTTCAAACCGCAACTGCCCGACGCCGACAAGCTCGCGGCGCTGGTGAAGGCGAAGCCGTCGATAGCCGCGTTGCGCGTCGACGGCACGAAAGTCAGCTTCCGTGGTACGCCGAATACGGCCGTGGCCCTCGACTTCGGAGGCTACCTCAAGGGCGTCGCGCTCGACCGCGCCGCAGCCATCCTGAAGCGCGACGGCATCCGCAATGCGCTCATCAACATCGGCGGCAACGTGATGGCACTCGGGAGCAAGGGCGACACGCCCTGGCGCGTCGGCATCCAGCACCCGCGCAAGCCGTCGCCGATGGCGACGCTCGAGCTCGGGGACGGCGAGGCGATCGGCACCTCGGGTGACTACCAGCGTTTCTTCGAGATCGATGGCAAGCGCTACTGCCACCTGATCGATCCGCGCACAGGGTGGCCGAGCACCGGCACCGAGGCGGTGACCGTTCTGATCCCGCCCGGCTTCGGCAACGACGAGGCGGGCATGTGGTCCGACGTCGCCAGCAAGCCGCTCTTCATTGCCGGACACGACTGGCGGCGCCTGGCCGACAAGCTCGGCGTGACGCAGGTGCTGCACGTCGGTGCCGACGGCAGCATCGAAATGACGGATGCCATGCGCGCGCGCGTCAAGCTAGAATCGGCGCCATGATCGGGCTCTTCCTTGTCACCCACGGCAGCTACGGCGAAGCACTGATCCAGTGCGCCTGCCACGTGCTCAACACGCGGCCGAAGCAGATCGCGCAGATCGGCATCGCGGCGCAGGACGATCCGCTCGATGTGCTGCCGCTGGCCGCCAAGATGCTGACGCTGGTGGACGACGGCGACGGCGTGCTCATCATGACGGATGTGTTCGGCGCCACACCGGCCAACCTGGCGCTGAAGCTGCTCAAGCCCGGCCAGATCGAAGGCATCGCCGGCGTCAACCTGCCCATGCTCCTGCGCGCGCTCACCTACCGGGACAAGGGGATGGAGACCTTGCTCACCAAGGCCGTTGCGGGCGGGCGCGACGGCGTCGTGCAGATGTAAGGACCGGCATGCCCAAACAGGAAGTCGAAATCGTGAACAAGCTCGGGCTGCATGCGCGCGCTTCGGCCAAGCTCACGCAGATGGCCGGCAGCTTCCCCTGCGAAGTCTGGATGGAGAAGGGCGGCCGCCGCATCAATGCCAAGAGCATCATGGGCGTGATGATGCTGGCCGCCGGCAAGGGCTCGATGGTTACCGTCGATTGCGAAGGCGACCGCGCCGACGAGGCGCTGCGGGCGCTCACCGCGCTGATCGCCGACAAATTCGGCGAAGGCGAGTGAGCAGATGAGCTTCACGCTCCACGGCCTCGTCGTCTCCTCCGGCATCGCCATCGGCCGCGCGCATCTCGTCTCGCACGCGACGCTCGAAGTCGCGCACTACCGCGTCAAGGAAAAGGCCGTAGCCGGCGAGGTCGAGCGTTTCGAGGTGGCCGTGGATACCGTGCGCAGCGAGCTCGAAGCGCTGCGCGGCGAAGCCTCGGGCCCCGGCTCGCCGTCGGAACTCGCGGCCTTCGTCGACATCCACGCCATGATCCTCGACGATCCGCTGCTGTCCGAGTTTCCCAAGGACCTGATCCGCGAGCGCCGCTGCAACGCCGAGTGGGCGCTGGTGCAGCAGATGGAGCAGCTCGTCGCCCAGTTCGAGGAGATCGACGACAGCTACCTGCGCGAGCGCAAGCACGATGTCGTGCAAGTTGTGGAGCGCCTGCTCAAGGCGCTGATGGGCAAAGCGCGCAAGCTGACCAAGCGCGGCAAGGACGAGGACCTGATCATCGTCGCCCACGATCTCTCGCCCGCCGACACGATCCAGTTCAAGAACCTCAAGATCGGCGGCTTCGTCACCGACCTGGGCGGCGCCACTTCGCACACGGCCATCGTCGCGCGCAGCCTGGCGATCCCGGCCGTGGTCGGCCTGCACCATGCGCGGCCGCTGGTGCGCGAGGACGACCTCGTCGTCGTCGATGGTACGCGCGGCGTACTGATCGTCGATCCGGATGCCCGGGTCCTCGAGGAATACCGCCTGCGCAAGAGCGAATTCGAACTCGAACGCTCCAAGCTCAAGCGCCTGAAGACAGCGCGCTCCTCGACGCTCGACGGCGAGGACATCGCGCTCTACGCCAACATCGAACTGCCGCAGGACATCGAGCAGGTGAAGGAGGTCGGCGCCGAGGGCATCGGCCTCTTCCGCACCGAATTCCTGTTCATGAACCGCGACGACCTGCCGGACGAGAACGAGCAGTACGAAGCCTACAAGGCCGTCGCCAAGGCCATGGCCGGCAAGCCGGTGACGATCCGCACGCTCGACATCGGCGGCGACAAGAACGCCGGCGCGCTCGCCGGCACCGAGCGCCAGGCGCCCAACCCCGCGCTCGGCCTGCGCGCGATCCGCTACTGTCTCGCCGAGCCGCAGATCTTCCTCACGCAGTTGCGCGCGCTGCTGCGCGCCGCGCACTACGGCAACATCCGCATCCTGATCCCGATGCTCGCCCACGCCGTCGAGATCGAACAGACACTGGCCATGATCGAGCAGGCCAAGTCACAGTTGCGCGAGAGCCGGCACAAGTTCGCCGAAAACGTGAAAGTCGGCGGCATGATCGAGATCCCCGCCGCCGCGCTGGCGCTCGGGCCCTTCGTCAAGCGCCTGCAGTTCCTCTCGCTCGGCACCAACGACCTGATCCAGTACACCCTCGCCATCGATCGTACCGACGAAGCGGTGGCACACCTCTACGATCCGCTGCACCCGGCCATCCTGCGCCTGATCGCGCAGACCATCGCCGCCGGCAATCGCATGGACGTCCCCGTGGCCGTTTGCGGCGAAATGGCTGGCGACCCGACGCTGACGCGGCTCCTGATCGGCATGGGCCTGCGCCAGTTCTCCATGCACCCCTCGCTCATCCTCGAAGTCAAGCAGCAGGTCGTCATGGCCGACGCCGAGCAGCTCACCATGAAGGTCGGCCGCCTGCTGCGGATGGACGAACCCGACCGGCTGCGCGAACAGGTCGAACGCCTGAACGGCTGACGCGAAAGTCAGCCCCCGTGGTACGCCGTGCGGCGGTACCACGACGGCTCAGTCGCGCTCAACGGCCGCAGAGGCAATGCGTCAGCGCCATGAACGGCATGCCGGTCGGCGAGCGGTCGGCCATCTCGGCGAGCCAGACGAAATCCTTCGTCACATCGGCGGCCGCCGCACCCGGTACCGCGGCGGGTAACACGCGCAGACCCAGATGTTCCGCGAGAAGTTGCGTAGCCTGGCCGTTGAGCCCGGCGGTCAGCCGCTCGAAGGGACTGAGCTCGGGCTCGACGTAAGCGACGCGCGCGGTTTCGGGCAACTTGGCGCGTTCGCGCGCGCTGGTGAGCGCATCCGCGAAGCTGCCCGTCTTGTCCACGAGGCCGCGTTCCTTGGCCTGCGCCCCGGTCCAGACACGCCCTTGCGCCACGGCGTCGATCTTGTCCGGCGTCGTGTGGCGGCCTTCGGCGGCCAGGGTCGTGAAATCGCGATAGATCTTGCCGATGGCGCCCTGGACGATGTCGCGCATGCGCGGGTCGAGCCCGCGCCGCGGGTCGTAGGCCGTGCCCAGCCAGGTTGTGGTGACGCCGCCGGTCTTAATGGACAGTTTCTCCATCGCCTTCTCTGCCGTCGGCAGCATGGCGAAGACGCCGATCGAGCCAGTGATGGTGGCAGGATCGGCGATCACTTCGTCCGCCGACATGGTGATCCAGTAGCCGCCCGAAGCGGCGACGCTGCCCATGGAAACGACCACCGGCTTGCCGGCCTTGCGCGTGAGATCGAGTTCGCGCCGGATCAGTTCGGAGCCGAAGGCGCTGCCGCCGGGCGAGTTCACGCGCAAGACGATGGCCTTGATCTTGTCGTCATCGCGCGCCTTGCGGATCAGTTCGGCCGTCGACAGGCCGCCGATGTGGCCCGCGGGTTCGCGGCCTTCGGAAATCTCGCCTTCGGCCACCACGACGCCGATCGCGTCGCCGACCCTCGGATGCTCCAGCGTGGCGAGGTAATCCGCAAATGCGATCTGCCGGAAGGTCTTCTTCTCCTTGTCTTCGCTGCCGCGTTCGATCAGCGTCTGGCGTAACTCGTCGCGCGTCATCAGCCGATCGACCAGGTGGTTGTTCAGGGCGAGCTTCGCGGTGTCGCCCTCGACGGCGGCGAAGCGCTGCGGCAGTTCATCGATCAGGTGCATGACGCTGCCGGCAGGCAGCTTGCGCGCCTTCTCGACGCCTTCGAGATACGTGTTCCAGAGCCCCTGGTACAGATAGCTCTCGGACTCGATGGTTTCCTTCGAGGGGCCATCGGCAAAGTACGGCTCGCCGAAGTTCTTGTAGGCGCCCACGCGGATGACGTTGGCGCTGACGCCCACGCGGTCGAGCGCGTCGCGGTAATAGTTGCGGTAGCGCCCGTAGCCCTCGATGTGCACGAGACCCATCGGATGCAGCCAGACCTCGTCGGCATGTGCCGCCACGTAGTATTGGCCCTGGTTATAACTCGAACCCCAGGCCACGACCTTCTTGCCGCTTGCCTTGAAGCGCTCGATGGCCCCCGCCACTTCGCGCAGGCCCGCAAGGCCGGCGCCGGAAAAGTCGTCCAGCATCAGCAGCACCTGGCCGATCTTCGGTTCCTTCGCCGCCGCATCCAGCACGGCCAGAACGTCGCGCAGTTGCGTTTCCTTCGAAGCAGTGCGGCCATGATTCATGAGTTGCTCGCTCACTTGGTCGGCAACGCCGCCGCTGCGCTGTTCGACCAGCGGCCCGCCGAGGTTCATGATCAGCGTCGTCTTCTCGCCCAGCTTGGGCGGTCCGCCGAGAAAGAGCGCCGCGAGAACGCCCACCACCAGCGCCAGGAAGATCAGGTTGAAGACCACGCGACGGCCGGCATCGAGTGCGGACCACAACGCGGCAAGCGAACGACGCAACAAGGAACGCTTTGGGGATGGCATGAACGGCTCCGGTCGGCTGAGAAGTTGCGGTCACGGTCTGACGCGACCATTCTGGAATCATGAGTGTAGCCAAAGATTGCCAGTCATGTCGCCGGCATGGCACTATGGATGTCCCTTAGCCGGTTTTCTGGCCTCAGAAGAAGCGATGCAGACCTTAGAGACCAAAGTCCCGCCCCCTGTTCTCGCCATCGCCATCGGCGGCACCATGAAGCTGTATGCCTATGCCTCGCCGCTCCAGATCGATACCTCTCCGCTCCTCGCCGTGATCGGTGTCGGCCTGAGCCAGATCAGTGCGGCCATTGCCCTCCTCGCCTTCGCCGGCTTCGCGCATGCGCGCACGACCATCAACCCGATCAGGCCGTCGCGCGCGTCATCGCTCGTCACCGGCGGCATATTCCGCTTCACGCGCAATCCGATGTGCCTGAGCCTGCTCCTGCTCTTGATCGCCTACGCGCTGCGGCTGGCCAGCTGGGTCGAGTGTCTTGGCCCCGCCTCGTTTATTGCTTACGTCACGCGCTTTCAGATCATCCCGGAAGAAGCGGTCCTGGCGCAAAAGTTTGGCGCCGCCTTTCACGCCTACAGGGCCCGAACTCGCCGCTGGCTCTGAGAGATCGCCCTGAAGCAACCAGGCTTGGGTACGAATAGCCCTGATGGAGAGGGTTGTGCCTACTGATACGCACCCGCCGTGATGGGCGGAACACGCTGGGCACCGGTGATGTCGTAAGCCGGAGCAAGCTGCGTGCTGCCGTAGCCCAGTTGTACGCTTCCGGGAGCCGGGCGCAGGTCGTACTGAAAAGTGGCTCGATTGAACTGGACAAA
>DATJQH010000046.1:0-29286 GCA_035505955.1 Rhodocyclaceae bacterium
GATCTGACCACGGAAGTGGCGGAGCTCCTCGAGGCCCGCTCGATGATCGAGCCCAAACTGATGGACATCCATCTGCGCGAGCCCGACTATGAGACCGACCTCCTGATCATAGGCGGTGGCGGCGCGGGCTGCTGGGCCGCCATCGCGGCCGCGCGCAACGGTGTCAAGTCGATGTTGTGCACGAAGCTGCGCATGGGCGACGCCAACACCATGATGTCCGAGGGCGGTATGCAGGCCGCAGTCTCGCGCACCGACTCGCCGACGCGCCATTACCTCGACGCCATCGGCGGCGGCCACTTCGAGAATGTGCCCGAGCTCGTGCGCGTGCTGACCGAGGACGGTCCCGATGTCGTGCGCGACCTCGAGAACCTCGGCGTCGTCTGGGACAAGATGGAGAACGGCGACATGCAGGTGCTCCACGGCGGCGGTACCTCGCGCAAGCGCATGGTGTCCTGCCGTGACCTGATCGGCGCCACGATCATGCGCACGCTGATGGACGAGGTGAAGAACCACCCGGACATGATCAACACGCGCGAATTCGAGCCGGCGGTGGAACTCATCCTTGACGACAAGGGGCAGTGCGCCGGCGCGGTCCTGTACAGCCTCGATACCGAGCAGTTCCTGACCGTCAAGGCGAAGGCGGTGATCATCGCCACTGGCGGCTATGGCCGGCTGCACATTCGCGGCTTCGCCACCACCAACCACTACGGTGCCACCGGCGACGGGCTGGTGATGGCCTACCGCGCGGGCGCCAAGCTGAAGTTCATGGACTCGGTGCAATACCATCCGACCGGCGCCGTGTTCCCGGAGCAGATCGCCGGCTTCCTGGTGACTGAGAAGATCCGCGGCGCCGGCGGCCAGCCGCTCAACAAGAACGGCGAGCTGTTCGTGTTCCCGCGCGAGCCGCGCGACATCGAAAGCGCCGCGATCATCCGCGAGTGCAGCGCCGACCGCAACATGGGCCTCGACACTTTCGCCGGCCGCATGGGCGTCTGGCTCGATTCGCCGATCATCGACCTGATCCACGGCGCCGGTTACACGCGCCACCAGTTCCCCGGCATCTGCCGGCAGTTCGACCGCTTCGGTATCGACATCGTCAAGCTGCCGATGCTGATCTATCCGTCGCTGCACTACCAGAACGGCGGCGTCGAGATCAACGAGCGTTGCGAGACGAATATTCCCGGCCTGTACGTCGCCGGCGAAGCCTCGGGCGGGGTCCATGGCCGCAACCGCCTGATGGGCAACTCGGTGCTCGACTACAACGTCTTCGGCCGCCGTGCGGGCCAGTACGCTAGCGAATACGTGAAGTCGGTGAAGCTGGGCAGGCTCAACGTGGACCACGTTGCGGCCCACGCCGAGGAACTCGAGCGCGAGGGCATCGACACCGACCTCATCTCGCCCATGATCCTGCCGTCCTACACGCCCGAAGACGTCAAGATCCAGCAGATGGCCCGCCTGGGCAACATTCCTGCCCGGCATTCCATGCTGCGCAGCCGTTTCTCGCCGGGTGAGAAGAAGACCCACCTGTCGGGTGAGCGGAAGGCCCACGCATGAGCATGCAGCTGTCGCCCGAAGCGGCCAAACGCGCCTTCATCGCCAAGGTCGAGAGCATTGCGGGTCAGGATCTGCTGGCCTGCTACCAGTGCGGCAAGTGTTCGGCTGGCTGCCCGATGGCCAAGCACATGGATCTGCCACCCAACCAGATGATCCGCTACGCCCAACTCGGTCTCAAAGACGACCTGCTGGCATCGGAATCGATCTGGATGTGCGTTTCCTGCCTGACCTGCAACACGCGTTGCCCGAAGGGCGTCCGTATCGCCGAGATCATCGAGGCGCTGCGGCAGATGCATTTGCGCGCGCGCCGCGACTTCCTGGACGTGCGCGACATCGATCCCGAGTGTCTGGCCGAACTGCCGCCCATCGCGCTGATCGGCGGCCTGAGGAAATTCACCTCCTGACAAGGCGGTCACGGCCGCGGGCCGGCCGGCAACGCTTGATATAATCAGCCCCTTTTTCAGGCGCTGAAAGGCGATGCTGGTTTTTCGCACCATTCCCGAGCGGGCAACGTCCCCCACCGTGCTGGCCATCGGCAACTTCGACGGCCTGCACATGGGCCATCGCGCGCTGCTCGACCGGCTGACCACCAAGGCCCGGCAACTCGGCCTTCCCGCGTCGGTGATGACGTTCGAACCACATCCGCGCGAACTGTTCGCGCCCGAGCAGGCGCCGGCCCGCCTGACGAGCCTGCGCGAGAAGCTGGATCTGCTGGAATGCTGCGGCGTCGAGCGAGCCTACGTGCTGCATTTCAGCCGCAAACTGGCGTCACTGACGGCTGAGGAGTTCGTCAGCCGCGTGCTGGTAGGTGGGCTGGCGGTACGGCACCTGATCATCGGCGACGATTTCCGGTTCGGTCGCGGCCGCGGCGGCGACTTCTCGATGCTGCAACAGGCCGGGATCGAGCACAACTTCGGCGTCGAGGCGATGCATACCATCGACATCGATGGCGAGCGTGTGTCGAGTTCTGCAGTGCGCGAGGCGCTGGCGGCCGGCGACCTGGAGCATGCGGCGCGCCTGCTGGGCCGGCCCTACAACATCTCGGGTCGCGTTGTGCATGGCGACAAGATCGGCAAACGGATCGGCTTTCCGACGGCGAACATCCAGCTGAAGCGCAAACGAGTGGCGCTCACCGGCGTCTTTGCCGTCACCGTCAGCGGCCTCGGATCACGTGCGCTGCCCGGCGCCGCGAGCCTCGGCGTGCGCCCGACGCTCGGGCAGGGAGCGAGACCGGTGCTCGAAGTGCATCTGCTTGATTTCGACCGCCGCATTTACGGCCAGCACGTCACCGTACATTTCCACCACAAGCTGCGCGACGAGGCGAAGTTCGCCTCTCTGGAAGCGTTGTCGGCGCAGATTGCGCGCGACGTCGCAGCCACCCGGGATTACTTTGCAGGCAAGCACCATGGCTGACTACAAGTCCACCCTCAACATGCCCGACACGCCGTTCCCGATGCGCGGCGACCTCGCCAAACGCGAGCCGGGCTGGGT
Organism: Rhodocyclaceae bacterium; assembly: GCA_035505955.1. GTDB lineage: Bacteria > Pseudomonadota > Gammaproteobacteria > Burkholderiales > Rhodocyclaceae > Fen-999. The sequence goes on from DATJQH010000046.1 coordinate 3,046, forward strand.
CAAGCAGTGGCAGGAGAAGCAGATCTACCGGAAGATCCGGGCGGCATCGAAGGGACGCCCCCGCTTCGTGCTGCACGACGGGCCGCCGTACGCGAACGGCGACATCCACATCGGCCATGCGGTTAACAAGATCCTCAAGGACATCATCGTCCGCGCCCGTACGCTGGCAGGTTTCGATGCGCCCTACGTGCCCGGCTGGGACTGCCACGGTTTGCCCATCGAGCACCAGATCGAGAAGAAGCACGGCAAGCATCTGGACGGCAACAAGGTGCGCCAGTTGTGCCGTGCCTTTGCGGCGGAACAGATCGAGCGGCAGAAGAAGGATTTCATCCGTCTCGGCGTGCTGGGCGACTGGGACAATCCGTATCTGACGATGAATTTCCGGACCGAGGCCGCCGAAATCCGCGCCCTCGGAAGGATGCTCGAGAAGGGCTACGTCTATCGAGGCCTCAAGCCGGTGAACTGGTGCCTCGACTGCGGTTCGGCGCTGGCCGAGGCCGAAGTGGAATACGAGGACAAGAGCTCCGACGCCATCGACGTCGGCTTCCCGGTAGCCGATGTCGACAAGCTGCGCGAAGTCTTCGGCGTCGGCATCAAGCATCCCGCCTACGCGGTGATCTGGACCACCACGCCGTGGACGCTGCCGGCCAACGAGGCGGTGTGCGCGCACCCCGAGTTCGTCTACGACCTGGTCGAAACGGAGAAGGGCCTGCTGATCCTGACGCGCGACCTGGTGGAGCCCGCTCTGGCCCGCTATGGCCTGCACGGCAAGGCGATTGCCTCGACCACGGGTGCGAAGCTCGAAGGGCTGAAGCTCAACCACCCCTTCTTGGAACGCCAGGTGCCGATGATCCTCGGCATGCACGTGACGCTGGAAGCCGGCACGGGCCTCGTGCACACCGCCCCGGCGCACGGCGTCGACGACTACTACGTCGGCAGCCGCTACGGCCTGCCGATCGACAACCCGGTCGGCGACGACGGCAAGTTCATCGCTTCGACTCCACTTTTCGCCGGCATGAGCGTCTGGGAAGCGAATCCCAAAGTCATCGAGACGCTGGCGGCGAAGGGCGTGCTTCTGCTGCACACAAAGATCCAGCACAGCTATCCGCATTGCTGGCGCCACAAGACGCCGATCATCTTCCGCGCCACCACGCAGTGGTTCGTGCGCATGGATGGCGACCAGAAGGCGACCCTTCGCAGCGCGGCGCTGCAGGCGATCGAGGACACGCAGTTCTTCCCGGCCTGGGGCAAGGCGCGACTCAATGCGATGATCGCAAATCGGCCCGATTGGTGCATTTCGCGCCAGCGCAACTGGGGGGTGCCGATCCCGTTCTTCCTCGACAAGGAAACGGGAGAACCGCATCCGCGCACCGCCGAGTTGATCGAAGAAGTCGCAAAGCGTGTGGAGCAGGGTGGTATCGAAGCCTGGTTCGCGCTCGACGCAAAGGAGTTGTTGGGCGCTGAAACCGACCGCTACAAGAAAATGAGTGACACGCTCGACGTGTGGTTCGACTCGGGTACGACGCACTGGTCGGTGATGCGCGGTTCGCACGCGGCAGAGCAGGGCTACCCCGCCGATCTGTATCTGGAAGGTTCCGACCAGCATCGCGGCTGGTTCCATTCGTCATTGCTCACAGGCTGCGCGATCGACGGCCGCGCTCCCTACAACGCGCTGTTGACGCACGGCTTCGTGGTCGACGGCAAGGGCATGAAGATGTCCAAGTCGAAGGGCAACGTCGTCGCGCCGCAGGAGGTTTCGGACAAACTGGGTGCCGAGATCCTGCGCCTGTGGGTCGCGGCCACCGACTACTCGGGCGAGCTCTCGATCTCGAAGGAGATCCTCGACCGCGTGGTCGAGACCTACCGCCGCCTGCGCAACACGCTCAAGTTCCTGCTTGCCAACACGGCTGATTTCGACCCTGCGAAGGACATGCTGCCGGTAGGCGAGTGGCTGGAGATCGACCGCTACGCTTTGGCGATGACGCGGGCCTTGCAAACGCAATGCATCGCCGACTATGAGCACTACGAGTTCCACAAGATCGTGCAGGGCCTGCAGGGCTTCTGCGCCGAGGACCTGGGCGCGTTCTACCTCGACATCCTCAAGGACCGCCTGTACACATCGGCGGCGAACTCACGTGCGCGGCGCGCGGCGCAGAGCGCGCTCTGGCACATCGTGCAAACGCTCGTGCGGCTGATGGCGCCCATCTTTTCGTTTACCGCTGAGGAAGTCTGGGCCATCGCCGGCAAGGGCGAGACGGTGATGACCTCGACCTGGAACGAAGTACCCGCGCAGGACGGTGAAGCCGACCTTATGCTGCGTTGGCAAGGCATCCGCGATGTTCGCGCCGAAGTGGTCAAAGTGCTCGAGGATGTGCGCACGGAAGGTCGGATCGGTTCGTCGCTGCAGGCCGAAGTCGAGATCCGCGCGAGTGGCGCCAGGTACGAACTGCTGGCGAGCCTGGAGGACGATCTCCGCTTCGTGTTGATCTGCTCGAAGACGACGCTGGTCAAGGCGACCGATGCGGGCGCCGAGGCTGTCATCGCCACGCCGAGCGGTCACAAGAAGTGCGCGCGTTGCTGGCACTGGCGCGCCGACGTCGGCCGGCATGCGCACGCCGGCGAGCACCCGGAACTCTGCGGCCGTTGCGCCGACAACCTGTTCGGTGATGGTGAGGGCAGGGCCTTTGCGTAACATGTCGCACGGCGTACCACGAGGGCTGACTTTGGGCCTCAACGCGTGGCTGGCCCTGGCCGGCGGCATCGTCGTGCTCGATCAGGCGACCAAGGCCTGGATGCTGTCGGCCTTTCAGCCGGGCGAGACGGTGGTCGTGACCTGGTTCTTCAATCTCGTGCTGTGGTTCAACACGGGCGCCTCGTTCAGCTTTCTCGCCGACGCCGGCGGCTGGCAGCGCTGGTTCTTCGTCGTCCTGGCGCTGGCGATCGCGGGCTGGCTAGTCGTTCTGCTGCGCCGTCACGCCGGCGAAACGCTGATGGCTTCCAGCCTGACACTGATCCTCGGCGGCGCGGTGGGCAACGTGATCGACCGCATCCGCTTTGGCGCCGTGACGGACTTCCTGAGCTTCCACTGGGACGAGCACTATTTCCCGGCGTTCAATGTCGCCGACTCCTGCATCACGCTCGGCGTGATCCTCATGATCTGGTACGAACTCTTCGGCAGGGCGAAGGCATGAGCGATCATGTAAAGGCCGACAGCCTGGTGACGCTGCACTATCGCCTGGCGACCGCGGAGGATATCGCGCTCGTCAGCACTTTCGACGGCTCGCCGGCGACGCTCCAACTGGGCAACGGCGAACTGGCGCCGACGCTGGAAGCGTGCCTGGAGGGCCTCGCCATCGGCGAGCGCCACACCTTCCTGCTCGAACCGGAGCAGGCCTTCGGCCCGCACAGCTCCGAACTGGTCCAGCGCTTCGCGCGCGCCGACCTGCCGGACGGGAACATCGAGCCGATGGCGATGATCGAATTCTCGGGACCGGACGGCCTGCAGATTGCCGGCGTGGTGCGCGAACTCGACGCCGAATCGGCGCTGATCGATTTCAACCACCCGCTGGCCGGCCGGGACGTGCGCTTCGAAGTCGAGATCGTGGGAGTACTCTGATGGACATCCTGCTCGCCAATCCGCGCGGCTTCTGCGCCGGCGTCGAGCGCGCCATCGCCATCGTCGAGAAGGCGCTGGAACTTTTCGGTGCGCCGATCTACGTGCGCCATGAAGTCGTGCACAACAAGTACGTGGTCGACAACCTGCGCGCCAAGGGCGCCCTGTTCGTCGACGAACTCGATCAGGTGCCCGATGGGGCAACGGTGATTTTCAGCGCTCACGGCGTCTCGAAGGCCGTGCAGGCCGAAGCGGCACAACGCAATCTGCGCGTCTTCGATGCCACCTGCCCGCTTGTGACCAAGGTGCACCTCGAGGTCGCGCGCCAGCGTGCCCAAGGGCGCGAGGTGGTGATGATCGGCCACAGGGGCCACCCGGAAGTCGAAGGCACCATGGGGCAGAGCCAGGACGGCATGCATCTCGTCGAGAAGGCCGCCGACGTCGCGACGCTGCAAGTAAAGAACCCCGACGCGGTCGCTTACGTGACCCAGACCACACTGTCGGTCGACGATGCCGCCGCCACCATCGCAGCGCTACGCGCACGCTTTCCCGCCATCATCGGGCCGAAGAAGGACGACATCTGCTACGCGACGCAGAACCGCCAGGACGCCGTACGCAAGCTGGCGGAGAACTGCGAAGTCGTGATTGTCGTCGGCTCGCCGAACAGTTCCAACTCGAATCGCCTGCGCGAAGTTGCGGCCGGCAAGGGTTGCGCGGCCTACCTGATCGACGGCGCTGCCGAGATTCGTTCCGAGTGGCTGGTCGGCAAGGATTGCGTCGGCGTCACCGCGGGCGCATCGGCACCGGAAATTCTGGTCGAGCAGGTGATTGCGCGCTTGAGGGAATTGGGGGCCGCAGCGGTGGTCCTGCAGTCGGGTGAGGCCGAGAAGGTCAGCTTCCCTTTGCCGCGCTTCACCTAACCGCTATAATGCGCGGCCTTGAAGTGCCGCTTTAGCTCAGTTGGTAGAGCAACCGCTTCGTAAGCGGTAGGTCGTCTGTTCGAGTCAGACAAGCGGCACCAGTCGATTCCAAAGGCTTGCGCGGCAAGCCTTTTTTGCTTCCAAGGGGCGATGCCATGCGCATACAGGACGGCGTCTTTCTCGTTACCGGTGCGGCTTCGGGGCTGGGCGCGGGAGTGGCGCAATTGCTTGCGGAGAAGGGCGCACGACTCGTTCTGGCGGATCTGAACGCGACCGCGGGAATGCGCCTTGCCGAATCGTTCAAGGACCGCACTGTCTTTGCCCAGACCAACGTGGCGGATGAAGCCTCGGCGCGGGCGGCAGTGGATCTTGCCATCTCGACTTTCGGACGTCTCGACGGACTCGTCAACTGCGCCGGCATCGTGCACGGCGAGAAGGTCGTGGGCAAGGAAGGCGTGCATGCGCTGGAGACGTTCCGGCGCGTCATCGACATCAACCTGGTCGGCACGTTCAACATGATCCGCTTTGCGGCGGAGGCCATGAGTCACGCGCAGGCCAACGCCGAGGGCGAGCGCGGCGTCATCGTCAATACCGCGTCGGTTGCCGCCTTCGAAGGCCAACTCGGCCAGGCCGCCTATTCGGCTTCCAAGGGTGGCATCGTTGCCATGACCCTGCCGATCGCGCGCGAACTTGCTCGCTCCGGCATCCGCGTGATGACCATCGCGCCGGGCATCATGGAAACGCCGATGCTGAAGGGCATGGCGCAGGAGGTGCAGGATGCGCTGGGCAAAATGGTTCCCTTCCCTGCGCGATTGGGCAGACCGTCGGAATTTGCCGCCCTGGTGGCGCACATCGTCGAGAATCCTTACCTGAACGGGGAAGTGATCCGGCTCGACGGCGCGATCCGGATGCAACCCAAGTAGGGCCCCTTGAGCGAATCCTGCTACCACTGCGGGCTGCCGGTTCCGGTCGGAATCGATCTTCCTGTTGAAATCGACGGCGTGCAGCGGGACATGTGCTGTGCCGGCTGCCAGGCCGTGGCGCAAGCGATCATCGGTGGCGGCCTGACCGACTACTACCGGCACCGGGACGCCTTGCCGGAGAGTCCGCGCGAGGCCGTACCGCAGGCGCTGAAGGATCTCGGCCTGTTCGACCATCCCGACGTGCAGAAGAACTTCGTGCGGCCGATCGGGGAGCACGAACGGGAAGCGTCGCTGATCCTCGAAGGCATTACCTGTTCCGCCTGCGTCTGGCTCAATGAACAACATATTGCGCGACAGCCCGGCGTGACGGCGGTCGACATCAACTACGCCACGCACCGCGCGCGCGTGCGCTGGGACGAGCAGCGCATCAAGCTGTCGGCGATCCTGGAAGCCATCGCCGCCATCGGCTATCGTGCCCACCCCTACGACGCGGCGCGATCGGAGCTGCTGGCGCAGAAGGAGCGGCGTACCGCACTCTGGCGTCTGTTCGTTGCCGGCTTCGGCATGATGCAGGTCATGATGTATGCGGTGCCGGTCTACCTGGCCGACGAAGGCACGATGGCGCCCGACATCGAACAGTTGATGCGCTGGGCGGCCCTGATCCTGACCTTGCCGGTCATCCTCTACTCCGCGGCGCCTTTTTTCGTTCGGGCCTGGCGCGATCTGAAGCTGCGTCGCGTCGGCATGGACGTGCCGGTGGCGATCGGCGTCGGCAGCGCCTTTCTCGCCAGCGCATGGGCAACCATCACCGCGTCCGGGGACGTCTATTTCGACTCCGTGACGATGTTCGTTTTTTTCCTGCTGGGCGGCCGGTTTCTGGAAATGCTGGCGCGGCAGAAGGCCGCGCGCGGCGTGGAGACCCTGGCGCGGGCGCTGCCGGCATTTGCGGCGCGCTTCCTCGTCTACCCCGGCGGCGAAACAGAGAGCGTCGCCGTGGCCAATCTGGCGGCCGGCGACGTGGTGTTGGTGAAACCGGGCGAGACGGTGCCGGCGGATGGCCTTGTCGTCGAAGGCAGCAGCAGTGCCGATGAATCGCTTCTGACGGGCGAGAGCCGCCCGGTCGGCAAGCACGTGGGCGATTCGGTGATTGGCGGCACGGTCAATGTCGGCAGCCCGCTCATAGTGCAGGTCGAGCGCGTGGGCGAGTCGACGCGCCTGGCCTCGATCCAGCGCCTGATGGAACGGGCTGCGACCGAGAAGCCCAAGATCGTCGAGACGGCTGATCGCATTGCCGTGCGGTTTGTCGGCGTGCTGCTGGTATTGGCCGTGATCACGGGCTTGTTCTGGCTCAGGGTGGATCCGTCCCAGGCACTTTGGATATTCGTTGCCGTGCTGGTAGTGAGCTGTCCGTGCGCGCTCTCATTGGCAACTCCAGCGGCGCTGACGGTGGCGACGGGTGTCTTGTCGCGAAACGGTGTCCTGGTCACGCGTGGGCACGCAATTGAAACACTGGCGCGCGCAACGCATTTCGTGTTCGACAAGACCGGCACGCTCACGGAAGGGCGCCCGCAACTCGTTGAGACGTTGCCGCTGGGCGGCCGGAGCGAGGCGGAAGCCGTCGCCCTTGCCGGGGCCATGGAACTGGGATCGGAACATCCCATCGGCCGGGCACTGCGCGAGGCCGCGGGTCCGTTGTCGGCAACCGCGGTCGAGGGCCTTCGCGATACACACGCCGTAACGGGCAAAGGCATGGAAGCGCAGTATGGAGAGCGTACCGTGCGGTTGGGGACGCCCGAGTTCGCCGGCGCATTGCATCAGGAGACACTTCCCGACCTCGCTGCGGCCTGGCGCGCCAGCGGCGACATTGTCGTGACGTTGGCTGATCACGGGGGCTGGCTGGGTATCTTTCGCCTGGCTGACCGGCTCCGCGCGGGGGCGGCTGAAGCGCTGGCGGCCCTCAAGGCCCAGGGAGCTCAACTCACTGTCTTGAGCGGAGACGCGCCCGAAGCCGTTGGCAGGATTGGCAAAGAGTTGGGAATCGACTCCGCGTTCGGCGGCATGACCCCCGAAGCCAAGCACGAGGCCATTCGTCGGCTGCAGCAGGAAGGCGCACTCGTCGCCATGGTGGGCGACGGTGTCAACGATGCGCCTGTTCTGGCTCAGGCCCATGTATCGGTGGCCATGGGCGGGGGCACGGATCTGGCGCGAAGTCAGGGGGATGTCGTGCTTCTTTCGAACGACCTCGGGCATCTTGCTGGTGGTGTGCGGACGGCGCGCAAGACGCTGCGTGTGATCCGGCAGAACCTTGCCTGGGCATTTGTCTACAATGTCGTCGCAATTCCGCTGGCCATGGCGGGCCACGTTACCCCTTGGCTTGCCGGAATCGGCATGTCGGCCAGTTCGCTTCTGGTCGTGTTGAATGCATTGCGTCTTCAGAAGCAAGACGGGAGACGTGTATAGAGGAATCGCAATGGACATCATGTTCCTGCTCGTCCCGCTATCGGTGGCGCTGGTATTCGTCATTGCTGTCCTCTTCTGGTGGTCTCTTCGTCATGGCCAGTTCGAAGATCTCGAGGGCCCTGCTTATCGGATCCTCATGGACGATGACAGTCCGGCCAAAGGGGCCGATGGCAACCAATCGGGGCGCGACGACAACAAGGGGCCCAGCTCATAACGAGCCACTTTTTGATCCAGGTCAATAAGCGCCCCCCATGCTTTACCCATACTCCGATCCCGGTATTCGTCAGATGCGGAGTCGTTTTGCCGCGCCTGATGTTTTGGTTAGTCTCTCTGTTGGGGTTGGGGGTGCGCTTCGGCGCACCCTTTTTTTCAAGCGCAAATCAATACAATTAATTGCGGCATTAATTATTTTCCCAGCCCCGTTTTTGATCTGAGTCAAAATGCCGCATCTTGCTGTCGTTATGCTCCGCGCCAGCGGCTGATCAGGCGTCCAGTTTTTGTCGTGTGATCGGGCGTTTGGGAGGCTCAAAACTTTTCTTGTTCTTCATGAGGTGAATCCACATGCAATCGCAAGCGACTTATAACTACAAAGTCGTGCGCCAGTTTGCCGTGATGACCGTGATTTGGGGCATCGTCGGTATGCTGGTGGGCGTCATCATCGCCGCTCAACTGGTCTGGCCACAGTTGAACCTCTTCGAGTTCCTGGGGTATGGACGTCTTCGCCCGTTGCACACCAACGCGGTGATCTTTGCGTTCGGCGGTTGCGCTCTGTTCGCCACGTCCTACTACTCGGTGCAGCGGACATGCCATACGTCGCTGTTCCTGCCGGGACTCGCGTCATTCACCTTCTGGGCCTGGCAACTTGTCATCCTGTTGGCCGCGCTGAGCCTGCCGCTGGGCTTCACGACCGGCAAGGAATACGCCGAACTCGAGTGGCCGATCGACATCCTGATCACGGTGGTCTGGGTCAGCTATGCGATCGTGTTCTTCGGCACGATCGGCATCCGCAAGACGCCGCACATCTATGTGTCCAACTGGTTCTTCGGCGCGATGATCATTGCGGTTGCGTTGCTACACCTGGTTAACAGCGCCGAGATTCCGATCCTCGCTGCTGGCATCCTGACCCCGCGTTCCTACTCGGTCTACGCCGGCGTGCAGGACGCGATGGTGCAGTGGTGGTACGGTCACAACGCGGTGGGCTTCTTCCTGACCGCAGGCTTCCTCGGCATCATGTACTACTTCGTGCCGAAGCAGGCCGGTCGCCCCGTCTATTCGTATCGCCTCTCGGTGGTGCACTTCTGGGCCCTGATCTTCACGTACATGTGGGCCGGCCCGCACCACCTGCACTACACCGCGCTGCCTGACTGGGCGCAATCGCTTGGCATGCTGTTCTCGCTGATCCTGCTGGCGCCGAGCTGGGGCGGCATGATCAACGGCATCATGACGCTGTCCGGTGCATGGCACAAGCTGCGCGATGACCCGATCCTGAAGTTCCTGATCACGTCGCTGTCGTTCTACGGCATGTCGACGTTCGAAGGCCCGATGATGTCGGTCAAGACCGTCAACGCGCTGTCGCACTACACCGACTGGACGATCGGTCACGTGCACTCCGGTGCGCTGGGCTGGGTGGCGATGGTGTCGATCGGTGCGCTGTACTACCTGCTGCCGCGCCTCTTCGGTAGGACCGAGATGTATTCGACCCGCCTGATCAACGTCCACTTCTGGCTTGCGACTCTTGGTGCCGTTCTCTACATCGCCGCGCTCTGGATCTCCGGTGTGATGCAAGGCCTGATGTGGCGCGCCACCAACGCCGACGGCACGCTGACCTACTCCTTCGTCGAGTCGGTGAAGGCGTCGTATCCGTTCTGGACGATCCGTGTGGTCGGCGGTCTGATATACCTGGTTGGTATGCTGATCATGGCCTACAACATGTTCAAGACCATAGCGGGCGGCAAGTCCGTCGATGTGCCGGTTGTGGCACCCGCCGCCGCTCACTAAGGGGAGGAAGATTCAATCATGCTGACTCACGAGCAAATCGAAAAAAGCAACACGTGGATGATCATCCTCATTCTGCTGGCGGTGATCTGGGGCGGTCTGGTGGAAATCGTGCCGCTGTTTTTCCAGAAGTCGACCACGACGCCGGTAAATGAGCTGGTCAAGCCCTATGACGCCCTGCGTCTGGCGGGACGGGACATCTACATTCGCGAAGGCTGCTATCTCTGCCACTCGCAAATGATTCGTCCGTTCCGTGCCGAGACCGAGCGCTATGGACACTACTCGGTGGCGGGTGAATTTGTGTACGATCACCCCTTCCAGTGGGGCTCCAAGCGCACCGGCCCGGATCTGGCGCGTGTCGGCGGCCGTTACTCCGACCAATGGCAACGGATTCACCTGCTGAATCCGCGCAACGTTGTGCCGGAATCGGCGATGCCTGCCTACTACTGGCTCGATCGCCCGATCAAGGATCCGGTCATCGGGGCCAAGATGGGCGCGATGCGGGTGCTTGGCGTACCCTACACCGACAAGGACATCGCTGAGGCGCCGAAAGCACTCGAGGGCAAGACTGAGTTGGATGCCCTGATTGCCTACCTGCAGGGTCTCGGTACCGCCCTGAAGCAGACGCGCTAAATGGACATCAACGACCTGCGCTCCCTCACGACGGTCATCATGCTGGTGGTGTTTGCCGGCATCGTCTGGTGGGCTTACTCGGCCAAGTACAAGCAGGCCTTCGAGGAAGCTGCGCAGCTGCCCTTGGACGATGATTCAGATATCGTCCCGGGTTCGCGCAGCGCAGGTCAATCCGACAAATAGGGGAAACCGAACATGGATCTCAACAATACTCTTGATTTGCCAGCCTTTTGGAGCCTGTATGTCATCGTGATCTCGCTCGTCGGGATCATTGGCTGCGGCGTGTTCCTGTGGATGCAGGGCGGTGTGAGGTACAACCCGGGCCAGACGACCGGTCACGTGTGGGACGAAACCTTGGCCGAGTACAGCAACCCGCTGCCGAACTGGTGGCGCTGGCTGTTCTACATCACGGTGTTCTTCTCGCTCGCTTATCTGGCCATCTTCCCGGGTCTTGGCACCTTCGGCGGCAAGCTTGGTTGGAGCATGCGTGGCCAGTACGACGAGGAAATGAAGAAGGCGGACCAGCAATACGGTCCGATCTTCAATAAGTTCCTCAACCAGGACATCATGACCGTGGCCGCGAACCCTGAGGCCAAGGAAATGGGTCAGCGCTTGTTCCTGACGTACTGCGCGCAATGCCACGGTTCCGACGCCAAGGGCGGCAAGGGCTTCCCGAACCTGACCGATGGCGTTTGGCTCTGGGGGGGCACGCCCGCTCGCATCGAGGAGACGATCTCCAAGGGGCGGGACGCGGTGATGACGCCGAAGGGTGTCAAGCCTGACATGGATGCCGAGCAGATCAAGGACGTGGTCAATTACGTCCGCTCCCTCGCGGGGCTGTCGAACGACGCGATTCGCGCCCAGCGCGGCAAGGAACTGTTCCCGGTTGCTTGCGCAGCCTGCCACGGACCGGAAGCCAAGGGGAATCAGGAAGCCGGCTATCCGAACCTGACCAACGGCAAGGCCTCCGAGCGGTTGTACGGTACGGACGAGGCGACCATGGTCCAGACCGTGACCAATGGGCGCATCAACCGGATGCCGGCTTGGGGCGAGTTCCTCGGCCCGGCCAAGGTGCACATCCTTGCCGCATACGTCTGGGGTCTGGGTGGTGGCGTGAAGCCCGCACCTGCCGCTCCTGTGGCGGAAGGCGCCGCTGACCAAGCGGCCGCACCGGCCGCGGGCGCAGCGACGAATGTTCCGCTGCATAGCGGCAACTGAGTTTGACCGACTCCCCGGTCGCCCTGCGCGACCGGGGGGTTGTTCCTGATGGACAGTGCGCAGTCGGAGGAAGTGCCTGCTAACATTGGAAATGCAGGCGGGCGTGTAGCAGCAGCCGCGACAGTCTTTCGCGGATCGCCGGCTTGACCGGAAGGGCGTAACGGGGGTACGTTCCGAGGGTCGGGTTGGACAACATCTCGCCACTTTCTCAATCCACCGAGTCACTACAAATGAATCCAGAATCCCCCAACACCGCTGTAGCAGCCAACGGCGAACCAACCGCCACGCTGTACGAAGCCCACAAGAAGATCTATCCGAAGTCCGTTACGGGCACCTTCGCCAACTGGCGCTGGGCGCTGGTCTGGTTTACCCAACTGCTGTTTTATGGCCTCTGCTGGCTACCCTGGAACGGGCGTCAGTCAGTCCTGTTCGACGTAGTTCAGCGCAAGTTCTACATCTTTGGCCTCGTGTTCTGGCCGCAGGACGTCTTCTTCCTGGCGGTGCTGCTGATCATCTCGGCGTACGCCCTGTTCCTCTTTACCGCGGTCGGGGGGCGCTTGTGGTGTGGCTACGCATGTCCGCAGACCGTCTATACGGAGATCTTCCTCTGGATCGAAGAGAAGATCGACGGTGACCGCAATGCCCAGATCAAGTTGGCCGGAGCACCGCTTGGTGGCGCCAAGGTGGCCAAGCGCACTCTGAAGTACGGTGCATGGGGACTGCTCTCCGTGTGGACCGGATTTACTTTCGTTGGCTACTTCACGCCAATGAAGGACTTGGTGCAAGAAGCCGCAACGCTATCGTTCGGCCCTTGGGAATGGACCTGGATCGTCCTCTATTCCGGATTCACCTACATGTTCGCCGGGCATCTGCGTGAGCAGGTCTGCAAGTACATGTGTCCCTACGCAAGATTCCAGGGCGTGATGTTCGACCCGGATACGCTGGTCATCACCTACGATCCGGAACGTGGCGAGCCGCGTGGCGCGCGCAGGAAGGGTCTCGACTACAAGGCCTCCGGCTTGGGCGAATGCATCGATTGCGACCTGTGCGTGGCGGTATGCCCGACCGGGATCGATATCCGCAAGGGACTCCAATACGAGTGTATTGGTTGCGCCGCCTGCATCGATGTTTGCGATCAGGTGATGGACAAGATGAGCTACCCGCGCGGCCTGATTCGCTACACGACCGAGAATGCTCTGGCCAAGCATTGGGGCATGAAGGAAATCCTCGGGCATATCGTTCGCCCCAGGATCATGGTCTACATCGCCATCCTGACCGCAATCAGCCTGGCCTGGGTGTGGGGCCTGGCGACGAAGCCCCAACTGCGCGTCGACGTGATTCGCGACCGGATGACGCTGGTGCGCGAAGCCGACGACGGAATGATCGAGAACGTGTTCATGCTGCAGGTGATGAACGTCTCGGAGGCCAACCAGCGTTATGCGGTTAGCGTGTCCGGTCTGAACAAGATTCAACTCATCGGCGACCCGGTCGTCGACGTCGAGTCGGCCAGCAACAAGAAGCTGACCTACCAGGTTCACGTTCCGCCCGAGTCGGCGGGAACCGGTTCGCACACGATCTACTTCGATGTCAAGTCCGTCTCCGACGACAAGGTCAACGTCCACGAAAAGGCAATATTCTTGATGCCATGAGCAATTCACTTCCCGTCTCCGCCACCAAACCGTGGTATCGCGAACCCTGGCCCTGGTACCTGATGGCCGGCCCCGGAATCGTGGTCATCGCCGCCTTCTTTACGCTTTGGCTCGCCATTTCGACCAGCGATGGCTTGGTCACGGACGACTACTACAAGAAGGGGCTCGCGGTTGGACAAACGATTGCGGAGAGCGATCGTGCTGCCAGTCTGGGGCTCGAAGTCCGGGCGCGTTTCACGGCGGACGGCGTGGTGCTCAGCCTGACATCAGCGGCTGACGAGCAGGAAGCCTATCGTCCTCCGCAGACGCTGACGCTGACGTTGTCGCACCCGACGCGTGCCGGGCTCGACCAATCGGTGACCCTCGTACAGGAGCAAGGTCGCTATACGGGACGGGTGCGGCTACCGACGTCGGGCCATTGGCTGGTTCTGGTCGAGGACGACGCTAAGACTTGGCGCCTGATGGGCAACGTCGTGTTGCCGGCATCGGGTGAAACGGTAATCGGTGGGGGGACCACCGCAAAGCGCAGTTGAGTTTTCTTTAACGGAAGGGGAGAGCACCATGGTGGCAATCAAGGAATTGTTCGGAAGCGACATTGGCCTGCTGAGCGTTTTCACCATCGGGTTTTGCGTTGTGATGGGGGTCTACATCTATGGCTACGCGAAGAAGCACATGGATGAGGATGCCCGCAACGCCAAGCAGTAAGCTCGCAGTTCTGACCCAGAGGGCACCCCCGGCGGTGCCCGATGGGTCTCCCGCCTAGCGGTCCGGCCCGACGCCAATCGGCGGCGGTGCAAGGTTTACGATGCGCGAGAAGAGGTCGCGGAATTCGTGATCCGATTCCGTACTGAAGCGCGGATCGCCGTTCTCGCCAAAAGCCCGGGCGATTTCAGCCCAGTCCTCGGGCAGCAGATGTTTTCGCGCCAGTGGCAGCAGTTGTTTTTCCTCGGTGGCCATGTGCTGCCAGGCCTCGCCCATCAGTTCGTCCACGGCGGCTGCAAATGATGGCAGGCCGTCGGGCATGCCGGCTTCCAGCCGCGCCAGCGCGTGGTCTAGCTTGCGCCCCAACTCGGCGCTCTCGGCATGTTGCCGTTCCAGTTCGTCGATTACAGCATCTGCTTCCCGGGTGCGCTGGCGCAACCGCGTGAAGAGGTAGGCACTCTCCTTCGGGTCATGCAGTTTCTCGGAAAAGGCGTCGAGGTAGTAAAGCATGGCGCCGAGCAGACGGAAGTCCGGCGCCTTGCCGCGGTCGCGCATTTCCCGCACGAGATGGCGCAGTCCATGCAATACCGCCGCCAACGAGCGGTGCTCGTCCTGGATGATTGCAATCGCCTCGTTCTGCACGGCGAACCTCAGCGGTATACCAGTACCGGAATCGTCGAGTGCGTCAGGACCTTCTGGGTTTCGGAGCCAAGGAGCAGGCCGCTGATGCCCCGGCGACCGTGCGAAGCCATGAAGATCAGGTCGCAGCCGGCGTCGGCGGCGGCGTCGATGATCGCCTGGTAGGGCACGTCGCTCACGCGCCCCACTCCGCTGCTCACCACGCCGGCGTCGCGAGCGATCGCGTCCGCCTGTGCCAGGATTGCCGCGGCCTGGCGATCGGCCATCTCGGCAAACTTCTCGGGGGTCGTCGGATCGATCAGGGCGCCTTCGCCATAGAAGGCCACGGGGTAGTCGGGCTTGGCGAACAAGAAGGTGATCCTCGCGCCCATCTCCTTGGCCATTGTCACCGCGCGCTTGACGGCATCCAGGGAAAGTTGCGACCCGTCGGTTGGAACCAGAAAGTGCTTGAACATGCTAGTCTCCTCGTAGACGTGATCATAAGTCTATTATCAAAGCGGTCGACAATGCCCCGTTGATTCAAGTCAACATCGCCGGGACACCGCCGCGCAGAATCCTTGGAGATTATGCGAATTACATCGTCGGTGCCGCACGCCACCACAAAGAGGTTGCGGAGAACTGTGCATCGATGCCCGTGTCTATGTGAAAACATCGGCGCCGCAATTCGTCAGAGGCTCAAATGAAGACGCACAGCAAACCTGTAACCCCGCAGGACGCCTGGCAGGCCGTGGACCAGGCCGTTGCGACCAATCTCGATCCGATGGGCATGGCCGTGCCCCTCTTGCACGCGCAGGTCGCCTGGATGACGCACCCACAGGAACTCGCGGAGGCCGCCGCGGGCTTCTCGAGCAAGATGCTCGCGCTGCAATGGAACTCGTGGCTGCGGGCAGTGGGGCTGCCGAGTGAGGATGTCGTGGCTCCCAACGCGGACGATACGCGATTCTCGGATCCCGTCTGGACGACGTCTGCAAGCTGGGACATCGCCAAGCAATGGTATCTCCTGGGCACGCGCCAGATTCAGGACATGCTGTATGCGACGCCGGGGCTTTCGAGCCAGGATCGCCGCCGGGCGGCGTTCTGGTGGCGCAAGTGGCTCAACGCCATGGCTCCGACGAACTTCCTGCTGACGAACCCGGTGGCAATGCGCAAGGCCGCCGAATCCCACGGCGACACGCTGATCCGCGGCATGCAGAATTTCATCGCCGACCTGCGCGCGGGCACCGTGCGCATGACCAATCCGGACGACTTCGTGGTCGGCAAGAATCTCGCGACGACGCCTGGGAAAGTGGTCTTCCGCAATCGCCTGGTCGAGGTCATCCATTACGCGCCGACACAGGCCAAGGTCTACGCCGTGCCGCTGGTGATCATTACGCCGTGGATCAACAAGTACTACATCCTCGACATCAATCCGAAGAAGAGCCTCGTCAGGTTCTTGGTCGAGCAGGGCTTCGACGTCTACATCACGAGCTGGCGCAACCCGGGCGAGGACCTGCGCGATGTCACGTTCGACGATTACCTCACCGAAGGCATCGACAAAGTGGTGGAAGTGGCGCGTTCGATATCGGCTTCGCCAGTTGTGAATGCCGTCGGGTATTGCATCGGTGGATCGGCGCTGGCGACGTACATGGCCTGGGCGAACCGCCGGTACGGAGCCGACGGCATGCCCGTGGCGTCCGCGACCTTCCTCACCACGCTTGTCGATTTTCACAAGCCGGGCGACATCGAGGTCTTCCTCGACGAGGGCAGCGTCAAGTATCTGGCGCGCGCGATGGACCGCAAGGGCTACCTCGATGGCAAGGAAATGGCCGCAGCTTTCCGCCTGCTGCGGTCGAACAGCCTGATCTGGCACTATGTCGTTCATGGCTATCTCTACGGCGAAACGCCGCCACCGTTCGACGTCCTGTACTGGAACATGGATACGACACGCATGCCTGCGGCCATGCACAAGTGGTACTTGCGCGAGTTCTACCTCAATAACGCGCTCATCAAGGGCGATGCGCTCACGGTCGCCGGAGAACGCATCAACCTGGAAAGAATCCTGCAGCCAACCTACACGGTGGGCGCAGCGGATGATCACATCGCGCCGTGGAAGCAGGCATTTCGCCTCAATAACCATGTCGCGGGCGTCAAGCGCGCGGTGCTGTCCAGTTCGGGCCATATCCTGGGCATCGTCAATCCGCCTGTCCATCCGCCCAAGCGCGAGTACTGGGTGTCGGGTGTCGAGCGCCACGACACCGCCGACCAATGGCGCGAGAAGGCCGAGCACCGTGCCGGTTCGTGGTGGGAGGACTGGGTGGCCTGGTTGCAGCCGCTGTCGGGAACGCAGCGCAAGCCGCCCGCGATGGCGAACAAGGCTTTTCCGGAATTGGTCGACGCGCCCGGACAGTACGTGCTCGAGCACTAATTGCCGGCGGGAACGGCCTGCGGGGCACGGATCGGCTATCATTCCCTGTCCTTCCGTTCGAGCCGGAGTTGCCGCTGCAAGGCGCCCGGGATTTTCACAATGAAATGCGTTGACGACTTCCGCTTGCGACTCGCCGGTCGCGAACTGGTTCCCATCGTGATCGGCGGCATGGGAGTCGATATCTCGACTGCCGAACTGGCGCTCGAAGCAGCGCGCCTGGGCGGCGTCGGTCACATCTCGGATGCGATGGTGCCCACGGTGGCGGACCGGCGCTTCAACACGCGCTTCGTCAAGGACAAGCTCAAGCTGCACAAGTACAACGTCGCCAACAGCGACAAGTCGAGCGTGCGCTTCGATCTCGGCCACCTCGAGGAAGCCACGCGACTGCACGTCGGCCGTACGATGTCGGAGAAGCGCGGCGAGGGCCTGATCTTCATCAACTGCATGGAGAAGCTGACCATGAACGCGCCGAAGGAGACATTGCGCGTTCGTCTGTCGGCAGCGCTCGACGCCGGGATCGACGGCATCACGCTCGCGGCCGGCTTGCATCTGGGATCCTTTGCATTGATCGAGGACCACCCGCGCTTCCGCGATGCCCGGCTGGGCATCATCGTCTCTTCTTTGCGCGCGCTGCAACTCTTCCTGCGCAAGAACGCGCGCCTGAATCGCCTGCCGGATTATGTCGTGATCGAAGGACCGCTGGCCGGCGGCCACCTCGGCTTCGGCATGGACTGGGCGCAGTACGACCTGGCCACGATTTTCGCCGAGATCCGCGAGTGGCTGCGCGTCGAGCAGCTGGATATTCCGTTGATCCCCGCCGGCGGCATCTTCACGGGCAGCGACGCAACGGGCTTCATGGAGAACGGCGCCGCGGCCGTACAGGTCGCCACGCGCTTCACCGTTGCCCGCGAATGCGGTCTGCCCGAGAACGTCCAGCAGGAGTATTTCAAGGCCAACGAAGAGGACATCGAGGTCAACGGCATCTCGCCAACCGGCTACCCGATGCGCATGCTGAAGAGCAGCCCGGCCATTGGCGACGGCATTCGACCCAATTGCGAGGCGTTCGGTTACCTGCTCGATTCCACTGGCCACTGCGATTACATCGATGCCTACAACCGGGAGGTCGCGAATCACCCCGAGGCGCGCAAGGTCTCGGTGATGGCCAAAACCTGCCTGTGCACCCACATGCGCAACTTCGAGTGCTGGACCTGCGGACATTTCACGTATCGACTCAAGGATACGACACGTCAGTGCGCGGATGGCACCTACGAACTTCTCAGCGCCGAGCACATCTTCCGCGACTATCAGTTCAGCAAGGACGGCAAGATCGCGCTGCCGGACTGAGGCGTCAGGCCGGAAGAGTCAGTCCTGATGGTACGCCGTGCGGCAAACGCCGCGGCACGCGAACGGACCTCAGATCGGCGGGTGCGTCAGCAGTTGCTTCAGCGGAGTGATATCCAGGATGCGGATGTGCTTCTGCTGAACGCTGATGAAGCCTTCTTCCTGGAAGCGCGAGAACGCGCGGCTGACGGTTTCGAGCTTCAGCCCGAGGTAGGAGCCGATCTCCTCGCGCGTCATGCGCAGGTGAAATTCCTGCGGCGAATAACCGCGCGCGGTGAAGCGTTGCGACAGGTTGAGCAGGAACGCCGCCAAGCGTTCTTCGGCGCGCATCGTGCCCAGCAGCATCATTACGCCGTGGTCGCGCACGATTTCGCGGCTCATCACCTTGTGGAAGTGGTGCTGCAAGGTTTCGATCTCGCGTGACAGGCCTTCCAGCTGGGCAAACGGAATCACGCACACCTCGCTGTCCTCCAGCGCAACGGCATTGCAGGTGTGGTTCTCGGTGCTGATGCCGTCCATGCCGAGGATTTCCCCCGCCATCTGGAAACCCGTGACCTGGTCGCGGCCGTCCTCGAGCAGCACGTCGGTCTTGAAGAAGCCGGTCTTGATCGCGTAGATCGCCTCGAAGGGATCGCCGGCCCGATACAGGTGCTGGGTGCGCTTGATGCGACGGCGCGACGCGACCATTTTGTCGAGTTTGACGACCTCCCCCTCGGACAATCCGAACGGAAGGCACAACTCACGCAGGTTGCATTGCGAGCACGCCGCCTTCAGCGACGTGATCGTCAGGGGTATGACGTTTTGATTGGCGCCATGCTCGGAAGGCCCTTTGATCTGGGTCAATGCCCCATCGTCCTGCTTCCGGCATCTTTGGCCTTCGCCGCTTGCGCGCATCGGCACGTGTCCCTATTTTTCCTGATGTTGAGCAACTTCCAAGAACTGATCTTTGATCCGCAACTGATTCGTCGTTTCGACGTCAACGGCCCAAGGTATACGTCCTATCCCACTGCCGACCGGTTTGTCGAGGCATTCGATGCCGAAGCCTATCGGTCGTGGCTAGGACGACGCACGATCGGTGGAATCGGCCGAGCGCTTTCATTATACGTCCACATCCCGTTCTGCAACACGATCTGCTATTACTGCGGCTGCAACAAGATTATTACCAAGGATCACGGTCGTTCTGCCAAGTACATCAAGTACCTGGGCCGCGAACTGGCCATGCAGGCGGAGGCGCTGGACGGCGGCCGCGACGTGGTCCAGCTGCATTGGGGCGGCGGCACGCCGACCTTCCTCGCCGACGACGAAATGCGCCGGCTGATGGAGCTCATCAACCACCATTTCCGCCTGCTGCCCAATGGCGAGTACTCGATCGAGGTGGACCCGCGCAAGGTCGGCCGCGAGAGCGTCCGGCTGCTTGCGGAACTCGGCTTCAACCGCATGAGCGTCGGCGTGCAGGATTTCGAGCCCGCGGTGCAGGTTGCCGTGAACCGCGTGCAATCGCTCGACGAGACCCGGGTCGTCATTGATGCCGCACGCGAATTCGGCTTCAAGTCGATCTCGGTTGATCTCATCTATGGCCTGCCCAAGCAGAACGTGATCAGCTTCAACCATACGCTGGACGAGGTCATCAAGCTGTCGCCGGACCGGCTGTCCGTGTACAACTACGCGCACCTGCCGGCGCATTTCAAGCCGCAGCGGCGTATCAACGAAGTGGAACTGCCGACGGCCGACGCCAAGCTGCAGATCCTGCAAACCGCGATTCGCCGCCTGACCGACGCCGGCTATGTCTTCATCGGCATGGACCACTTCGCCAAGCCCGAGGATGAGCTCGCCGTGGCACAGCGCCAGGGCCGGCTGCACCGCAACTTCCAGGGCTACTCGACGCACGCCGAAGCGGACCTGCTCGCCTTCGGCGTCTCGGCCATCAGCAAGGTCGGGCCGACGTACTGCCAGAACTTCCGCACGCTCGACGAGTACTACGACAGCCTTGATCACGGCGTCCTCCCGGTGATGCGCGGTCTCGAACTCACCGCCGACGACCTGCTGCGCCGCTCCATCATCCAGGCGCTGATGTGCCACTTCGAACTGTCGCTCGAATCAATCGAGATTGCCCACCTGATCGACTTCAAGTCGTACTTCGCGCCTGAACTCGCCGACCTCAAGCCGATGGAAGAGGCGGGCCTGCTACAGGTCGAGGATCGCTGGATCAGCGTCCTGCCCAAGGGACGCATGCTCGTGCGCGCCATTGCCATGGTCTTCGACCGCTACCTGCGCGCGGACCGCGAGCGGGCGCGTTATTCCAAGGTCATCTAGCCGTTGTCCGCCACCGGTTTCGCCGCGATCTTCCTGGTCGGTCTGCTGGGAGGCACGCACTGCGTCGGCATGTGCGGCGGCATCGTCGGTGCGCTGGCGGCGCAGAGCGGTGGCAATCGCGCCGCCTGGCCGCTGCATCTCGCCTACAACGTCGGTCGTATCCTGAGTTACACCGCGGCCGGCGCGCTCGTGGGAAGCATTGGCGGTCTGGGACTGGCCTTCGGACCGGTCGCGACCGTGCAGTTGTCGTTCTACGTCGTCGCCAATCTGATGCTGGTCGCGCTTGGTTTCTATCTCATGGGGTTCACGCGCTCGCTGGCATTTGCCGAGCAGGCGGGGCTGTCGCTATGGAACCGCATCCGGCCGCTGACCAGCCGCTTCCTGCCCGTCAAGACCGTCGGTCAGGCTTTGCCGCTCGGCATGCTCTGGGGCTGGTTGCCTTGCGGCCTCGTCTACAGTGTGCTCGCCACGGCGCTGGTGTCCGGCTCCGCAGTGCGTGGCGCGACGGCGATGCTGGTGTTCGGACTCGGCACGCTGCCCAACCTGCTGCTGGCGGGTTTGCTGCTTTCGCGCTTCCGGCGCTTCGCGCAGGCGCCCGTGGCCCGCGCCATTTCCGGTGGGCTGGTTCTCGGCTTCGGCATCTATGGCCTTTACCATGCCATGGGAATGGCCGAACTCATCTGGCGCGGACAGGGGGCCGGAGGGTAAAATCAGCGCCTCCTAATATAAGTCCCACGGAGAGCAACATGGCTGTTTCCCCCCACGAACTGGTGATCGAGGCGAAGGGCCTGATCAAGGAAGTCGGCACCGCCGATGCGCAAAGCCTGCTCGGCAAGCGCATCGTCATCGACGTGCGCGAATACGACGAGTATGCGGCCGGCCATCTGCCCGGCGCCATCAATATTCCGCGCGGCGTGCTCGAATTCAAGATCGGCATGGTGCCCGAGTGCGCCAACAAGTCCGGCGCCTTCCTGCTCTACTGCCGCACCAGCGGTCGCGCGGCACTCTCGGCGGTGCAGCTGCAGAAGATCGGCTACGACAACGTCATTTCGATGGCGGGTGGCTTCGAGGTTTGGAACAACGAAGGCAGGCCGACCGAGAAACCCGAGCCGATCAATTTTGAATAGGCCATGACTGCCGCGGCTCCGGCCGCTTGTGCGGCCACTGTCGAAATCGCCGTCGGCGGCATGACTTGCGCCGCCTGCGCCGCGCGCATCGAAAAGCAGCTCAACAAGCTGCCCGGCGTCGAGGCGGCAGTGAATCTCGCCGCCGAACGTGCGCACGTGCGCTACGCGCCCGACCTCGCCGATGTCGACAGGATTCTCGCCACGGTGGTGAAGACCGGATTCACGGCCAGCGTGTCGACCGCCGACACGCACGCCGAGGAAAAGGCAAGGAAGCTCGCCGCATATCAGGCTGAGGTCAAGCGTTTCTGGATTTCCATCGCGCTGACATTGCCGCTGGTTGGCCAGATGCTGTTCATGTTCGCGAGCGGCGCCGACGCGCATGCCGACGTGCTGCCGCGCTGGCTGCAGTTCGCGCTGGCGACGCCGGTACAGTTCTGGATCGGCTGGCGTTTCTACGTCGGCGGCTTCAACGCGCTACGCGGCGGCTCGGGCAACATGGACGTGCTGGTGGCACTGGGCACGACCATGGCCTGGGTGTACAGCGCCATCGTGACGCTGTTCGGCCTGCACCAGCACGTCTACTTCGAGGCCTCGGCGACCGTGATCACGCTGGTGTTGCTCGGCAAGATCCTCGAAGCGCGTGCCAAGGCCAGGACGACGGCAGCGATCGAAGCCCTGATCAAGCTGCAACCGCAGACTGCGCATGTCGAGCGCGACGGCCAGCTCGTCGAATTGTCCGTGGCCACGCTGATTCCCGGTGACGTGTTCGTCGTGCGCGCGGGCGAGGCGGTGCCGGTGGACGGCGAAGTCGTCGCCGGCAATTCGAGCGCCAACGAATCGATGCTGACGGGCGAAAGCCTGCCGGTCGCGAAGGCCCCAGGCGACAAGGTCTTCGCCGCGACCGTGAATGCGGATGGACTCCTGCGCTGTCGCGCCACGGGCGTGGGCAGCCACACCCTGCTGGCCGGCATCATCCGCATGGTCGAAGAAGCGCAGGCCTCGAAGGCGCCCGTGCAGCGCCTGGTGGACCGCGTCGCCGCGATCTTCGTGCCGGTCGTGACCGCGATCGCGCTGATCACCTTTGTCGCCTGGTGGGGCATCGGCGGCGAGTTCACGCCGGCACTCATCAACGCCGTGGCCGTGCTGGTGATCGCCTGTCCCTGCGCGTTGGGCCTCGCAACGCCAACGGCGATCATGGTCGGCACCGGCCAGGGCGCGCGCGCCGGCGTGCTGATCAAGAATGCACCGGCGCTCGAACTCGCCGAGAAGATCGACGTGCTGGTGGTCGACAAGACCGGCACGCTCACGGCGGGGCGCGCCGAGACGACTGATCTTCAGCCTGTTGCCGGCGTTGAACGACACGAATTGCTGCGCCTTGCCGCCAGCGTCGAGCAGGGCTCGACGCATCCGCTCGCCGAAGCCATCGTCGCGCGCGCCAAGGCGGACGGCGTTGCGCTGGCGCTGCCGGAAGACGTGATGACCGTGGCGGGCCGAGGCGTGTCGGGCAAGGTGGATGGTCGCGTCGTGCTGGCCGGCTCGCCGGACTGGCTCGCCGAGCAGGGCATCGCGCAGCCGCCCATCGATTCACTGGCGTCGGCCGGCCGCAGCGTCGTCGCAGTGGCCGTTGATGGTCGCGCTGCGGGCCTGATCGGCGTCGCCGACCCGTTGCGCGCGTCCTCGCGCGCGGCTGTGCAGCGCCTGCGCGATCTTGGCGTCGAGGTCGTGATGCTCACCGGCGACAACGCCGCGACGGCTGCGGCCATTGCGCGCGAAGCCGGCATTGAGCGCTTCGAGGCGGGCGTGCTGCCGGATGGAAAGTCAGCCGCCGTGGTACGCCGCAAGACGGCCGGCCGCCGCGTCGGCATGGCCGGCGACGGCATCAACGATGCGCCGGCGCTGGCCGCAGCGGATGTGTCCTTCGCGATGGGCGCGGGTTCCGATGTGGCGATGAAGACGGCGGACGTGACGCTGATGCGCAACGACCTCAACGGCGTCGCCGATGCCATCGACCTTTCGCGCGCGACGCTGGCCAAGATCCGGCAGAACCTCTTTTGGGCGTTTATCTACAATGTGCTGGGCATACCCGCGGCGGCGCTGGGGCTGCTCAATCCCGTGATCGCGGGTGCCGCCATGGCCATGAGTTCGGTCTCGGTGGTCAGCAACTCGCTGCTGCTGAAGCGTTGGCGCCCGCAAAGGAAGGGATAATGGCCCCCCACGCTCGCAGGATCGGCTCGCTGCCCCCCACAGGGGGGCGCATGCCTCCTTGGGGCGGCCCTACGGAGGCATGATGGAAACGATCGTATTGAAGGTGAACGGGATGTCCTGCGGCGGCTGCGTGAAGAGCGTCACCGGCGTGCTGGAAGCGCTGGCGGGCGTGAGCAAGGCCGACGTCTCGCTGGAAAGGAACGAAGCGGTGATCAGCTACGAAGCGGGCAAAGTGAGCCGCGAGCAGATGGTGCAGGCGATCGATGACGCCGGCTTCGAAGCGGCCTGAGCGGCCCGCTATAATCACGCCTTTTACAGGAGCGCCCCGTGGGTCTTGATCGAGTTCCCTCCGGCAAGGATCTGCCGAACGATTTCAACGTCATCATCGAAATCCCGATGCATGCCGAGCCGATCAAATACGAGGTGGACAAGGATTCCGGCGCCATCTTCGTCGACCGCTTCATGTCGACGGCCATGCACTATCCGTCCAACTACGGCTACATCCCGCATACCATCGCCGGCGATGGCGATCCGGTGGACGTCCTGGTCATGTCGCAGTTTGCGCTGCCGCCGGGCGTGGTCGTGCGCTGCCGGCCCATCGGCATGCTCAAGATGACCGACGAGGCCGGCGAGGACGCCAAGCTGCTGGCCGTTCCGGTCGACAAGCTGACGCCGATGTACCGCAGCGTCACCAGCCCGCGCGATCTGCCGCAGGTCGTGCTCGACCAGATCGCGCACTTCTTCGAGCACTACAAGGACCTCGAGCCCGGCAAGTTCGTCAAGGTACAGGGCTGGGGCGATATCGAGGACGCGAAGCGCGAGATCATGGCGGGCGTCGAGCGTTACGTCGCCGCCAAGGAAAAGCCGGCCTTCTGACGGCCGGGCAGGGTATAGTCAATCGTCATGCCCAGCCTGAAGATCGCCGTTGCCCAGATCAACTGCACGGTCGGCGACATCGCCGGCAACGCCCGGCGCATCCTTGACGCGGCGCGGGAGGCGAAGGCGGCCGGTGCCGACCTGCTCCTCACGCCAGAACTGGCCCTGTGCGGCTATCCGCCGGAAGACCTGCTGTTGCGGCCGGACTTCTACCGGGCCTGCGCGCACGAACTCGATGCGCTCGCCGAGGCCGCGCCCCTGCCGATGGTGGTGGGCCATCCCGAGGCCTGGTCGGGCCGCCACTACAACGCCGCCACGCTGCTTCAGGACGGCGTGCGCTGCGCCACCTACCGCAAGCAGCGGCTGCCCAATACCGAGGTGTTCGACGAGGAGCGCTACTTCGATACCGGCAACGCGCCCGGCGTCATCGAGCTTGGCGGCGTGCGCATTGGCCTCGCAATCTGCGAGGACGTCTGGCAGCCGGGCGCGGCGGAGGCCTCGCGTGCAGCGGGCGCCGAATTGCTGCTCGCGCTCAACGCCTCGCCCTTCCACATGCACAAGCTCGCGCGCCGGCACGAAGTGCTGCGCGAGCGCGTCTCCGGCACCGGCATGCCGGTCATCTACGCCAACATGGTCGGCGGCCAGGACGAACTCGTGTTCGACGGCGCCTCGTTCGCGCTCGATGCGGCGGGGCGGCTCACGCATCAGCTGCCCGCGTTCGTCGAGATGGTGTCGGTGGTCGAGTACTCGGCCGGACACTTGCTGCCCGGCGGCGTGTCACCACCGCTGACTCTGGAAGCCGAGGTCTATGCGGCACTGAAGCTCGGCGTGCGCGACTACCTCGGCAAGAACAACTTTCCCGGTGCCATCATCGGTCTCTCGGGCGGCATCGACTCGGCGCTGACGCTCGCCATTGCGGTTGACGCGCTCGGGCCCGAGCGCGTGCGTGCCGTGATGATGCCCTCGCCCTACACGGCCGACATGAGCCTCGGCGACTCGCGCGAGATGGTGCAGCGCCTGGGCGTGCGTTACGACGAGATTCCGATCGAGCCGGCCATGAAGACCTACGCGGCGATGCTGGAGCCGCTGTTCGCCGGCCTGCCGCCGACAGCGTGGGCCGACACGACGCCGGAGAACATCCAGGCGCGCATCCGCGGCATGGTCCTGATGGCGCTCTCCAACCGCACCGGATCCATCGTCCTCACCACCGGCAACAAGAGCGA
>DATJQH010000047.1:0-20113 GCA_035505955.1 Rhodocyclaceae bacterium
TTGCATTGGCTGCAACGGGGATACTTCTCCAGTTCATTTTCCAGTGGCACACGATCGACCCGCGGCGCCACAGTGTTCCCGGCGATCGCGGCCTTGCCAGCAGCGAGCAGAACAGCGCTGCGCAGAAGGGTTCGTCTGTCCATGCGGACTCCTACATTGGAACGTTCAATCGGCATGGTAATGGTTGGCCGCCGATCGCTCTTGCGGCCGATTGCCACGCCTCGCATCGGTCTCGGCTATGATGAGTCAAAACACTGCCCATCATGAGACTCCCCCTCGCCATCCTCCTGCTGCTCGCCGCCTGCACCGGCGAGCCGCCGCCAAAAGTCAGCCGTGGCGACACGCCACCTGCGTTCGACACCGTGCGCCTCGACGGTGCGCGCGTGCGGTTTCCGGCGGACTTCGCCGGAAAATCCGTGGTGATCCGCTTCTGGGCCGACTGGTGCAAGTACTGCGAAGGCGAGATGAAGGACATCGAAACCGTCTACCAGCGTCACAAGGCCGAGGGAATTGAAGTACTGGCGGTCAATGCCGGCCAGGATCGCGCCACGGCTTCCGCCTTCGTGGCAAAGCTCGGTATCAGTTATCCGGCGCTACTGGACGAGGACGCATCGATCGCCAGGCGCTATGGCGTGACCGGTCTGCCGACGACGTATTTCGTCGACCACAACGGCAAGATCGCAGCCAAGCAAATCGGCGAGATGACCGCTGCCGCGTTCGAGCAGCAGGTGGTGGAGTTGGTGAAATGATCCCGGCCGACACGCCCTGCGACTTGTGCAGCCTGCCCGTCGGCGTCAAGCCCTTCCTGCTCGCCTTCGAGGGCAAGTCGCTCAAGTTCTGCTGCGAGGGCTGCCTGGGCATCTACCAGATGTTGCACGACATCAATGAAATTCCGGCCGTGCCGGGGCAGAATACGCAAGACCATTCCTGAAGGAGCCCGCGATGATGAACGAAGAGATGATGCGCCACATGCAGTCGATGCAAGGGGGCAACATGATGAGCCACCCGCTGACCCAGGGCGCGATGATGGCCGCCACGGGCTTCGCCGCAGGACGCGGCCTGCTCGGCGGTTTCAATCCGTTCAATCCGTTCAAGAACCCGCTGGTGCTGCTGGCGGGCGGCATCGCCGCCGGTTACCTGCTGCACAAGTACGAGAAGGAAATCGTCGCGGCGGTATCGAAGGCTACCGGCATGGGCAAGGACTTCGCGCTGCACCAGAAGGAAAATCTCGAAGACCTCGTCGCCGAGGCCCAGGACAAGGAAGCCAAGGCCACCGCACCCAAGGCATAAGGAGGCGATCATGGATGCCGCAGCACTGGCCCGCGCCATCATCGTCCGCCACAAGGAGCCGGGCCACCTGCGCCTTGAACTGCCGGTGCGCCTGTTCGATCCGGCGGCTCGTGCGCATCTCGAAGCCGGACTACACAAGCGGATCGGCGTCTATCGCGTGAGTTTCGAGCCCGACGGCCGGCGGCTGTCGATCCGCTATGAGTCGCTGCAGTGCAGCCAGCCGGATGTGGCACGCCAGCTGCGCGGCCTGCTCGATACACTGCCGCCGGAATCCGAACCTGCTGCTGCGCCCGCCGCGACCGCACCACTGCCTGGGGCGGAACTGTTCAGCGCCGCCGGCAAGTGGGCCGAGCGATTCTTGGGCGGCTCGATCAAGTCGCGCCTTGATCCGGTGATGAAGGGCGCGCTAACCGAGAAAGCGTCGATCAACTTCCTCAACGACGTGCTGATGTTCTACCTCGTCAAGGTGCATTGGGACTTGATCACCAAGCGCTGGATGAAGGAGCCGCTCAAACACGCCGACGCCTGGCTGACCACGTTCTACCTGATCTTCCTGCTGATCCGCTACCGCAAGTCGAACAAGTGAGCGCGAAGCACTTCCGCGTCGTCCATCGATTGAGCCGCCGCTTGCGGCTCATTGCGACGCCGCTGGCGAAGCAACCGGAGCGCTGCTACATCCTCGAAATCCTGCTGCGCAAGCACCCGGCGATCACCGGCGTGCGCGCGGTGCCCGAGATCGGCTCGGTGGTCGTTCATTACGATCCCGTCGCGCTGCCGGAAGTGCGGCTGCTGGCGACACTCGACGCGGTGATCGGCAACATCGTCAGTGCGCCGCCGCCGAAGCCGGCTGCCGTACCTGAAGTGCAACCCGACGGCCCGATACAGGAATGCAACGTCGCCGTCGAAGGCATGACCTGCGCCTCCTGCGCGCTGCTGATCGAGATGTCGCTGGCGCGCGATCCGCGCGTGCACGACATCGCCGTGAATTTCGCGGCCGGCACGGCGACGGTGAAGGGCCACCTTTCGCGTGATGAGCTGTTTGCTTCCGTGAAGAAGCTCGGCTACGAGCCACGGCCGATGGACACGCTGGCGCAGCGCCGCCTGGTGGTCGAGCGCGAAAAGGAACGCCTGCAACTGGCGAAGAAGAAGCTCTGGCAGGCCGTGGCGATGACGGTGCCGGTGATGGCCTCGGGCATGCTGATGCACCAGGACCCGGCCCTGCGCCTGATCGAGTTCGCGCTGTCGACCGCGACGGTGTTCGGCCCCGGCGGCGACATCTTCCGCAAGGCCTGGATGCTGGCGAAGCAGCGCGAAGCCAACATGGACACGCTGATCAGTATCGGCGCCGGCGCCGCCTGGGCCTACAGCCTGCCCGGCGTGCTGCGGCCGCATCACCATGTCTACTTCGAGTCGGCGGCGGGCATCCTCTGTTTCGTACTCGCCGGCCGCTACATGGAGGAGCGCGCCAGGGGCCGCGCCTCCGAGGCGATTCGCAAGCTTATCGAACTGCAGCCGGCCACCGCGTATCGCCTGCGCGATGGCATCGAAGAGGAAGTGCCGGTCGATGACCTCGTGGTCGGCGATCTCGTGCGCGTGCGGCCCGGCGACAAGGTGCCGACCGACGGCGTGCTGGTCGAAGGCGGCTCGGCCATCGACGAGTCGCTGCTCACCGGAGAATCGCTGCCGGTGGCCAAAGGCGTCGGCGATGCCGTGGCGGGCGGATGCCTCAACGGCACCGGCGCCTTCGTGATGCGCGTCACGGCGGTCGGCGGCGACACCGTGCTCTCGGGCATCATCCGCATGGTCGATCACGCACAAGGTACCAAGCTGCCCGTGCAGCGCATGGCCGACGCCATTTCTGCGCGCTTCGTGCCCGCCGTTGGCGCCATCGCCGCGGCGACGCTCGGCGGCTGGCTGCTGGCCGGGCACCCGGCCTCGCGCGCACTGGCGCATTCGGTGGCCGTGCTGCTGATCGCCTGCCCGTGCGCACTCGGCCTCGCCACGCCCACCGCCATCATGGTCGGCACCGGCCAGGCGGCGAAGCGCGGCATCTACATCCGCAACGGCGAAGCGCTGGAGACGGCCGCGAAGCTCACCACGCTGGTATTCGACAAGACCGGCACCATCACCGCGGGTCGGCCCGAGGTGACCGATTTCATCGTTGATAGCGCGGATGAAAAGGAACTGCTGGCGCGCGTCGCCGGCGCCGAGAGCCACTCCGAACATTTCCTGGCGCGCGCGGTTCGCGCGTACTGCAAGTCGAGAGGCGTACCACGACGACTGACTTTGGACTTCGAAGCCGTACCCGGCCGCGGCGTACGCGCGCGTTGCGATGACGAATCACTATTGATCGGCAACGCGGCGCTGCTCGAAGAGGCCGGCGTTTCCTGCGCCGACTGGCTGGCGCGTGCCGGTGCGTTCGCCGAGCAGGGCAAGACGCCGGTGTTCGTCGCACAAGGGAATCGCTGTGCGGCGCTATTCGCCATCGCCGACCG
The DNA here is from genome assembly GCA_035505955.1 of Rhodocyclaceae bacterium. GTDB lineage: Bacteria > Pseudomonadota > Gammaproteobacteria > Burkholderiales > Rhodocyclaceae > Fen-999. The sequence continues at coordinate 3,786 of DATJQH010000047.1, forward strand.
GGCGCGGCCCGGCGCGCGCGAGGCCATCGCGCTCTTGCACCGACTCGGCATGAAGACGGTGATGTGCACTGGCGACGTCGAAGCCGCCGCGCGGCACATCGCCCGCGAAGTCGGCATCGACGAAGTCATCGCCCGCGCTACGCCCGCCGACAAGCTGGAACTGATCCGCCACCTACAGAAGGAAGGCGCCAAGGTCGGCATGATCGGCGATGGCATCAACGACGCGCCCGCGCTGGCCGCAGCCGATGTCGGCTTTGCGGTCGGCGGCGGTGCCGACATTGCCGTCGAGGCGGCGGACGTGACGCTGGTCGGCGGCGACATCGCCCGCGTCGCTGCGGGCATCGAACTTTCGCGGCGGACGATGAAGGTGATCCGCCAGAACCTGTTCTGGGCGCTCGGCTACAACGTCGTCGCGATCCCCGTCGCGGCCGCCGGACGCCTCAATCCGATGATCGCCGCCGCCGCGATGGGCATGAGTTCGGTCTCGGTACTGACCAACTCACTGCGCCTGCAGCGCTGAGGCCGCCACCTTCGGCCGCTCGGCCGTGGCGACGGCCACGGTCGCGGCACGGCGCTGGAGTTCCGCTACGACATCCGCGCCGTTGTCGCGCGACTTGGCCAGCGACTCGCGCATTTCCTGCTGCCAGATCAGCGCGGCAGCCTGGCGGCGCCACTCCTGCATCTGCGGACTGTTGACATGGTGCATGTGGTGCTGGCGATCGGTGACGAACCAGCGGTGCGCCTCCTCGGCATTGGCCGGCACGCCGTCGCCAGTCAGGTACATCAGGCCGAGCTGGTATTGCGACGGTCGATCGCCACGGTCGGCGGCAACGCGATACCACTTCAGGGCTTCAGCCGTATTCCGCACGACGCCGTCGCCGTTGTGATGGACGATGGCGAGGTTATAGGCGGCATCGACGTCGCCGCGATCCGCCCAGTTGCGCCAGATAGTCATGGCGCGTGCCGTCTCGCCGTTGCGGTGCAGCTGTGCCGCCTGTCGCAGGTCTTCATCAACGTTACCGGCCCAGGTCGGCCCGGCCATGAAGCCAACCACGGCCACGATTGCCAGAGTCTTTGCCATGTTCATGTATTCAGCCCTCCTTGAGCCGCATCACGTCCCCCGCCATAGTGGCGAACGAGTCGCATGCTAGGAGGTCGCCGGCCGCCACGGAATGTGGCATATGGCCGCGCGCCAGTTTGTCGCAGCCCAGACCTTCTCAGCGCATGAGCAGCGCCGTCACGATTCCCGCGATCGCCACTGCCGGCAGGAACAGCGCCGGTATCCTTTCTAGCCAGCCGATATGCCGCCAAAAGGCGATTGCCCCGATGGGCAGGCTGATCCAGAGCATCGCCCAGAACACTGCCACACCCAGCGCGCTGTCGAGAAGGCGCTCGCGTTCCAGGGCATCGGCTGCCTGCCGGGCGCGCATGACGGCGGTCCACTCCAGCGATGTTCCCATGACCACACCGGCGACCGTGATCCAAGCGGCTGTGCGTAGCAATCGGTGAAACAGTTTTTCGTTCATGGCTCTTCGAGGAAAAAAGAGGGGCATGGCGTCACCGCCAGCCCCCCGAGATGAATGCAAGCCCTATGCTTGCAAGCGACTAAGCTATTTCAGGCCATTGATCCAGTCGGCGATCTGTCTCACGTCCGCTTCCGGCACCTGCGGCATGGGTGGCATGGGCGGCTGGTAGTCGGGCCAGTCGGCGGGCACAGGTTGCTTGACCAGCGCGACAATCTTGTCGGCCGTGTAGCCGCGTGCGGCGACTTCCTTGTAGGCCGGACCAACCAGGCGCTTGTCCTCGGCGTGGCAGGCCAGACAACCGTTCTTCTCGGCGAGCTGTTTGCCGACCGGCGCGTCGGCGGCTATAGCCGGTGCCGGCTTCGGCGCGGTGCGCGCTTCGTAGGAGTCCTTCTGGAACTGTTCGGACTGGGCTTTGGCCTGGGCCAGTGCTGGACCGATCAGCGACATGCGCATGCCATGGCGCAGGGTGGCCATCGAGAGGATGGTCACTGCCATCAAGCCGGCGACAGTCCAGACACGGCCGGAGGACACGTGGTCGTTCAGAAAGTCCCTAATCACAAGATAAAGACAGATCAGGGCGATCACCACTGACAACACGATCAGCCAGTGATAGCCGGCGCTGAAGAAGGCCTCGATACCGTAACTCGGTTCCTGGAAAAGTGCCAAGGGCCCTGCGAAAAGGTTGAGCACGGTCGGCAGTGCGAACCAGCTCTTGCCGGTACGCAGCAGGATAGTGCCGGCTTCGGCGTCCGTGGCATCGGCCGACTTCTGCTTGTGTTTGCCGTAGAGCATCATGAACAGGCCAGTCACCGCAAATGCGGCCAGGAAGAAGTGCACCAGGCGGAAGAACGTATCGGGCCGTAGCAGCGCATCCCAGAAGTGCGTGTTGTAAGTCCAGGTGGTCGGCGTCCAGTAGAGCTGCACGGTAGACATGAATACCAGCGGCAGGGTGAAGAACAGGATCACCGATGCGCTGCCAATCATGATGTGCAGGGGCTTGCGATTCTCCAGCTTGTGCCAGGTGAACTTGTACAGGTAGGAGAACAGAAAGGCCGCGACGTTGCCGTAGATGATGTGCAGCCACTGCGGCGAGTTCATGATCGCTGCGGCGTAGAAGAGTGGCGTGAACAGCACACTCACCAGCAGCAGCGGCGCCACGCCCCACAGCGCGCCCATGTTCTCGCTAATGGTGACGGGTGTCGTGAGCAGGTAGGCGACGCGGTCGAACACCGGATTCTTCTCCATCGCGCCCTTGCGGTTGAAATACACGGAAGCCAGCGAAGCACCGAGAAGCACATTGATGAACACCATGTGCACCACGAAACTCACTACCAGCAGGATGAGAAATACCGGCATCAGCACGCTGTCCATGCCCCAGGTCGGGATGGGCAAGGGGATGTCGTTGGGAAGCATATTGAAGTGCATGGTTTCGTCTCCGGGCGATCAGCGTTGCTGGCTGGACAGGTCGTAAAGGTAGGCGGACAGTGCCTGCCGCTCGGCCACGTTGCCGGCGAAGGGCGGCATGAACGGCGTCACGGTAGCGTGCAGGCTGCCGATGCGGTTGTCGATGGTTTCCTCATTCCAGCCCTTGACCCGCGCCGTGATCGCGTTGATGCCGTTCACGGTATGGCAGTAGCGGCATTCCATCTTGTAGATGTACTCGCCAACCTTCAGCTTGTTGTCGCCGTTCGCGCTCACCTGACGGAATTCGGGCGGCACGAACTGGGCGTACTTGAGGTAGCCATCGCGTTCCAGGAGCGGCATGTCGATCACGCGGACGCCGTTGGCGTACATGTAGCTGTAGATGATGTACGGCTTGCGCACAAACTCCCGCACACGCTCAAACTCGCCGATCAGGCCACTGGTGCCGACTAGCATGATGACCGCTGCGACGAGCGGTGCGCGCTTTGGATTGGCGTATAGAGTCAGCGCACCAAGCAGTCCCAGGGCGGCAAGACCGAGCGTCAAATACGTTGCCAACTGCGGATTGCCGGCCAGTCGGCGGGTGATGGCGCCGATGACGAACAGTTCCTTGGCCTGCGCCGGGAATTGCAGGTAGTACCAGTAGCCGAAGAGCAGGAAGAGCGGCACGCACGCCGCCAGAATCTTGCCGAAGAAGCGGATGCCCTTGACGCGAGTCTCCTCGTCGTTGCGGGTGAAGAACCAGGTCAGCAGCATGCAGATCGCCGAGGCCCAGGCAACGGCGAAGAAGGTGCGGAAACCCAGGGAGGGAATCCACGAAGGATTCATCAAGGCTGCAATGTAATCGGGCCGCGCCGGGAAGTCGGAGCGCAGCCAGTTGCCGGGGGTCATCATGAAGCCGAGGATGGCGGTGATGATGGCCATGGTCAGCCAGGACGCCACGGCATAGGCGACACCCAGACGATAATGCGACTGCTTGGCCGGCGTGCCCAGCGGCCGGTTCTTCCAGGAGAGGAACCACATGAGCAGGAAGACCATCTCGACGTTGAAGACGATCCATTCGACGAACCACTTCCAGAAGAACACGCGCAACAGGGCGCCGATGGCCGCCGGATTGATGATGTTCGCGTGTATCCAGATGCCGATGCCGGTCAATGCCCCGACTGCGGTGGCGAGGATGAACAACGTGAAGAGAACCTTGTAGGCCAGATCATCGAACTTCTGGTCGTTGTTCTTGATCGCCAGTCGTTGCGCCAGCACCAGGACGATGCTGCCGCCGACCGCCGCGCCGTGCGAGATGAAGACGTGCACGATCGCGTCGAAGGCGAAGATGAAGCGGTGCCCGAACATGGGCATGTCGAAAATCGGAAAGTCGAACATCGTTTCCTCCCTAGTGAAAAAATGCTGGCCGCGATGCTAGCGGCGATGCCTGTCGGAAGGAATGTGGTGCGGTGTCGCGCGACGGGCTGTCGCGCGACAGTCGGTCTCACCAGCGCGCGTGCTTGCGCAGCTTGCGTTGCAGCGAGCGGCGATGCAGCTTCAGCGCCCGAGCGGCTGCGGAGATGTTGCCGTCATGGTCAAGCAGCGTGCGCTGCAGGTGCTCCCATTCGAGTTGGTAGACCGACATGGGCAATGGCGGAAGCGGTGTCGATGCATCACCCCCCGTGCGTTGGAACGCGGCCAGAATTTCATCGACGTCGGTCGGCTTGGAAAGATAGTGTAACGCGCCCAGCTGTATTGCCTTGACCGCCGTGGCGATGCTGGCGTAGCCAGTCAGTACGACGATGCGCATCGCAGGAGCAATTTCAAGAAGACGCGAGATGAGATTCAGGCCAGCAGTGGTGCAGCCATCGAGATTGAGGTCGACAACGGCATACGATGGCGTGCCAGCCTCGGCCAATACCAAGGCCTCGCGAGCATCAGGAGTCGCGCGGACACGCCAACCGCGCCGCGCAAATGCATTGGTCAGCGTTAGACGGAACTGCTCGTTGTCGTCGATCAGCAGCAATCTGGCAGGGCTAGTCTTCTTGTCCATGGTTGGCGCAGGACTTTACGCATGACGCGCGTTCTCGGGAATCAGGCAAAATGCCGCAGTCGCCCCAGCAGGAGTCTCGCGCGTGGATCACGCCCAACATCACGCCGCCGCATTTTCCTACGCGCTCGCCTTCATGACCGGCCTGCTCGGCAGCGGGCATTGCCTGGGCATGTGCGGCGCACTGGTGTCGGGCTTCTTCATGAAAGTCAGACGTGGTGGTACGGCTGCCTATATCGCCTATCACGGCGCGCGGCTGGCGATCTATTCGGTGGTCGGTCTGATCGCAGCGGCGATTGGCGCGGTACTGGTATCGACCGGTATCGTCGGTCTCGCGCAGGGCGTTTTGCAAATCGTCGCCGGCACCGTCGTGATTCTGCTCGGGCTAGACCTGATGGGCGTTTCGCCGATCCGCAACACGGTCGGCTTTGCACCCGTGGCGTGGCTGCGCAAGCAGTTCGTCGCTGCGACGCGGAAGGGTCCGGTCGTCGGCGCGGCCATCGGCGGCGCCATCAACGGCATGATGCCGTGCTCGATGACCATGGCCATGGCCGTGCAGGCGACCACCGCACCGTCGGTGCCCGAGGGCATGCTGTTGATGCTCGCTTTCGGTGCCGGCACCTTGCCGTCGATGATGTCGGCCTCTTTCCTGTTCGGCAAACTCGGTCCGCGTCTGCGCGGCGGGCTGCTCAGGATCGCCGCGCTGTTCGTCATCGCGCTTGGAACTTCGACGCTGTGGCAGGGCGTGCGCTTCTATCTGGCGATGGTCAAGCTGGTCGGTTGAGTGCGACCGAATGTCGCAGTTCAGCGCCATCAGCGCCGACTAATATTGGCGTGGAGGGAGTTTTTTCAAATTGAAAGGAATCGTCATGGATCGTCGCGAAGCCCTGAAGTTGTCACTACTTGCCGGAGCCGGGCTGGCCGTTGGCACCGCGCCTGCGCGCGCTGCGCAATGCGAGGGCGACGGCACGCCAATGCAGTTCATCCCCAAGAAGGCGGCTGATCCGAAGCCCCAAGAGAACGATATCGAGAAGGTGCCGAAGTGTCCTTACTGCGGCATGGACCGCAAGCAGTTCCACCATTCGCGCATGGTCGTACATTTCAGCGACGATCTCTATGATGGTGTCTGCTCGCTGCATTGCGCAGCGATCAGTCTGTCCGTAAATCTCGACCGGGATCCGAAGGCAATCTGGGTCGGTGACAACGCCGCGGCAAGTGAGGTGAAGCCGTTGGTCGAAGTCGACCAGGCGCATTTCCTGGTTGGCAGTTCGATCAAGGGCGTGATGACCAAACGCAGCAAGGTTGCGTATGGCAGCACCGACACGGCGAAGGCGTCGCAGACCGCCAACGGCGGCGAACTGGCGAACTTCGACCAGGCGCTGTTGGCCGCCTATACCGATATGGCCGGCGACGTCGCCATGATCCGCAAGATGCGCGCGGAGCGGCGCAAGAGGATGATGGAGCAGAAGCAAGGATGAGGCGCCTCGGTGGCGCACTACTGGTGTCGCTCTGGGCGGCACTGGCTATGGCCCAGATGCCGCCGAAACCGGGCCCGAAGGATTCCTGTCCGGTATGCGGCATGCTGGTGTCCAAGTATCCCAACTGGGTAGCAACGATCGTCTACAAGGATGGGCACGCGCACCATTTCGACGGTGCCAAGGACATGTTCAAGTTCTGGTTCGACCCGCCCAAGTATGCGGCGGGCCACAGCCGCGATATGGTCGCTTCAATGTGGGTCACGGACTATTACACATTGAAGCAGATCGATGCACGCAAGGCATGGTATGTCACCGATTCCGACGTGCTTGGCCCCATGGGACATGAGTTCGTACCACTGGCTACTCAGGCCGATGCCGAAGACTTTATGAAGGAACACAAAGGTGTCCGCCTGTTGACCTTCGAGCAGGTAACCAAGGAAATGCCCGCGCGTCTCGACGACGGAAAGTTCTGACCGAAGCCTGTACGTTCGCCGGAAATCATCCACTTGCACGCCGACGCGCCCATTTCCTGGTATAGCCATCACTAAATTCGTGCGGTAAGACGGTACGCCTTCTGTCAGTTCTGTCGGTGACGGGGAGACCTTACCGCCGGTCGAATTCGCGCTCACGATCATGGTGCTCGCGGTAGCGCAGCGCCATCCGCAATGATTCGATAGCGCGCCGAGTGTCCTCAATCGCTCGCGCCTTGAAGCCGCCGAAGTCGTGCGGCGCTTCTTCCATATATCGGACGGCATCTTCCATTTCATGGATCGCCCGCACGATGCGCGGATGGTCGCGCATTTCGTCCCCCATCGTCTGCGCGACTGACGTACGGGCAAGGGTTGCCGCCGACACAGCCAGTGCAGCAGTCAACATTACGTTTCGACGTGAAATATCCATATGGCCTCCGAGCGATGTTATTGATGAGTGAGTCGTTTGGAACGACTGTGCAACGCTTTCCCGATTCGATAGCGCACAGGCGCGTGCGAAGAATAACGGGAAGAGCTTGCAGCCAGAGGACTGTCGTTTGTAACTGAACGTATCCACCTGGAATGACTGAGCTGTTTGCTTGGTCATTCCGATGTTCTGCCGTGCCAGCCGGTATTGCTGGCAACCCGTGACGCCCTCGATCAGGCTTGGCCGGTCGAGGGCGTCGTCGTTTACACATAGGAGAAACATCATGTCTGACAGCATCAACTCGTTCCGTCGTCTCTTCGAAATCGATGTCTTCAAGTATGTCGAGAAGAAGGGACAGTTTCACTACCTCTCGTGGGCGTTTGCCGTTGCGCAGTTGCGGCTGGCTGATCCACTCGCGACGTGGGAAGTGAAGCGCTTCGATGGCCTGCCTTACCTGGTCACCGATCTTGGCGTCTTCGTCGAGGTCGCAGTGACCGTGAGTGGCATCACGTTGATGCCAGATACATCCGGTGCTCGATGCGAAGAATCGACCCATCGTCGCGCCGACGAGCTTCGACATCAACACAAGTATCCAGCGCTGCCTGGTTAAGGCCATTGTGCTGCACGGGTTGGGGCTGTCGATCTACGCGGGCGAAGACTTGCCGCTGACCGACGGCCTCGATGAGAAACAGGCCGGGGGCGGCACCGCCACAACGCCCAAGATTTCGGCCACGGTGTCCAGCTTTCCAGAGAAACGCGGCGACACGATTACGCCCGCACAGCTGAGTTACATCGAACGCCTGATCAAGGAGACCGGCACCGAGCTTCAGAAGCTGCTCGACTACTTCGGCCACGAACGTCTGCCCGACATCCCTAAGGCTGAAGCCAGTCGCGTGATCCGTAGCTTGGAGCAATCGCGCAGCCGGAAAGAGGCGGCATGAGCAGCGGGACCGCCAGGAAGGCGCTCGTGGCGGTATCGCGCCATCCGAGGGAGCAAGGTGCTGGCGTCAGCGTAGTGAGGCTCTGGAAGCCTAGAAACGTGGATAACAAACGGGCTGCCGAGCCGCGGGGTGTTGATCTGAAACGCTGTCGCGGGCAGGGCCGGGAGGAAGTGCGGGTCAGTGTGGTGAGGCAAGACAACCACTGGTGGTGGTATATCAAGCAGATCGACGTGCCTCCACCGCACAACCGCCAGCGCAGTGGCGAAGACACTGACTACCGACGCGCCCCAGAAGGAGCGATACGGCTGACGTGGGTTGTCCCGTGGGTCAAGGTCAGATTGATAATCAGATACTTATCTTTATCAATCCCTTACAGCTCATTACTGGCGGAGAAGGAGGGATTCGAACCCTCGATGCAGTTTTTGACCGCATGCTCCCTTAGCAGGGGAGTGCCTTCGACCACTCGGCCACTTCTCCGGACGGAGCGCGATGATACCCGCTGCGCGCACCGCGGGTCAAACTCAGGCGGCGGCCTGGTCCAGCCCGAAGGCGTTGTGCAGCACGCGCACGGCAAGCTCCAGGTACTTCTCGTCGACGACAACCGAGATCTTGATTTCCGACGTGGAGATCATCTGGATGTTGATGCCTTCCTCGGCCAGGGCGCGGAACATCTTGCTCGCCACGCCCGGGTGCGAGCGCATGCCGACGCCGACGGCGGACACCTTGCAAATGTGGTTGTCGCCCTCGACCGCGCGGGCCCCGACGTGCGCCTTGATCTGATCATCCAGCATCGACTTCGTACGCGCGAACTCGCCGCGCGGCACGGTGAACGAGAAGTCCGTCGTGCCGTCATGGCCAACGTTCTGGATGATCATGTCGACGTCGATATTGGCGTCGGCGATGGGACCAAGAATCTGGTAGGCGATGCCCGGACGGTCGGGCACGCCCTGGACGGTCAGCTTGGCCTCGTCGCGATTGAAGGCGATGCCGGAAATGATCGGTTGTTCCATCTTCGTGTCTTCCTCAAAAGTGATCAGCGTGCCGCTGGTTTCCTTGCCCTCTTCCTCGAAGCTGGACAGCACGCGCAGTTTGACCTTGTACTTGCCGGCGAATTCGACCGAGCGGATCTGCAGCACTTTCGAGCCGAGGCTGGCCATTTCGAGCATTTCCTCGAAGGTGATGCGTTCCAGCTTGCGGGCCTGGGGAACGATGCGCGGGTCCGTGGTGTAGACGCCGTCGACATCGGTATAGATCTGGCATTCGTCGGCCTTCAGCGCTGCGGCAAGCGCCACGCCCGAAGTATCCGAACCGCCGCGGCCCAGCGTCGTGATGTTGCCCTGTTCGTCGACACCCTGGAACCCGGCGACGATCACCACGGTACCATTGTCGAGATCGCGCCGAACCCTGCCGTCTTCGATGTCGAGGATGCGCGCCTTGGTGAACGTGCCATCGGTAAGCACCTTGACCTGGGCACCCGTGTAGCTCTTGGCCTCCACGCCCACGTCCTTCAGCGCCATTGCCAGCAGGGCGATCGTCACCTGCTCGCCCGTGGCCATGACAACGTCGAGTTCGCGCGGAGCGGGTTGGGGCGAGACGTCCTTGGCCAGCGCGATCAGGCGGTTGGTCTCGCCGCTCATTGCGGAGACGACGACAACCAGCTGGTGGCCTTGTGCCTTCCAGCGTGCGACGCGTCGGGCAACGTTGCGGATGCGGTCGGGCGAGCCCATCGAGGTGCCGCCGTACTTCTGGACGATGAGAGCCATGCTGAGTTGAACGAATCCCCAAAAAAAAGCTCTACAGTATAACGTTTTATGCATACGTGAAATGGGAATTAGTCAGGACGGGCCCATTGATGTGCGAACTCTGCTAAATAACTTGTATGGCATGGAAATATTGGCTATGCTATGTAGCATATGACTTCGGTACTATGCCGCGCGCCGATGTCATACCCGGTTAATCCAATTGAATAAGGAACGATTGCATGAAGGCATCCGAAAAGCTCGACGTCCGTGAGATCCGGCGCAAGCTTGGCATGAACCAGCAGCAGTTCTGGTCCAAGCTCGGCGTCACCCAGAGCGGCGGTTCCCGCTATGAAAGCGGCCGCAATATTCCCCGCCCCGTACAGCAACTGCTGCGGCTGGTCCATGTCGAGCAGATCGACATCGCCAAGGTCAGGCGCGAAGACTTCGAAGTGGTCGAGTATCTGAAGAGCACTGAGCCCGAGAAGTTCAAGAATCTGAAGAAGCTTGCCCGCGCCTCGATGAAGAAGGCTGCGTAACGGACCGCTGCAGTTCGAGCCTCAAGGGCTGACCATTGCGGTCAGCCCCTTTTCCTTCAGGCGAGCGGCAATCGTTTCGAGCCAGGCGGTATCGACTGCGGCAAGGCGCGGCGCCTCGGCTTGAGCCGACGGCCGCGCTAGGCCGTACAGGTGCACGCCGCGGATGCAGTCTCGAAACCGGCCCAGGAAATCGACGAGCGACGCGACCTCTTTCTCCGACGGTGGTTGGCCATCCAGGCTGAACAGGCAGGTCTGCACGCAGGTCGGGCAAAGCTCGGCGCATTTGCGCAGCCGCCTTTCCACGCTCGCCATTTTCAGCCGCACGCCGTTGATGCGCGCGATGCCGGCTTCACTGCCGGCGTCCACCTTGAACCACACTTCGCCATCCGCGGCGCCCATGCGCTCGATGCCCGCGCGCACGCCCCGCCGGTCCAGCAGGCTGCCGTTGGTGATGAGGCGCAGCTTGACGGCCGGCAGCAGATTGCGATGGGCCAGGGCATCGATGGCGACATCGACGGCCTGCGGAAACTCTGCTGCGCTGGTTGGCTCGCCGTTGCCCGAGAACGCCACGTCGGTCAGGCGGCGCTGCCCTTCGGGCACGCGCAGGCGCAGGAAATCGCCGTCGACAATGTCGTCCAGCATCGATTCCAGTTCACGGCGCATCCGTTCCAGATCGATCGGCGGCGGCCCGCCGCGGCGAAGGTTCGGCACCTGGCAGTAGATGCAATGCCAGTTGCAGGCGTTGTTGGGATTGAGATTGATGCCGACGGAAACCCCGCCGGCGCGGCGTGACACGACGGGATACACGTACAGCATGCCCGAACTGTCGCGGGAATGATCGGCGAAACTCAGCGGCATGGCGACGTCGGGCATCGTGGCGCGGGCGATATAATCAGATCGTTCCAGCTTACCATCGATCCCATGCAGATCACTCGCCGCCTGGAGTTCGACGCCGGCCACCGCATCCCCGATCACCTGAGCCAGTGCCGTCACCTGCACGGGCATCGCTATGCGATCGAGGTCACGCTTTCAGGCTCGGTCCTCGATGCTGCCGGTAGCCCGGAGAATGGCATGGTTATGGATTTCTCGCGCGTCAAGAGGCTGGCGCAGGAACATGTCGTCGACGCCTGGGACCACGCCTTCCTCGCGTATCGCGGCGATGCCGCTGTCGTAGCGTTCCTGGCGACGCTGCCGGAACACAAGACCGTCGTGCTCGACGCAGTACCGACGGCCGAGAACCTCGCGCGCATCGCGTTCGCGACGCTCGATCCGGTCTTTCGCGCCACGTACGGAAACCAGTTGCGCCTCGAGCGCGTGCGCATTTACGAAACACCGAATTGCTGGGCAGATGCCGGGCGCGGCGACACCGCTGCCGGCGGGTAAAATCTGCTTCAGGGAAGCGTGGCCGAGTGGTTTAAGGCACTGGTCTTGAAAACCAGCGATGGGCAACCATCCGTGAGTTCGAATCTCACCGCTTCCGCCATATTCCCTTGTTTCACAAGGGAAAGCGCGCGGCAAGGCCCGCCCACCCATCACCCCACCCATCGTTCCGGATGATTTATTGTGATACGTCCTGCGGCAATGGACCGAGCGCTGTGTCAGCAGGATCGGGCGGTGCCTGCGAAATTCGTTGCAGCCCGTTTCCTTGTGGACTGGCTATCGAAAGCGTACTACCGGCCGGAAGCCGTCATTTCCTGTCACATTCAATGCGTGGTCGCTTTGCGCCGGGGCAATGCGGAATTGCAGCATGCCGACAATTGCACCGAGTCGTTGCAATTCAGCCTGCCTGATCTCGTCCGGCAACCATCCAGTGGCTTCTGGACTCATTGCCTGCCTTGCTCTTCCTCCTGGCATTCGCACGTGCCAGTAATCGCCTCTTTTGCCTCGCGCAGGAGTATCGGCACGATCAGGAGCGACGCGACCGAATCCAGCCACCACCAGTGGAGGATCGTGTTGGCCGCCAGCCCAGCGAGCAGCATCCAGGACATGTAGCCGCAGGCTACGGTCTCGATGGCGTCGGCGTACAACGCCGGGCTGTTGATTCGATGGGCGATACGGAGCTTGGCCTTGGCCAGCCAGGGCATGCCCAGGGCGGCAACGATTGCAACTGCAATCCCGACAGGAGAGCTGTCTGCCTGCTGGCCACGCGCCAGGCCCCAGGCGGCCTGGGCGACGACGCAGGCTGCGAGCGCGTAGAGCAGCCAGCCCGCGATCCGGCTGGCGCGGCGCTCCCTCGCTTGGAGGACCTCCTCGCCTTCGCGGCCCTCGCAGTATTCATGGCGCAGACGTCGCAACAAAACGCCCGCCGAGATGAGTTCGATGACACTGTCCGCCCCGAAGGCCATAAGCAACAGGCTGTTTGCGGCGATGCCGGCCGCAAGAGAAACCGCCGCTTCGACAGTCATCCAGACCACGGTGAGCTTTTCGAGGTTCAGGGCCCTGCGCAGGTGTTCCTTGGCGGCGTCCATCGTTCAGTAGATTCCGGGGTTGTGACGTCACGCCGGACTTGGGCAAGAGGCTGCGCCGCGCAACACAGCCTCTCGCCAACGGGTCGGCAACGGCTCAGGGTTCGGTCTTTGCCGCCTCCTGGGATTTGGCCGGCGGACAGGCACAGCCGGCGACCTTGCCTGTAGCGTCCTTTGCGACGTACTGGCACTGACTGCAGTCGCTATGACGCTGCACGTACTCGCACTTGTCCTTCATCGGGCATGATATGCACATCTTTCTCACCTCCTTCCCGTTCCCCGGTTTCGACGATCGGCTGCGGCGAGGCGCCAAAGGGGGTTGGCGTCGCCGCAGCCTCCGCCAAGTGGCATGGGGGATGCCATTGACAAGTTGACACCCTATAGCTACTGTAGGGTCAAGAACTTTCTTGCTGTTCTGTCTGGGAGGACGTCAATGAGTTCCAGCCTGCGCATCGGGGAATTGGCCGAACGGGCCGGCTGCCTCGTCGAGACGATTCGCTACTACGAACGGCTCGGATTGATGCCGGCCCCGGGCCGCTCGCTCGGCAACTACCGCTTGTACGGCGACACGCACGTGGATCGCCTGCTGTTCATCCGCCGCTGCAGATCCCTTGGCATGAGCCTGGCGGAGACGAAGCAGCTGCTCGACTTGCACGACGCGCCGGACCGGATTTGCCGCGATATCGATCGTCTGATCGACGACCACATCGTGCGGGTGAACGACCGCCTGGCGGAATTGCAGGCCTTGCAGTTGCAGTTAAAGCGGCTGCGCAGCCAGTGCCACAGGGTTCGGACCGTCAAGGAATGCGGCATCCTGAAATCCCTCAAGGACGAGGGAAACACTGGCCGGCGCCAGGCGCGGCGTCGCGCTGCGCCCGCGTGACCAGGCGCAGCGACGACGAGCGTCGGCAAACTACTTGACCAGGGGATAACCGGCCGCCTGCCAGGCCTTGAGGGCGCCCGTCATGTTCACGGCATGGTGGTAGCCAAGCTGGTTGAGCGTCCGGGTCGCCATGGGGCCACGCATATCCAGGCTGCAATAGACCACGATCTTCGCATTCTTGTCCGGCAGCATGCTGCCGGCCATGAATTCCAGCATGCCGCGCGAGATGTTGATGGCGCCCGAAATGCGCCCGTCAGCCAACTCGTTCTGGTCGCGCACGTCGAGGATGACGATGTTCTCCCTGGTGTCGATCATGTGCTTGACCTCGTCGACCGATACCTGCCGTATCGCGGCGCGCGCCTCGCCGATCAATTGCTCGGGCGTCTTGTCGGCCGCCAGCGCCGGGATGCCCGCCGGCATCAGGCCGGCCGCGGCCAGCAGCATCGTGAGCAGCTTTCGTTTCATTGCCAATCTCCTTTCGTATCACTTCACCGAGGACGAGGCCGAAACCGGTTCGGCCCCGAGTCGGGCCATCTTTCCGGACCTCATCTCCGGATCGACGGGAACCAACTGACAGCAATGGAACACCCTGTAGTTACTCCAGGGTCAAGCGGCTTTTTCAGGAACGGGCAGAAGGGCCGTGAAATGGCCCTCGATGCGCCGGCAGTGCTGACCGCCATCGGCCGCTGGACGGCAGGTGACTGGCTATTGCGGCCCGACATAGACGTCGGACTCAATGGCAGCTTGGCCGAAGACCCGCCTCGCGTTGGCGACTTCAGGCAGCACGTCGGCCCAAGTTGTCGTTCAGCCATCGCCCGATGAGCGGCAGGGTGTTCTGCGGCCAACGGGCCTTCAGGCCAAAGCGGCGGCGAAAGTCAGACCTTCGGGCTGACGAACGCGAACTTCCGACCCTGACCAGCCATCCAGCGTTGCCGAAAGCGGACAGCTGGCATTCGCCAGCTACACGAGAATTCTTATCCAAGCGCCCAGACTAATGTGTTATCCATCTTCCCGACCTCCCATATGGTGGAAAACGACAAGAGAGGTGGCCACGCCAACGATGCCAACGCCATGATCGAAAGGCTTCGTCCGATGCCAAGACAATTCCGACGCACTACTTGATCACGCGGGTTGCGACGAAGATCAGGGCGGCGCCCAGACAGGTCAGCGCGATCAGGCGGCCGGTGATGGCAGCCCGCTTCTGGGAATGAGCCTCGGGGAGAATGTCCGACGCGCCGATATACAAGAGGAAGCCGGCAAAGAAACCCAGGAAGAGCATCAGTTCGCCGCCGGTCATCCGCACCAGTTGCGTCGACAGGGCGCCAAGCACCGGCGCCGCAGCGTCCAGGATCAGCATGGCAATGGCCCGGGCCGTCGTATTGCGGTGAAGCAGCATCAGGCTCACCGTGTTGAGGCCATCGCAGAAGTCGTGACTGATCACGGCCAGGCCGACCGCGATTCCGACGGATTGGGAAACTTGGAAGGCCAGCCCGATACCGACCCCATCGACAAAACTGTGACCGGCCAGGGCCAAGGCCGAGAAGATGCCGATATTCGGATGGTGATGCTCGGCGTAGTCATCTTCGTGGACGTGGTGCACCCAGGCGAATTTCTCGAGTCCATGAAATAGCAGAAATCCGAGCACCATTGCGACCATCGCGGCGCTGGCATCGACGCTTTCCCTGTGGGCCAGTTCGAAGATCTCGGGCAGGAGGTCGAAGCTGACGACGCCCAAAAGCACGCCGGCGGCGAAGCTCAGGATGTAGTGCAATTGGTCCCGATACCGGAGTGCGAACAGGCCACCGACCGAAGTCGAGAAGAAGGTCGCGATCGACAATGTGACGGCGTTCATCAATCTCCCCAAGCGTGGCGGCCGACGAAGCCCCGGGCCGCGGCCCTCGATTCGGATGTCGAGGGTGACACTCTATTCTCCGTCGAGTTTGCCCGCGAGCGGACTACTTCACGCAAGGGGGCCGTTGCAAGCGCAGTCTCAGTGTTGCCATGTATTCATCCATATCCAGGGCCGCGGCGAGTCGATCCTGCAGGGCTTGGCTTTCGGCTTCCTTCCCCGCCAGCCGCTTCGCCAGAGAGTCGCAGTCGGGTCGCTCCGATCCAGGAGCGCCCTTGCGACAGGCTGCCAACTGACCCTTCAGATCACTCACCTCACCGGCCGCATCGATGACACGTTGCGAGAGCGTCGCCAGGTCGAAGCGCGCCGAAAGATCGGTGTAGTGTTGCTGCAGCCGGTCATGGGTTGCTTGATCAAGGCAGTCGGCGGCCGTCGCCGGCAGGCACAGGCAGATCAGCGTCAGCGATACTGGCAGTGTCATGGACATCTCGGCGTCAGCGCTCCTTGTAGGGCTCAACCCGGTCGGCCTGCATGCGGTAGCCGACGGCACCGAAGGA
>DATJQH010000048.1:0-19283 GCA_035505955.1 Rhodocyclaceae bacterium
ACCGCGCCGGTCGTTGGCGGCACCTACACGGTCGACGACGAATCCGGAGACGCACGCATGTTCGCAGGCGCGCTGGCCCGGCGTGCCGCCGAGCGCGGCGCGAAGTTCGTTTTCGATACATCTGTTGCCGCGTTGTTGCGCGAAGGCGACCGCATCGCGGGTGTGCGACTGGGCAACGGCAGAACGCTCGATGCCGACGCCTATGTCGTGGCGTTGGGCAGCTATTCGCCGCTGTTGTTGCGGCCGCTGGGTATCTCGCTGCCCGTCTATCCCGCGAAGGGCTATTCGGCGACCTATGCGCTCGAGGATGGCAGTGTCGCACCAAGCGTGAGCCTGACCGACGACGGCTACAAGGTCGTGTTCTCGCGCCTGGGCGATCGGCTGCGCGTGGCCGGCACTGCGGAGTTCACCGGTTACGACACTTCTCTCAACGACGTCCGCTGCCAGGCGCTGGTGCGACGGACGGCGGCGATCTTCCCCGGGCTGAGTCATCGCGGGGAAATCCAGTTCTGGGCCGGATTGCGGCCGGCGACGCCGGGCAACGTGCCGCTGATTGGCGCGACGGGGCTCTCCAATCTCTACGTGAATGCCGGGCACGGCACGCTCGGCTGGACGATGGCCTGCGGCACCGGAAAACTGCTGGCGGACATCGTCGGCGGGCATGAGCCCGCCATCGATCCGGAACCCTATTCAGTGTAGGTGCCGGGGCGCGGCCTCGGCTTGCTCCTCCGGAAGTTCGGCGTGACTGGGTTCGCCGTCCGGATTCGGGTAGAGCGGCGCGCCGCAGTCGTCGCAGTATTCCATCGGGAAGCGGTGGTCCAGTGCGACGATTTCCCGTACGCCCGCTTCGCGTAGCACCGCCTCGATCTGCGCCGGCGTGTCGGCCGATTCGTCCTCGGCTTCGAGGAGTGGCCAGACGACGCCGTGCACCACGTCCGTGGAGTCGGGGAGCGTGAATCCGACGCGGAATTCCTCGATCTGGCGGTCGTAATAGGGCGCCAGCACGGCGCGCAGTTCGGCTGCGGCGACGTTGAGTGTCGTCTGCAGGAATGCAACCGCGGCGCGCAGCGAGTAGGGGCGCGAGGCGCGGTCCGCATCGCGTGCCGCGGCGTGATAGGGTTGCGGCAGCAGGAGTTCCACGGCGCATGCGGGCAACAGCGGGCGCAACGCCTCGCCGCCCTGGTTGCGCCACTCCTTGAGCGCGTCCTGGCGCGAGCTGTCATCCTCCTGCCAGCGGAACGTCGGCGCGCCGCGCGTGGCCGCTACGGCACCGATCAGGTAACGCGTGTCGGAGAGAAAACTCGTGGTCTCCGGCATGCTGGTGGGGTCGAGCTTCACGTCCCTGCCGTGCAGGGCGGCCTTGGCCAGGCGGTCGGTCAACTGCGCCGTCTCGACATAGCTTTGCGGCAACTGGTCCGGGCTCCAGAGATAGTCGGCGAGCCCGAGTTTGGTGTCCGCAGCGAGAATGTGCGCCTGCAACTGCACGCGCAGCGTCGCCAGTTGATCGGCGGCGATCGAACCCGACGGAATGACGAAGCGTGACCACGCCAGGATTGGCACTGCGAAGAGGATCACATCCTGCGCGTTGCCGGCCTCGATGCGCCGCGTCTCGCAACAGGATTCCACCATGTCCGCCAGTTCGTCGTAGGCCCGTCCACCAGCGCCATAGAGGTGGTCCAGCGTGCCGTTGATTGTGGCGTCGTCGCCGTCGGCGAGCAGGCGGTCGATCGCGGCGGCAAGGCGCTTCTGCCAGAACTCGTCCTCGACGCGGCTCGAAGACTGCGACAGCGAGCCGGCGAGCCGGATGAGTTCCTCTGCTGCGGGATTCTGCTTGATGCGGCGGGAAAAACGGCTGCGTTTCATGGGGTTGCTGGGACGGGCGGAACTGCCGCAAGTCCGGGAAAGGGGGAATGAATTCTACCAGTCGGCGCGGGCCCGAGCCGGGCAGGGGAAACTGCTAGAATATTAAGGTTTTGTGACACGGTGATTCCATGTTCTCACGCTTGATGCCCCAGGAGGGGAAGTTCTTCGACTTATTCAATGCGCATGCGGAACTGGTGGCCCAGGGCGGGCGCGAGCTGGGCGCACTGGTCGACGACATGGTCGAAGGCGGCGCCGACACGCTGCTGCGCCATGCGCAGACGATCAACGAAATCGAGAGCCGCGCCGACAAGATCACCCACGAGACGATCGCGCTGCTGCACACGACGTTCAACACGCCGCTCGACCGTGACGAGATCCACAAGCTGATCACGCGCCTGGACGACATCCTCGACCTGACGCAGGACGTCGCCCAGTCGATGTACCTGTATGACGTGCGCAAGCTGACCCAGGAAGCCTGCCATTTGTCTGATATCTGCGTGTCATGCTGCGAGCGGGTCAAGACCGCGGTCTCGCTGCTCAACAACATGGACAACGGCCCCGCCATCCTCAAGACCTGCGACGAGATCGATCGCCTGGAATCCGATGCCGACCGCGCCATGCGCACCGGCATGGCCAAGCTGTTCCGCGAAGAAGAGGACGTCCGCCAGCTCATCAAGCTCAAGGCCATGTACGAGCTGCTGGAGACCATCACCGACGCCTGCGAGGACGTCGCCAACATCATCGAAGGCATCGTCCTAGAGAATTCCTGATCCATGATCGGCGTCGATATCAGCATCGCCGCGGTCCTCGTGCTGGTCGCGCTCGCGTTTCTGTTCGATTTCATGAACGGCTTCCACGATGCGGCCAACTCGATCGCCACGATTGTTTCGACGCGAGTCCTGAAGCCGCACCAGGCGGTCGTCTGGGCCGCGGTATTCAATGTCGTCGCCTATTTCATCTTCGAGTTGAAGGTGGCGAGCACGATCGGCAAGGGCACCATCGACGCCTCCATCGTTGATCACTACATCGTGTTCGGTGCCTTGATCGGTGCCATCGTCTGGAACGTCGTCACCTGGTACTACGGCATTCCGTCGAGTTCCTCGCACGCGCTGGTCGGCGGCCTCGTTGGCGCGGCGCTCGCCAAGGCCGGCCCCGGGGCGCTGGTCTGGGGTGGCGTCGGCAAGATCGTGGCATTCATCTTCATCGCGCCGTTCCTGGGCTTCTTCGTTGGCGGCTTCCTGATGGTCATCGTGTCCTGGGCCTGCAACCGGAGCACGCCGACCAAGGTGGACAGGCTCTTTCGCCGCCTGCAACTCCTGTCGGCGGCGGCGTACAGCCTGGGCCACGGCGGCAACGATGCCCAGAAGACCATCGGCATCATCTGGATGCTGCTGATTGCGTCGGGCATGACCAAAGCCGGCGACGGCGTGCCAGGCTGGGTGGTGGCCGGTTGCTATACGGCCATGGGACTCGGCACCATGTTCGGTGGCTGGCGCATCGTCAAGACCATGGGCCAGCGCATCACCAAGCTCAACCAGCCGAAGGGATTTGCTGCCAATTCGGCGGGAGCGCTCACGCTGTTCCTGGCGACGGAACTCGGTATTCCCGTGTCCACGACGCATACGATCACCGGCTCAATCATGGGCGTGGGCGCCACTGGCGGCGTGAAGAAGGTGCGCTGGACCGTGGCCGGGGGGATCATGTGGGCCTGGGTACTGACGATTCCCGCTTCGGCGCTGGTCGCGGCGATTGCCTGGTGGCTCGGGCAGGCGCTGCTGTAAGCTTCCCGGCGTGAGCAATCCCTGCACCGCCTGCGGCGCCTGCTGCGCCACCTACCGTGTCACCTTCTACTGCGGCGAAACGGATGAGTTTGCCGGTGGCGTCGTGCCGTCATCGCTGGTCGAGCAGGTGACCCCGGTCATGGCCTGCATGCGCGGCACGGCAATGCAGCCGCCGCGCTGTGTGGCGCTGCAAGGCGAAGTCGGGCGTGCGGTGTCGTGCGCGATCTACGAGCAGCGCCCAAGCGTGTGCCGCGATTTCGCGCCGCTGGCCGCGCTCCACCGTGGCGACGACGCCTGTGTCGACGCGCGACGGCGCCACGGCCTGGGTCCGCTGGAACCAAGGCCGTGATGCAGCGCGCAGCACCCGGCGCACCGGTGTTCGCGCTCATGGTGCTGCTGTGTGCCGTCTGGGGTTTGCAGCAGGTCGCGATCAAGCTGGCACTGGAGGGCATTGGTCCCCTGTTCCAGGTGGGCTTGCGCTCCGCGGTGGCGAGCGTCCTGGTGTTCGGCTGGGCGCGTTGGCGCGCGGTGCGGCTGTTCGAAGACGACGGCTCGTGGTGGCCGGGATTGATTGCCGGCTTGTTCTTTGCGCTCGAGTTCGTCTGCATTTTCGTGGGGCTCGAGTACACCGGCGCCTCGCGTATGGTCGTGTTCCTCTACACCGCACCTTGCTTTACGGTGCTGGGACTGCACTGGTTCGTGGCCGGCGAACGCGTTACGTCGCGTCAGGCCATCGGCGTTGCACTCGCGTTTGCCGGGGTCGTCGTCGCGTTTGCCGACGCAGCCTGGCGTACCACGGGGGCTGACTTTTCGCAGCGCTGGATCGGCGACCTGCTTGGCGTGCTGGCGGCGATCTTTTGGGCGGCGAGCACGGTGGTCGTCCGTGGGACCGTGCTCGCGCGCGTACATGCGGCCAAGACGCTGCTCTACCAGCTTGTCGTCTCGGCGGTCATCGTTCTGCCGCTGTCATTCCTCACCGGCGAAGCGGCCGTCGCGGCGCCGACCGCGACGATGCTGCTGGCGCTGGCGTACCAGGCCGTGGTCGTGGCCTTTGCCAGCTATCTGACGTGGTTCTGGCTCCTGACGAAGTACCTCGCCAACCGGCTGATGGTGTTCTCGTTCCTGACGCCGCTGTTCGGCGTCGCCTTCGGCGTAGTCCTGCTTGGAGAACGCATGAGCGCGCAATTCGCCATCGCCGCGCTGCTCGTGGTGGCCGGCATCGCGCTGGTGAACGCGCCCGCGCGGCGCACGTGAGGCGCAGGGCCAGGGTTTCCAACGGGACGGTCAGGTCAGCTTGCGTTTCCCTCGGATACCGTGTGTCCCGCTGACTGATTACTCCATCGCCTCGTAGAGCGGCAGAGTAAGAAACTCTGGATACTCGCCGGCCAGCGACATGTCCTCGAAGATCTTCGCGGCCCGGTCGTAGGTCTCCGTTGCGCTGCCTCCCGCAGCGACCTCGGCCTTGACCTTGGCCAGTTCCTCGGGGATCAGCGCTTTCACCATTTCGGCCGTGACCTTGCGGCCTTCGTCCAGCTTGCCTTTCGGACTTACGACCCACTGCCACACCTGCGAGCGGCTGATCTCTGCGGTGGCGGCATCTTCCATCAGGTTGTGGATCGGCACGCAACCGTTGCCGTCGAGCCAGGAGCCGAGATAATGGATGCCGACGTTGATGTTGTTGCGCAGGCCGGCTTCGGTGATCGGCTGCTCGGGCCGGAAGTCGAGCCAGTCCTGCGGGCCGAAGTTTTCGGATCGCTGCTTCTGCCACTGGTTGGGACGGTCGCCCAGCACCTTGACGAATTCCTCCATGGCGATCGACACCAGGCCCGGGTGCGCGACCCAGCCGCCGTCGAAGCCGTCGTTGGCGTCGCGCGTCTTGTCGTGGCGGATTCCCGCCAGCGCCTTCTCATTGGCCGCCGGATCATTCTTGATCGGGATCAGCGCGCTCATGCCGCCGATCGCCGGCGCGCCGCGCTTGTGGCAGGCCTTGACCAGCGCCAGCGCATAACTGCGCATGAACGGCACTTCCATGGTGATGGCGCCGCGGTTGGCGAGGCAGAATTCCTTGTTGCGCTTGAACTTCTTGATGCACGAGAAGATGTAGTCCCAGCGGCCGGCGTTGAGGCCGGCACTGTGCTCGCGCAGTTCGTAGAGAATCTCTTCCAGTTCGAACGTGGCGAGGATCGTTTCGATCAGCACGGTGGCCTTGATCGTGCCGCGCGGGATGCCGAGTTCGTCCTGCGCCATGCGGAAGATGTCGTTCCAGAGACGCGCCTCGAGGTGCGATTCCATCTTCGGCAGGTAGTAGAACGGGCCGGCGTTGCGGTCGATCTGCTCCTTGGCGTTATGAAAGAAGGCGAGCGCGAAATCGAACAGGCCGCCGGAAACGCGCTGGCCGTCGACCAGAACGTGCTTCTCGTCGAGATGCCAGCCGCGCGGGCGGATCTGCAGTGTGGCGATCTTGTCGTTGAGCTTGTAGACCTTGCCGTTCTGCTCGAAGGTGATGGTGCGCCGGATCGCATCCTTCAGGTTCACCTGGCCCTGGATCTGGTTGAACCAGTTGGGACTGTTGGAATCCTCGAAGTCGGCCATGTAGGAATCGGCGCCCGAATTGAAGGCGTTGATGATCATCTTGCGTTCGACCGGGCCGGTGATCTCGACGCGCCGGCATTCGAGCGCCTTCGGCAACGGCGCGATGGTCCAGGTGCCATCGCGGATGTGCCAGGTTTCAGGCAGGAAGCCCGGCATCTCGCCGGCGTCGATGCGTGCCTGGCGCTCGACGCGCTTCTTCAGGAGTTCGTGGCGGCGCGGCTCGAAGGCGCGGTGCAGCTTGGCGACGAAGTCCAGGGCATCGGAAGTGAGAATCTCGTCGAAGCGGGGATGCATCGGACCGAGAATGTCGATTTGTCGGGGGAATTTTGGGCTCATGTTCGGTCCATTTCGTTGTCGGGGATGGCGATTTATTGGCGTTAGTGTCGAATAGCACATGAAAACTGTCAAGTATTAATTCGTGCCCCTTGTTTTTTTGGAGTAGCTGTATAAGAATACAGTCATCGACAAGGAGGCAGGCATGGCCGACAACCTCACCCCGCGCCAACAGGAAATCCTCGATTTCATCCGCAACTCGCTGGAAGTGCTGGGTGCGCCGCCGACGCGTACGGAGATCTGCCACGCCTTCGGCTTCGCGTCGCCCAATGCCGCCGAGGATCACCTGCGCGCGCTGGCGAAGAAGGGCGCCATCATCCTCGAACCCGGTTCGGCGCGCGGCATCCGGCTGGTCGAGCAGCTCGGCCTGCCGCTGATCGGTTCGGTGGCGGCGGGCAGCCCGCTCTTGGCGGTGGAAAACCAGCTTGGCCGCGTGCAGGTTCATCCCGCCTTGTTTTCGCCGCGCGCCGATTATCTCCTCAAGGTGCGCGGCAACAGCATGATCGACGCCGGCATCTTCGACGGCGATCTGCTGGCCGTGCATCGCACCGACGAAGCCCGCTCGGGCCAGGTGGTGGTGGCGCGGCTGGACGACGAGGTGACGGTGAAGCGCTTGAAGCGCACCGGCCGGCGTATCGAACTGATGCCGGAAAATTCCGACTACGCGCCCATCGCAGTCGACGGGCACGAATTCGCGATCGAAGGCCTGGCCGTCGGCCTGATCCGCGGCGGCAAGGCGCTGTAGGCCTCGCCATGCTGCAGGACGTTCTGGCCCGGCCGGATGTCTGGCGCGGTGATCGCTCTCCCGCGGCGCCACTGCCGATCATGGCCACCGGTTTTGCGGCACTGGATGCCGAACTGCCGGGCGGCGGCTGGCCGCACGGCGCGCTGACCGAATTACTGGTCGATGGTTCGGGCCTGGGCGAATTGTCGCTGCTGACATTTGCGCTGGCCGGCATCCGCGAATCCGGCGGCTGGTCGCTGCTGGTGGCGCCGCCATATCCGCTGCATGCGCCGGCCTGGGCGGTGGCGGGCGTCGACCTGGCGCATCTCGCCGTCGTGTCGCCAGTATCAGGGCGCGATGCGCTCTGGGCCATGGAGCAGGCATTGGCGAGCAGCGCACCGCGTGCCGTGGTCGGCTGGGCGCCCTACGCCGACAGCCGCGCCGTCCGGCGCTTGCAGGTGGCGGCAGCCGGCAGCGATGCGCTGGCTTTCCTGTTCCGCTCGACGCGCATGGCCGTCGATGCTTCCGCCGCGCCACTGCGTCTGCAACTGGCGGGCGAGGCGGGGAAACTCGCGGTGCGTATCCTCAAGCGGCGCGGTCCGCCGCTGGCCGCGGCGATCTGCCTGGCACTGCCGCGTCCGGCACGCCTGCATCGTCATGAACCCGCTCTGGCTGGCCATCCGGTTCCTCGACAACTCGCTGCCGTTTAGTCTCGCTTGTTGGGCTGGGTGTTTTACGCCCAGAGTGAGTCTTGCGGAAAGCGCGCTACTGCTGGAGATCGGTGGCTGCCAGCGCCTGTTCGGTGGCCTCGATGCCTTGCGTGCGCAGGTGACGCAGGGTCTGGCAGAGCAGGGCATCGATGCCCGCACCGCAGTCGCGGCGACGCCGCAGGCGGCGATCTGGCTGGCCGAAGGCGGCGGCGAGAAACTCGATGCCTTGGCGATCACCGATCTTTCCTGGCCGTCCGGCGTCGCGGAAAAGCTGACCCGCTTCGGCCTGCGCCAGCTTGGCGAGTCACGGCGGCTGACTTTCGCTGCTCTTGCGCGACGCATCGGCAAGGAGGCAGCAACCCTGATCGCCCGCGCCTATGGCGAGTCACCCGACCCGCGCGTCGACTACGTGTTTCCGCTGCGCTTCGACGAAAAAGTCGAATTGCCGGCGGCGGTGGAGAATGCGCCGGCGTTGATGTTTGCGGCGCGGCGGCTCACGGGTGCGCTGGCCGGCTGGCTCAACGTCCGCCAGGCGGGGCTGCGCGAATGCCGGCTCGATCTCGTCCATCGCCAGGGCGCAACACCGCTGCCTCTGCGCTTCGTCGAGGCGACGCGCGACGGTAGTCGTTTCGAGCGCGTGCTGCGCGAGCGGCTGGACCGCTTGCAACTCGTTGCGCCGGTCGAACGTCTGCGTCTCGTCGTCGACTCTGTCGAGGCATTGCCGGGAACAAGTGGCGGCCTGTTCGATGAAGGCGGCGCAAAGGAGAGCATGGCGGCGCTGGTCGAGCGCCTGCGTGCCCGGCTGGGCGAGGAACGCGTGTACGGCATTGTCCCCGTTGCCGAGCATCGACCCGAGTGCGCGACGCAACACACAACGGTCGGCAGTTCCTGCGCCGCGACAACGCCGCCGCGCCCGCTCTGGCTGCTGGCACAACCGGAGTCGCTGCCGGAAGTCGCCGGCCGGCCGCATCGACAAGGGCCATTGCAGCTCCTCGCCGGCCCGGAGCGGATCGAGTCGGGCTGGTGGGACCAGGGCGAAGGCGCAGGCGACCAGCGTCGCGACTACTTCATCGCCCTGACGGCGGACGATCGCTGGGCCTGGGTTTTCCGCGAGTTACGGGCGCCGGCCGGCTGGTTTTTGCACGGCTGGTTCGGTTAACATGGCGTGCCCATCGCCACGACAGAAATCTTGATCCGCGCCTTCCTTTTCCTCCTGCTGCCCTGCCTGGCATGGGCGGACGACGTTGCCTGCCATGTCACGTATGGCGGCGCCGACCAGGTGCTGGTCGCCAAGCCGGTCGATTCGCCCTACGCCGTTTCCCCGGTGGCGATCGGTTCGTATTTCCTTTTCCGCATCGTATTCCAGCGGATGCCCGCGGACCTGGCATCGATCAAGATTTACACCTACTCGGACAGCGACGACGGTCCGGCGCCGATCCACCAGGCCACCTATCCCTATCCGCCCCAGAAGTCGCGCGGACACTATGGCTTCACCGGCTTGCACTTCGTCTATGAGCCGATGCGCGATGGAGAGCTGCAGTACTGGTGCGAGTTGCGCCGATGAGGTACGCGTTTCTCATCCTGCTGATGTTGCCTGTGCTCGCGTGCGCCGAGTCGGTACGGCTCGTGTTCGCCGGTGACGTGATGCTGGCCGACGGACCGGGACGACTCATTACCGCAGCCGGCGATCCGCTGGCGCCGTTCGCGGCGATCCTGGCCGATGCCGACTACCGCATCGGTAATCTCGAGTGCCCGTTGGCAACGGTCGGCAAGCCGCTGGAAAGCAAGATCTACGACTTCCGCGCCGATCCGCGCGCGGCGATTGTTCTCAAGGGCCGCTTCGACGCCATGTCGGTGGCCAACAACCATTCCGGGGATTACGGCAAAGCGGCGTTCCTGGAAACGCTGGCGACGCTCGATGGCCAGAAAATCCGCCATGTCGGGGGCGGTCGCAATCTCGCCGAGGCGCATACGCCGCTGTGGATCGAGAAGAAGGGCCTGCGCGTTGCAGTGTTGGCCTACGACGAATTCAAGCCGCGCTCATTCGAGGCCGGCGCGGATTCGCCGGGCGTCGCCTGGAGCGAGGACAGCCAGGTCGTGGCGGACATCCGCGCCGCGCGCGCGGCCGGCGCCGATATCGTGATCCCCTTCATGCACTGGGGCTGGGAGCGCGAGCCGCAGCCAAGCGCGCGGCAGCGACGATTGGCGCGATTGATGATCGACGCCGGCGCCGACGTCGTGGTCGGTAGCCACCCGCACGTCACCCAGGGCACGGAGATCTATCGCGGCCGGCCGATCATCTACAGCCTCGGCAACTTCGTGTTCGACGGCTTCAAGTTGCCGGCGGCGAAGATCGGCTGGCTGTTGCGTCTGGATGTCGACAAGCACGGCGTACCATCGTGGCTGACTTTCGCCGCGCGCATCGACGAGGACGGCGTGCCCCATCCGGAGCCGGGCGCGCGCACGCCATGCGGCACGCGAAGCCGGCTGGTGGCGGGCGGCTGCGTGAATCCGTGAACGCTGCGTGAAGGAAACGTTTTCTTACAGAAAATCCGGGATTGCGTTGCAGTTGATCGGCGGCCGCGGTCTATCATGAAAGTGTCCGTGGAACGGATAACGGATTCCGGAGGCAGTCATGAGAGCAATGACGAAGTTACTGATCGTGCTGGCGGCGCTGGCGGCGGCGTCCACCAGTGCGTGGGCCGATCATGGCCATTTCCGAT
Organism: Rhodocyclaceae bacterium; assembly: GCA_035505955.1. GTDB lineage: Bacteria > Pseudomonadota > Gammaproteobacteria > Burkholderiales > Rhodocyclaceae > Fen-999. Next base: position 10,727 of record DATJQH010000048.1, read on the forward strand.
TCGGTGTCACGATCGGTCCGTACTGGGGGCCATGGTATTACCCACCGTCCTACTATTACCCGCCGGTGGTCGTGGAGCAATCCCCGGTCTATGTGCAGCAGCAGCCAGTGGTCGAAGCGGCGCCGCCGACGAGCTACTGGTACTTCTGCCGCGCTTCGAATGCGTATTACCCCTACGTCAAGGAGTGCGCTGCCGGGTGGGAGAAGGTGCTGGCCAAACCCGCCGGACAGCCCTGAGGACGTAGCTGGGATGTAGTTGCCTTCCGCTTATGGCGGACTATACTGTATCTAATTACAGTATAGTCCGCCATGCTGCTTTCTTACGCCGAACTTCATTGCTGCACCAATTACAGTTTCCAGCGTGGAGCCTCCCATGCCGGAGAACTCGTGGCGCGGGCGGCCGAACTGGGTTATGCGGCGCTGGCGATCACCGATGAATGTTCGCTGGCCGGTGTAGTGCGCGCCCACGTGGCGGCGAAGGAGGCCGGCCTCAAACTGATCGTCGGCAGCGAGATCGTGCTGGCCGACGGCATGAAGCTCGTCCTGCAGGCGCAAAACCGCGCCGGCTATGGCAACCTCGCGGCCCTGATCACACTTGGCCGACGGCGTGCCACCAAGGCTGACTATTGCCTCACACGCAACGACCTCGACTGGGGCGTGCCTGATTGCCTGTGCCTGTGGGTCGCCACGAAGGACTCGACGCGCGCCGATGCCGACTGGCTGGCGACGCGTTTCCCGGAACGCTGCTGGATCGCCCACGAGCGTTTCCTGCAACCAGACGACGCGGAGCGTCTGGCGCATTTGCGCACACTCGGCCTGCCGCTGGTCGCGGCCGGCGACGTGCACATGCATGTGCGGGCGCGCAGGCCGCTGCAGGACGTGCTGACTGCGTTGCGCCTGAGAACGACGGTCGATGCGGCCGGCCAGGCGCTGTTTCCGAACGGCGAGCGGCATCTGCGGTCGCGACTTGCATTGGCGCGCCTCTATCCGTCCGACTTGCTCGCTGAAACACTGAAAATCGCGGCCCTGTGCGATTTTTCGCTCGACGAACTGCGCTACGAGTACCCCGAAGAAATCGTGCCGTTCGGCGAGACGCCGGCCTCTTACTTGCGCGCCGAGGTGGCGAAGGGGCTGTGCGTGCGCTATCCGGCGGGCATCCCGGACAAGGTGCGCAACCAGATCGAACACGAACTGGCATTGATCGGCGAGCTGAAGTACGAGGCCTATTTCCTCACCGTCTACGACATCGTCGCCTTCGCGCGCAGCCGGCACATCCTCTGCCAGGGACGCGGCTCGGCGGCCAATTCGGCCGTCTGTTACGCGCTGGGCATCACCGAGGTCGATCCGGCACGGTCGAGCATGCTCTTCGAACGCTTCATGTCGAAGGAGCGCAACGAGCCGCCCGACATCGACGTCGATTTCGAGCACCAGCGCCGCGAGGAGGTGATCCAGTACATCTACGGCAAGTACGGCCGCGCGCGTGCCGCGCTGACGGCGACCGTGATCAGTTACCGCAGCCGCTCGGCGCTGCGCGATGCCGGGCGGGCGCTGGGTTTTCCGCTCGATGCCATCGACGCACTGTCGGGCAGCCTGGCCTGGTGGGACAAGCCGGAGACCTGGCCGGAGCGTTTTGCGGCGGTGGGACTGGATGCGCAAAATCCGCGCGTGAAAAAATGGCTGTGGCTGGCGCGTCAATTGAAAGGCTTTCCGCGCCACCTCTCGCAGCATGTCGGCGGCTTCGTCATTTCGCGCGGCCGGCTCGACCGCCTGGTGCCGATCGAGAACGCGCGCATGGTCGAGCGCAGCATCATCCAGTGGGATAAGGACGACATCGAGGCTCTCGGGCTGATGAAGGTCGACGTGCTGGCGCTGGGCATGCTCTCGGCGATCCGGCGCGCGCTCGATTGGGTGTCGACGAAGCGCGGTGTGCCTATGCGCATGCAGGACATCCCGGCTGAAGACCCGGTGGTGTACGACATGCTCTGCAAGGGCGATTCGATCGGCGTCTTCCAGGTCGAGTCGCGCGCGCAGACGGCCATGTTGCCGCGCCTGCGGCCACGAAAATTCTACGACCTGGTAGTCGAGGTGGCGATCGTCCGACCCGGACCGATCCAGGGCAACATGGTGCATCCGTATCTGCGGCGGCGCCAGGAACTGGAGCCGGTGAGCTATCCCTCCGCGGCTGTCAAGGGGGTGCTCGAGCGCACGCTGGGGGTGCCGATTTTCCAGGAACAGGCGATGCAACTCGCCATCGTCGCGGCCGGCTTTACGCCCGGCGAGGCAGACCAGTTGCGCCGGGCGATGGCGGCGTGGAAGCGCAAGGGCGGCCTCGGGCCGTTCCGCGACAAGTTGCTTGACGGCATGGCGCAGCGCGGCTATCCACCCGAATTCGCGGAGAACCTCTACAAGCAGATCGAGGGTTTCGGCGAATATGGTTTTCCCGAGTCCCACGCGGCCAGTTTCGCGCTGCTGGTCTATGTCTCGGCGTGGCTCAAGCGCCATGAGCCGGCCGCCTTCCTGGTCGGCATGCTCAACAGCCAACCGATGGGTTTCTACTCGGCCTCGCAACTGGTGCAGGACGCGCGCCGCCACGGCGTCGTGGTGCTGCCGCCGGACGTGACGGCGAGCGAGTGGGAGACGGTACTTGAGGGATCGGCGGTGCGTCTGGGACTGCACATGGTCAAGGGGCTCGCGCAGGCGGCAGGCGAGCGCGTGGCCGCCGTGCGCGGGCAATGCGTCGACGTCGCCGATCTCGCCAGGCAGGCCGCACTCGATCGCGGCGACCTGGACGCGCTGGCAGCAGGCGGCGCGCTCAGACAGCTTGCCGGCCATCGCTTCGGAGCCGCCTGGGAAGCTGCCGCGGTGTCGGTGCGGCGCGATCTGCTCGACGCGGCACCGGTCGCGGAAGTACCGACTGTTCTGGACGCGCCCACCGAAGGCCAGGATCTGGTCGCCGACTACGCCAGTCTCGGCCTGACGCTCGGCCGCCATCCCATGACGCTGCTCAGGAGCCGCCTCGATCGGCGTTACGCGACGGCTGACTTTCTGCGGACCATGGTCCACAACCGGCCGGCCCGCTGCGTCGGCCTGGTCACCTGCCGTCAGCGACCGGCGACCGCCAGCGGGGTGATTTTCCTGACGCTCGAGGATGAGACCGGTCTTGCCAATATCATTATTCACCCACGCCTCGTCGAGCGGCAGCGCCATGAAGTGCTCGGCGCCGGGCTTCTGGGCGTGTTGGGCATCCTGCAGCGGGAAGGCGACGTGGTGCATCTGGTGGCAAGACGACTGGTCGACCACACCCAGTTGCTGGGCCGGCTCGTCGTCGCCAGCCGGGATTTCTGTTAGAAAACACCATCTGATTCCCGCATCGGGCAGCCAAACTGCAGCCGAACCGACGTTATACTCAACTACTTATCATTTCCCTCGCGTCGTCCCTGATGTTCGAGATCGTTTCCACGCTGGATTTGAGGATCGGCATGTTCGTCTCCGAGCTTGATCGACCTTGGCTGGATTCGCCATTTCTCATGCAGGGATTCCTGGTGGAAGATACCGAGCAACTGGCGACGCTGCGGAATCTGTGTCGGTTCGTGACGGTGGATCGGACGCGTTCGATCGGCGATGAGTATCGGGCCGACGACATGATCTTCGTTCCCGAAAAGCGGGCTCCCTTCGTGCCGGCGCCACGACCGGTGGTCCACTACGAGAGCAAGCGGAAGCTGAAACTGCCGCGTCTCGTCATCTCCGAAACCGCGCGCGAAGTCGGCCACCACAAGTTTGCGCCGGTCGTGTATGCGGACGATGTCCGCATCGAAGAAGAACTGCCGGCGGCCAAGGTTTCGTACGAGAACACGCAAAAGCTTCTCGAGGACATCACCGAGCAGGTATCGGCCGGCAAGGTGCCGGACATCGAGCACGTCGATCGAACCGTCGACGGTCTGGTCGAGTGCGTGGTGCGCAATGCCGACGCACTGCTCTGGATGTCGAGGCTCAAGCGGACCGACAACGAGACCTACGATCATGCACTGAGCGTCTCCATTCACCTGATGGCCTTCGGCCGCAATCTTGGCCTGCCGCCGGACGAGTTGCACGATCTCGGAATGGGGGGGCTGCTCAAGGATGTCGGTTTCATCCAGTTGCCGACTGAACTCGTGCACAAGGCGGGCGGCCTGACGCCCGCGGAGCGCTCCCAGATGCATCAACATGTGCAATTGGGCTGCGAACTGCTCGCCCGCGATTTCGCCATGCCCGACGCCGTGTTCGACATCATCGTCAAGCACCACGAGCGCATCGACGGCAGCGGGTATCCGGCACACCTGACTGGCGATGAAATCGGCCTTTATCCTGAAATGGCCGGCGTCGTCGACAGCTACTGCGCGATGTCCTATCCGCGCGCCTATCGGCCGGCGCGCAATCCCCAATGGGTGATCGACGAAATCAACGCCATGCGCGACACGCGCTTCACGGCATCGGTGGTGGACGAGTTCATCCAGTTCGTCGGACTCTACCCGGTGGGAACCCTGGTCGAACTCAATAGCGGCGAAGTCGCCGCCGTCTACGAACAGAACCGCGTGCGCCGCATGAAGCCGCGCGTCATGATCCTGCTGGGGCCGGACAAGTCGCGCAATTTGACACCTGGCATCCTCAACCTGCTCAACGATCCGCTCGTGCGCGATGGAGTTCCATACCAGATCGTGCGCGTATTACCGGCGGGATCGTTCGGCCTTGACGCCAAGGAGTTCTACCTTTGATCGTGACGCACGTCGGGGAAGGGTTCGTGTCTTCGCCGAGCGCCCTGGCGGCGGCTGAGGCGGCAGGTGATCAGCTCCTGCGCTACGGGCTCGACGCGCGCGCACGTTCCGCGTTGCGTGCGTGCTTTCGCGAAGGCGACGATGCCGATGCGCTGGCTCACCGGGCCGACGCGCTGCTCGCCGCTCTGACCCAATCCGATCCGCACAGTACCGCCGCCGACGTTGCTCTGCGCGGATTCCTTGAATTGTTCGCGGGCCTGCCGGAAGCAGACTTCGCCGCCGACTGGCTTGATCGGCTGGCGGAAGCCTGGAGCCTGCTCCGGCAGTCCGGATGCAGCGAGGACCTGCCTCTGCGTGCGGCTCAGGCCCTGGTGGCCCTCGGCAGTCGCTATCTGCTCGGTGCGCGGTCGGGGTTGTCGGTGATCGAACTGGAGATCGTCACCGCACTGTCGGCGGGCGGAATGTGCGTGGCCGAATTCCTGCTGCGCTCGGCGCGGCAGGAGTCCGTCGCCATGCTGGTCGACGCGCTCGGTTCGGAGGGCGATATCCTGGTCGATCGCCTGTCGGCGACGCTTGAAGCCTCTGGCGAGCACATCGTCGGGCTTCTGTCGCTGCGGCTGCGACTGCAGTCGGGTGCCTTGACGCTGGGGCGCGAGAAGCGCGCAGTCATGGTCGACGCGGCCATGGAGCGAGTGCGCAGCGTCATGCGCGAGTTCGACATCGTTGTACGCACCGAGCCGCACGCCTGTTCCGTGATCCTGCCCAACCTGCAGACCCAGGGTCAGGTGCAGTTGGCTGCTGCCCGGATCGCGCAGGTGCTGGAGCATCCATTGCCGGTGCACGGCACGATCGTGCGGGCAACGTTCGTGCTCGGCGCGGTCTGGGCGCCCGATCACGGCACGACGGCGGAGGAGTTGATTCGCTGTGCCGACATTGCCGTCGAAACAGCGTGGCGCGAAGAGCGTACGGTCGTTCTGTTTGATGATCGCATGCTGGCGACCGCGAGACACGAGGCGATGATCGAGAAGGAGTTCTTGAGCGCCATGGAGAATGGCCAGTTGGCCATTCATGTGCAGCCGCAGATTAACCTTGCAACAAGCCGGTGCATCGGCGGCGAGCTCCTGCTGCGCTGGACTGACACCCAGGGGAACGCGGTGCCCGCAGCCAGCATTCCCGAAGTCGCTCAGAGAATAGGGGCTGCAGCACAATTGACGCGCTGGCTCGTGTTCGGTGCCTGCCGCATCCTCGGTGATCTCATCAAGGCCGGTGTCGACATGCAACTGAGCGTCAACCTGATGGCGCGCGACCTGATGGACCAGGAATTGCCGCTGCTGGTGGAGCAGGCGATCAAGTTCTGGCGCGTTCCGCCGGAAAAGCTCGTCTTCGAACTGATCGAGAGCGCCGTGCTGGAGGACCCGACGGTCGGCGCATCCGTAATGCACCGGCTGATCGACCTCGGCGTATCCACGTCGATCGACGATTTCGGCATCGGCTATTCGTCGATTCTTTACCTGCGGCGCCTGCCGCTCGACGAGTTGAAGATCGACCGGGCTTTCGTTAACGTGATGTTTCGGTCGCGCGAGGACCAGGAGATCGTTGCCACCCTGATCCACCTGGCCCACGGCCTGGGCCTGGACGTCGTGGCGGAAGGCGTGGAAAACGAGGAAACGATCGACCTCTTGCGCCAGATGGGCTGCGATCGTGCTCAAGGCTACTGGATCAGCCGCGCCATGCCTGCTGCCGAACTGCCAACGTGGTTTGCGGCCTGGAACGACAAGCACGCCATCGGCGCCTGACGCCTCTAGCCCGGGAATGTCGAACTGACGGCGAGATCGTATCGGGCGCCGCCATCGACCGCCAGCGTCTCGGCCAGGAAGGGCAGTACCTCGCGCAGTTCATCGGCGAGCGTCCACGGCGGATTCACGACGAAGACTCCGCTGCCGTACATGCCGAATCCGTCGGCGGGCGGCGAACGAACCGTGAGTGTCGCGTCGAGCCACTTGACCGGGAGCTTGCGCAGCTTGTCGCGCAGACGACCAGCGTCGGCCCGCCCCAGCAGCGGATACCAGACGGCAAAGACGCCGGTGGAAAAACGGTTGAGACCCTCTTTCAGCGCAGCGACGACGCGCAGGTAGTCACGCTTGTCTTCGTAGGCGGGGTCGATCAGGATCAGCCCACGTCGGGGCGGTGGCGGCAAAACGGATTTCAGCTCCGCGAAGCCGTCCGTTCGCCGGATGGCGACTCGGGCGCCAGCCTTGGCGAACACCTTCTCCAACTGGGCGTGGTCGGTGCCATGCAATTCGAACAGGCGCAGCCGGGCCGACGACCGCGCCAATTCGTGGGCGAGCCAGGGCGATCCCGGATAGTGGCGCAGTTTGCCTCCCGAGTTCATGCCGCGCACGACCTCGACATAATCGGCGAGAGGCGCCGGCAAGTTCGACTGCGACCAGAGGCGGGCGATACCCGTGGCGAACTCGGCGTTCTTGAGTGCAAATTCCGAATCGAGCAGATAGCGGCCCGCGCCAGCGTGCGTGTCTACGACCCAGTACGGCTTGTCCTTGAGGTTCATGTGCCGCAAGAGTTGAACCAGGACGCAGTGCTTGAGAACGTCGGCATGATTGCCGGCGTGGAAGGCGTGGCGATAGCTGAGCATGGGCTTCCGAACGTGTGTACGGCCGGGCAGTAGAATGTGTCCATGAATGATACGCAGGGTGTGCGAATTTCAAAATTGATGGCGGAGCGCGGCCTGTGCTCGCGGCGGGAGGCTGACAGCTATATCGAACGCGGTCTCGTCTTCGTAAACGGTCAGCGCGTGACTCAACTCGGAACGCGAGCGCCAGCCGATGCCGCCATCAAACTCGCCGGTGAAGCGAGGGCGCAGCAGGCCAATCAGGCGACCATCCTGTTGCACAAGCCGGTTGGGTACGTGTCCGGTCAGCCGGAGGACGGCTACCAAGCCGCCGTGACTTTGGTCTGCGCGCGTACGCAGCAACAGGACAAGGGCGATCGGCGATTTCAGCCGGCTTGCCTGCGCGGGCTCGCTCCGGCGGGGCGCCTTGACATCGACTCCACGGGATTGCTGGTCCTGACGCAGGATGGGCGCGTTGCGCGCCGGTTGATCGGCGAGGACAGCGATGTGGAGAAGGAGTACCTCGTGCGTGTCGATGGCGATCTGGACGAGCGCGGACTTGCGCTGCTCAATCACGGATTGTCGCTCGATGACCGGCGGTTGAAGCAGGCCCGCGTCGAGCGGCTCAACGACGACCAGTTGCGTTTCGTGCTCAAAGAGGGACGCAAACGCCAGATACGACGCATGTGCGAGCTCGTTGGTCTGCGTGTTACCGGCCTCAAGCGCGTGCGCATCGGGCGCGTGCGCCTGGGCGACCTGCCCCTGGGACAGTGGCGATTCTTGAAGGAAGGGGAGGTGTTCTGATGGATTCCTCGACTGCGCCGACGACAACACCGGTGCGCCTGACGCCCAGCGCGATCGTGACTTATCTCGACCAGTACGTGATCGGTCAGGACGAAGCCAAGAAGGTCTTGGCCGTGGCGGTATATGCGCACTACCGCAACTGTGACAATGCGCATGCCGCGTCATCACGCATGACGAAGAGCAACGTGCTGATGGTCGGCCCGACCGGCACCGGGAAGACGCTGATGTGCGATACGCTCGCGCGCGCCATCGACGTGCCGTTCGTTACCGCCGACGCACCCTCTCTCGCGCAAACCGAATACGTGGGCGACGAGATCGAGGCCATGCTGCAGCGGTTGGTCGACAAGGCGGATGGGAATCCGGACCGTGCGCGG
>DATJQH010000049.1:0-23436 GCA_035505955.1 Rhodocyclaceae bacterium
CGGGCCGAAGAAGAATCCGCTCGACGACCTGTTCGGATAATCCAGTCCATGCGCAAGCCCGCGACCGCAACTGCCACGCAGACATCGACCAGACGTCGCACCGGCGTGCGGCCGACCGCCGCCGGCGACATCGGCCCGACGTCGCCGCCCGCGCGGGTGGAGGCGCACGCTGTCGCCGAGGCCACTGAGGGCGCCCGCAGCCGGCGCCTGAATGCCATTCGGGAAATCGTCGCCGCGCTGCCGAACCGGGAGGCGATCGGTCTGCTCAGGACCGTGCTCAAGGAACAGCGCGCACTGGCCGAAATGGCCGACATCAATCCGGACGGCGAACTCAACCCCGACTGGCGCGATGGCGGCTATCCGTACAAGAACCTGATGTCGCGCAAGAGCTACGAGCGCCAGAAATACCGCCTGCAGGTTGAGCTGCTCAAGCTCCAGGCCTGGATCAAGGAAACCGGCCAGCGTGTGGTGATCCTGTTCGAGGGCCGCGACGCCGCCGGCAAGGGCGGCACCATCAAGCGCTTCATGGAACACCTGAATCCGCGCGGCGCCCACGTCGTGGCGCTGGAAAAACCCAGCGAGGTCGAGCGCGGCCAGTGGTACTTCCAGCGCTACGCGCAGCACCTGCCCACGGCCGGCGAGGTCGTCTTCTTCGACCGCTCCTGGTACAACCGCGCCGGCGTTGAGCGCGTGATGGGTTTCTGTTCTGATGGCGAGTACACGGAGTTCATGCGCCAGGCGCCCGAATTCGAGCGCATGCTGGTGCGCCAGGGCATCCACCTGATCAAGTTCTGGTTCTCGGTGAGCCGCGAGGAGCAGCGCCGCCGTTTCAAGGAGCGCAAGGTGCATCCGCTCAAGCAGTGGAAGCTGTCGCCGATCGACCTCGCCTCGCTCGACAAGTGGCAGGAATACACGCGCGCCAAGGAAGCCATGTTCTTCTACACTGATACGGCCGACGCGCCCTGGACGGTGATCAAGTCGGATTGCAAGAAGCGCGCGCGCCTGAACGCCCTGCGCTACGTGCTGCATCGCCTGCCCTACGCAAACAAGGATCCGGAACGCATCGGCCCGCTCGATTCCCTGATCGTCGGCCGCGCCAACGTCGTCTACGAGCGCGGCGAAAAGCAGGGCGTGCCCATCCTCTGATGGCGATGGACGAACGCCGCCTGCGGATCGTCGCCTGGGTCCTCGCTGGCCTGGCGTTGACGCTCGTCCTGGCCGTGCACCTGTTGCCGGCGCTGATGGCCGGGCTGCTGGTCTACGAACTCGTGCATCTGACGGCGCCGCTGCTGCAGCGCCGCCTGACCAGCCAGCGCGCCAAGCTGGCGGCGATCGGCCTGCTCGCGGCCACGATGATCGTCGTGGTGGCGCTGGGCGTCGTCACGCTGGTGCGCATCTTCCAGAGCGATGTCGGCAGCATGCAGGGCCTCACGTCGCGCCTGGCGGAAATCCTGGAAGGTTCGCGCCAGTCGCTGCCCGCCTGGCTCGCCGCTTCGCTGCCCGACAACGTCGATGCGCTGAAGGATGCCTTCGCGCGCTGGCTGCGCGAGCATGGCGCCGAACTGCAGCTGGCCGGCAAGCACGCCGCACGCGGTTTCGTGCACCTGCTGTTCGGCCTCGTCATCGGCGCCATCATTGCAATGCGCGAGGAAGCCGTCGTCGGTGCGACCATGAAGCCGCTGGCGGCGGCGCTGGCCGAGCGCGCGCGCCGGCTGGCCGAAGCCTTCCGCCGCATCGTCTTCGCCCAGGTGCGCATCTCCGCGATCAACACCGCGCTCACTGCCTGCTACCTCGTGGTCGTGCTGCCGTTGCTCGACGTGCACCTGCCGCTGACGAAAACGCTGATTGCCATCTGCTTCATCGCCGGCCTGATTCCCGTGCTCGGGAACCTGATCTCGAATACCGTGATCGTCGTCGTCAGCCTGGCGCACTCGGCGGACATTGCGGTGGCGTCGCTCGTCTTCCTCGTCGTCATCCACAAGCTCGAGTATTTCCTCAACGCCCGCATCGTCGGCGGCCAGATCGCCGCCAAGGCGTGGGAACTGCTGCTCGCGATGCTGACGATGGAAGCGGCCTTCGGCCTGCCGGGCCTGATCGCGGCCCCGGTCTACTACGCCTACCTCAAGTGCGAACTGCGCGACGCCGGGATGATCTAGTCCTGGCGGCCGTAGTCGGCGAACTTCCCCAGCACGCGCTTCATCTCGACATCCGACAGCAGTTGCGGCGCGCCGATTTGCAGCACGCGCCAGTACTGCTCGCATAACGATTCCAATTCGACCGCCAGCGCCAGCGCGTGGTCGAGGTCGCGCCCGAACAACACCATGCCGTGATGCGCCATCAGGCAGGCGCAGCGGCCATCGAGGGCGCGCAGGATTGCGTCGGAGAGTTCCTGGCTGCCAAATGTCGCGTAGTCGGCGCAGCGCACGTCGCTGCCGCCGAAGCGCGCCACCATGTAATGGAACGGCGGAATCGCACAGCCCATGCAGGCGAGACTGACCGCGAACGGCGCATGCGCATGCACGACGGCGCCGGCCTCCGGCCGCGCAGCATAGATGTCGCGATGGAAGCGCCACTCCGACGACGGCTTGCGGCGTCCCTCGGCACGGCCGTCGAGGCCCATGAACACGACATCGTCCGCCACACAGGCATCGTAGGCCATGCCGGTCGGCGTAATCAGGAAACCGTCGCGCCGGCGCACGCTGACGTTGCCCGCTGCGCCGCGGTTCAGGCGTTCCGCGTTCATCCCCCGCGCCGTGGCGAGCACGGCCGCTTTCAGTTCGAGGTCGCTCATCGCTCAATGGCCGCCAGGCTGTTGGCAGAGAAGATGCCCTGTTCGGTGATGATGCCTGAAATAAGTTGCGCCGGCGTGACATCGAAGGCGGGGTTCGCGATTGGCGTACCACCGGGGCTGACTTTCGCGCCGTGGCCGAACTCGGCGGCGTCGCGTTCCTCGATCGGGATCGCGGCGCCGTCAGGACAGGCGAAGTCGATCGTGGACACCGGCGCGGCGACGTAGAAGGGAACGCCATGGGCCCGCGCGGCGAGCGCCTTGAGATAGGTACCGACCTTGTTCGCGGTGTCGCCGTTGGCCGCGATGCGGTCCGCGCCGACGATCACGAGATCGACCCTGCCCTGCATCATCAGCAGCCCTGCCGCGTTGTCCGCAATCAGCGTGTGCGCGACGCCGGCCTGCGCCAGTTCCCAGGCCGTGAGCAGACCCTGGTTGCGCGGTCGCGTTTCCGAGACCCAGACGTGCACGTCGATGCCGGCGCCATGTGCCGCGTAAATCGGCGCGATGGCAGTGCCGTGCGCTACCGTCGCGAGCCAGCCGGCGTTGCAGTGGGTCATCGCCTGCACCGGCCGACTCCGCGAGGCTTGCAGGAGCGGCAAGCCATGACGGCCGATGGCCGCGTTGGCTTCCTCGTCTTCGTTTGCGATGGCGCGGGCTTCCTGCCACGCCACAACCTGGCGTACCACGGGGGCTGACTCTTGAAGAGCGCGGCGCATGCGCTCCAGCGCCCAGCGCAAGTTGATCGCAGTCGGCCGCGTCGCCGCCAGGGTATCGATCGCGCGTTCGAGCGGTATGCCCTGGGCGAGCGCCAGCGCGATGCCGTAGGCGGCCGTGGCGCCGATCAACGGCGCACCGCGCACCTGCATGCCGCGGATCGCGTGCGCCGCCTCATCGAGCGTCGTCAGTCGAACGAACGCCGTCTCGTTCGGCAGTCTGGTCTGATCGAGGATGAGGACTGCACCACCATCCTCGCAGATGGTGCGCAGGTCGTTCAACTCAGCCGGCCGTGGCAGTGCTTGAACTTCTTGCCGCTGCCGCAAGGGCATGGGTCGTTGCGCCCGACCTTGGGCATGGCGCGCTCCACAGGCTTTTGCGGCTTCGGTTCATCGCTGCCGGCCGCCAGCGCCTCGTCATAATCGGCGTGGTGGTACTGGACGTTCTCGACTTGCGGATGTTGCTGCTCCGCCTGTTCGATCTGCTGCTCCGAACGCACTTCGACGGTCACGAGCAGCTTGGTCACCTCGGTGCGCACGACTTGCAGCAAGCCCTCGAACAGTTCGAAGGACTCGCGCTTGTACTCCTGCTTCGGATTCTTCTGCGCATAGCCGCGCAGGTGGATGCCCTGGCGCAGATGGTCGAGCGCGGCCAGATGCTCGCGCCAGTGCACGTCGAGGCTCTGCAGCATCACGCTGCGCTCGAAGCCGGCCCAGGCGTCCGCGGGCACCAGCGCCTTCTTGTCGGCGTAGGACTTGTCGGCCGCCTCGACGATGCGCTTCAGGATGTCGTCGTCGCCCAGGTTCGGCTCATCCTTCAGCCACTGGCCGATCGGCTGCTTGAGTTGCAGGTCGGAAGCGAGCGCAGTCTCCAGGCCGGCGATATCCCACTGCTCCTCGACGCTGTCGGCCGGCACGTAGAGACGGAAGGTGTCGTGCACCAGCCCCTGCCGCATTGCCGTGATCGTCTCGGTGATGTCATCGGCATCGAGCAGTTCGTTGCGCTGCTGGTAGATGACCTTGCGCTGGTCGTTGGCGACGTCGTCGTATTCGAGCAGCTGTTTGCGGATATCGAAGTTGCGCTGCTCGACCTTGCGCTGCGCGGACTCGAGCTGGCGCGTCACCAGCGGATGTTCTATCGGTTCGCCGTCGGGCAGCGCTACCAGCTTCGAGCTCATGATCGCCTTCAACCGGTCGCCGCCGAAGATCTTCATCAGCGGATCCTCGGCCGAGAGGTAGAAGCGCGACGATCCCGGGTCGCCCTGGCGGCCGGAGCGTCCGCGCAACTGGTTGTCGATGCGGCGCGACTCGTGGCGCTCGGAACCGATGATATGCAGGCCGCCGGCGCCGACCACCTCATCGTGCACCTTCTGCCATTCGACGCGCTGGCGCGCGATCTCGCTTTCCTTGCTTGGCGCCTGCAGGCTCTCGTCGTCGCGCACGGCGGCGAGTTGCTTCTCGATATTGCCGCCCAGCACGATGTCGGTGCCGCGGCCGGCCATGTTCGTCGCGATCGTGATGACGCCGGGTCGGCCCGCCTGGGCCACGATCTCGGCTTCCTTCGCGTGCTGTTTGGCGTTCAGCACCTGGTGCGGCAGCTTCTCCTTGTCGAGCAGACCCGCGAGCAGTTCGGAATTCTCGATCGATGTCGTGCCGACCAGCACCGGCTGGCCGCGCTTGTGGCAGTCCCTGATGTCGGCGATGATAGCCGCATGCTTCTCGTGCGCCGTGCGATAGATCTGGTCGTTCTCGTCGCGGCGGACCATCGGCTTGTTGGTCGGGATGACGACCGTTTCCAGGCCGTAGATCTGGTGGAACTCGTAGGCCTCGGTATCGGCAGTGCCGGTCATGCCCGCAAGCTTGCCGTACATGCGGAAGTAGTTCTGGAAAGTGATCGACGCCAGCGTCTGGTTCTCGGACTGGATCGCCACGCCTTCCTTCGCCTCGACCGCCTGGTGCAAGCCGTCGGACCAGCGGCGGCCGACCATCAGGCGGCCGGTGAATTCGTCGACGATGATCACTTCGTCGTTCTGCACCACATACTGCTGGTCGCGGTGGAACAGATTGTGCGCACGCAGGGCCGCGTACAGGTGATGCATGAGCAGGATGTTGGCGGGCTCGTACAGACTCGCGCCTTCCGGCAGCATGCCCATCTGCGTGAGGATGCGCTCGGCCTTCTCGTGGCCTTCCTCGGTGAGTAGCACCTGGTGCGCCTTGAGGTCGACGGTGTAGTCACCAGTGTCGCTATCCTCCGGCGTCTTCGCGGCCTCGCCCTTGGTCAGGAGCGGCGGTACCGCGTTCATCTTGACGTAGAGGTCCGTATGGTCCTCGGCCTGGCCCGAGATGATCAGCGGCGTCCGCGCTTCGTCGATCAGGATCGAGTCGACTTCGTCGACGATCGCGTAGGCCAGACCGCGCTGCACTCGCTCGCCCGGCGAGTAGACCATGTTGTCACGCAGGTAGTCGAAGCCGAACTCGTTGTTGGTCCCGTACGTGATGTCAGCCGAGTAGGCCGCCTGCTTCTGGTCGTGCGGCATTTGTGAAAGGTTGATGCCGACGGTAAGCCCGAGAAACTTGTGCAGACGACCCATCCATTCGGCGTCGCGACTGGCGAGGTAGTCGTTGACCGTGATGATGTGCACGCCCTTGCCCGTCAGCGCATTCAGGTAGGACGGCAGCGTCGCCACCAGCGTCTTGCCTTCGCCGGTGCGCATTTCCGCGATCTTGTTGTTGTGCAGGACCATGCCGCCGATCAGCTGCATATCGAAATGGCGCATGTTGAGCACGCGCTTGCCCGCTTCGCGCACGACGGCGAATGCTTCCGGCAGAAGGTCGTCCAGGCTCTCGCCGTTGGCGACACGCCCCTTGAATTCCTCCGTCTTGGCGCGCAGCTGCTCGTCGGAGAGCGCCTGCATGGCGGGCTCCAGTGCATTGATGCGGACGACTGTCTGGGAGTATTGCTTGATCAGCCGTTCGTTCCGGCTGCCGAAGATCTTCTTGAGAAGGCCCGAAATCATGGTTGGGCGCCCTAATTTGGCAAAACGCGGATTTTAGCATGCGGGGTCGGGCCGACTGCCCGCATGCCCAGCCAGCTGCCTAGCGGCGCTGCGCGGACCGGTGGCCGTTCGCCTGCGCCATTTGCAGGAAACGATTCGGATTCTGGGCGACGCCCCGGATGCGCACCTCGAAATGCAGGTGCGGCCCTGTCGAACGGCCGGTCGTGCCCACCTCACCGATCACCTGGCCACGCTTCACCAGCGCGCCCGGCTGCACCAGCGTCTTCGACAAATGCGCGTAGCGGGTGACGAGGTCGTCGCCGTGGTCGATGTCGATCATGTTGCCGTAGCTGGGATGGCGTTCGACGTTGACCACGACCCCGGCAGCGGCGGAATGGACGGGGACGCCGATCTCGGCAGGAAAATCCACGCCCGCATGCATTGCGGATTCGCCCGTGAACGGATCGACCCGCCAGCCGAACGACGACGCATTCCAGCTCGATTCAATGGGCAGCGAAGTCGGTAACTGCTTCTTGCGGATGCGCTCGTCGAGCAGTTGGCTCTCCAGCAGCGACATCGAGTCAGTCTTGGCCTCGAGCTGGTGCGCCAGCAGGTCCACGGCCTGGCCCAAGTCCTCCGCCGAGAGCGGGGAGGCCTTGATCAGCGGACCCCCGCGGCCGTCTTTGGTCACCGTCGCGGTAACGCCGATTTCTTCCCGCTTGACGCCCGCCAGGCTCGCCAGCCGGTCGCCCATGGAATCAAGGCGCATGAGTTGGGCCTGCATCTCGCCCAACCGAACGGCCATGGCGTTCAGGTTCTCGCGCACTTTCTCGCGGCTGGCACGCGTGTTCTCGGCCATCGTCGCCTGCACCATCTCCTGCAGGAAGGGCAGTTGCATCTCCGCAGCGTGACGCACGGTCAGGTAGGAGAACAGCGACGACAGGACGATGATGAGGACGAGCACGGCAACACCCACCAGCGCGAGGTGCCGGCCGGTGAGAACAATCGTTCTTGCAGTTGCCAGTTTGTCGGAGACGACAATAATATGCACGCTCCAACTCCTTTCCGTCTCGTTGCCGCCCCGTCATGCGTCCGAAGCGTGGTGCCGCCCGCAGTGTCGAAGCTTGCCTGCTGGATGATTCCGGGCTCGCCCGACTGTCCGCTCATGCCCGGCGCTTGTTGCAACTTCAGCGCCTGTTCGTCTCCGCCACACCGCTCGCGCGGCAATCGCGCGTTGCCAATCTAAGGCTGGGGAAAATCGTCATTCATGCCGATAACGGCACGGTTGCCACCAAGCTGAGGCAAATGGAGCCCCGCCTGCTGGGTGTTTTTCGAAATGAGGCATTGGAGGTTACCGGAATTGACATCCGCGTGCAACCGGGGGCCGACGGCCGGTCGAAAATTCCGCCGGCCAATCCCGCCGGCATTGGCAAGCAGCAGAAGCAATCGCTCACATCGCTCGCCGACGGGCTGACCGACGGCTCCCCGCTCAAGAGCGCATTGAATCGGCTGATCGCGAGGTCTAGAGAACGATGATTCGTTCCAGAAACATCAGTGCCAGGACGATGAGCACGAAGATCAGCGCGTATTTGGCCACGCGAGCCGACAGCCGGAGGTAGCGCCGGTCTCCGGAAACCAGGTACGCCACGATACCGGCACCGATCGTGATCGCGGTCAGCGCGCCGACGATCCTGAGCAGCAGCATCAGGCAGTCTGCGGGTAGAGGTGGCGCACGGCAGCAACGGCGTCTTCGGGCCGGCTGAACGACACCCACTCCCAGGCGCTCGCATCGGCGAGCAGTTCCCGCAGCAGTTGGTTGTTCATCGCATGCCCGGACTTGTGCGCACTGAAGGCGCCGAGGAGCGGATGGCCCGCAAGGTAAAGATCGCCGATGGCATCGAGCACCTTGTGGCGCACGAACTCGTCGGCGACGCGCAGGCCTTCCGCGTTCAGGACGCGGTACTCGTCCATCACGATCACGTTGTCTAGGCTGCCGCCCAGCGCCAGCCCCTGCGCCCGCAACGCTTCGACGTCCTGGGTGAAGCCGAAGGTGCGCGCACGGGCAATGTCGCGAATGTAGGAATCGTCCGCGAAGTCCACCATGACCTTCGTTCCCGACTGGTCGACGGCGGGATGGTTGAACAGGATAGAGAAGGTCAGGCGGAAGCCTTCATAGGGTTCGAGACGCGCCCACTTGTCCCCTTCGCGCACCTCGACCGCCTTGCGAATCCGGATGAACTTCTTGGCTGCGTTCTGCTCCTCGATTCCCGCCGACTGCAACAGGAACACGAACGGCCCGGCCGAGCCGTCCAGAATCGGAATTTCGGCGGCGTCGACGTCGACATACACGTTGTCGATGCCGAGTCCCGCGAGCGCCGACATCAGGTGTTCGACCGTGGCCAGCTTGGCGCCGTCCTTTTCCAGGCACGAGGCCATGCGCGTGTCGCCGACGCTGTAAGGGTTGGCCTTGATGTCGACCGGCGGATCGAGATCGACGCGGCGGAAAACGATGCCCGTGTTCGTCGCGGCCGGACGCAGTTGCAACGTCACTTTCGCGCCCGAATGCAGGCCGACACCGGTCGCGCGGATCGAGGACTTCAGGGTGCGTTGCTTCAGCATTGGCAGGGAACTAGTGTGCTGCAAAGCACAATGTTAAACCAATTTTCCGACCCGGGAAGCCCGGGGAGGAGGCGATCCCCCCGGGCTTCCCGGACGTCATGCTCAGTCGGCTTGCTTGATCAGGAAAGCCGGAATGTCGTAGCGGTCCATGCCGCTGTCCACCATGGCCTTGACGGCGGCATTGCGGGTGCGGCTCGACGAGAACACGTCGGGCAACACGCCGCCGGTATCGAACGCCTGTGCGCCGACCGGCTCGCCATAGACGCGATCGTCGGTGCCGTTGCGCAGCCCATAACCTTCGATTCGCTCCAGCTTCGGCTTCACCGCGACTTTGCCGCCGAGCCCGGTGGCAACCACGGTGACGCGCAGCTGATCTTCCATGGCTTCGTCGAACACGGTGCCGAAGATCACGGTCGCTTCGTCGTGCGTGTAGGCCTTGATGGTGCTCATCACTTCCTTGACCTCGCGCATGCCCAACTGGCGGCTGGCGGTGATGTTGACGAGGACGCCACGAGCGCCGGAAAGCTCGATGCCTTCGAGCAGCGGGCTCGCAACGGCGGCTTCGGCGGCCAGGCGCGCGCGGTCGACGCCGGCGGCGGACGCCGAGCCCATCATCGCCTTGCCCATCTCGCCCATCACGGTGCGCACATCCTCGAAGTCGACGTTCACGAGGCCGGGCACATTGATGATCTCGGCGATGCCGCCGACGGCATTGCGCAGCACGTTGTCGGCAGCCTTGAACGCCTCCTGCATGCTGACGTCGTCGCCGAGCACTTCCATCAGGCGCTCGTTGAGGATCACGATCAGGGCATCGACGTACTGTTGCAGTTCGCCAATGCCTTCCTCGGCCAGGCGCACGCGCTTGCCTTCGAACTCGAACGGCTTCGTGACCACGGCTACGGTCAGGATGTTCTTTTCGCGCGCCACTTCCGCCACCACGGGTGCCGCGCCGGTGCCGGTGCCACCGCCCATGCCGGCGGTGATGAACACCATGTGGGCGCCCTCGAGCGCCTCGGCGATGCGCTCGCGTTCGTCGAGCGCCAGCGTGCGCGCCTTGTCCGGCTTGCCGCCCGCGCCCTGGCCGGGGCCCAGTTGCAGCTTGACGTCGGCGTTGGACAGGTTGAGCGCCTGGGCGTCGGTATTGCAGCTGATGAACTCGACACCCTGCACGCCCTCGCGGATCATATGCTCGACCGCGTTGCCGCCCGCGCCGCCGACGCCAATGACCTTGATCACCGTCCCGCCGGGATCCTTGTCTATGATTTCAAACATACTCGCCTCCTTGTGGTTGCTGCCGTTGCTGATCAAAAGTTCTTGCTGAACCAGGCGCGCATGCGCGCCAGCGTCTGCCGAAACGTCACCGGCCCCTGCACCTTCATGCCGCGCTTGCGTTGCGTGGCGCCTTCCATGAGTAGCCCCACCGCAGTGGCGAAGCGCGGATTGCGCACGATGTCGCGCAAGCTGCCGTCGTAGCGGGGCAGGCCGAGCTTGACGGTGTTGTGGAACATCTCCTCGCCGAGTTCCATCATGCCCGGCATGGTCGCCGAGCCGCCGGTAACGACGATACCGGCGCGCAGCAGGCGCTCGTAGCCGCTGCGCACCAGTTCCTCGCGCACCATCTGGTAGATCTGTTCGATGCGCGGCTGGATGAAACCGGCCAGGGTCTGCCGGGAAAGATGCGACGCCGGCCGATCACCCACGCCGGGCACCTCGATCATCTCCTCGGGATCAGCCAGTTGCTGCAACGCGACGCCGTAGCGAATCTTGATTTCCTCCGCGTCGGGCGTCGATGTGCGCAGCGCGATGCCGATGTCGGACGTGATCTGGTCACCCGCGATCGGTATCACCGCGGTGTGCCGGATGGCGCCCTGCGTGAACACCGCGACGTCCGTGGTGCCGCCGCCGATGTCGACGAGGCAGACGCCGACGTCCTTTTCGTCGTCGGTGAGCACCGCCATGCCCGAGGCCAGCGGCTGCAGCACGAGATCCACGACTTCGAGGCCGCAGCGATGTACGCACTTGACGATGTTCTGCACGGCAGTGACTGCGCCGGTGACGAGATGCACCTTGACCTCCAGGCGCTTGGCGTCCATGCCGATCGGTTCCTTGACGCCATCCTGTCCATCGACGATGAACTCCTGCGGAATCGTGTGCAGGATCTGGTCGTCGGCCGAGATCGGCGTCGCGTTGGCCGCCTCGATGGCGCGCGCGACGTCGAACTCGGTGACCTCCTTCTCGCGCACAACCACCATGCCGTTGGAATCCTTGCTCTTGATGTGGGCGCCGGCGATGCCGGTATAGACCTCCTTGACCTTGCAGCCGGCCATCAGTTCGACTTCCTGGATGGCACGCGAGATGGCATCGACGGTCGCCTCGATGCTCACGACGACGCCCTTCTTGATGCCCTTGTCCTTGGTCTCCTCGAACTGGTGGCTACCGACGCCGATCACCGACAACTGGCCTTCGTCGTTCAGTTCGGCCGCCATGGCGACGATCTTCGAGGTGCCGATGTCCAGGCCGACGATCAGGTCGCCTCGGGTTTCCTTGCTCATGATCTGTTGTCCACCGCTGCCGGGCGCAGCGCAAAGCCGTTGGGATAGCGCATGTCGACCGCGCCGACGCGCGTCAGGCGACTCTTTTCCAGAGCCGGCCTGTAATAGGCGACAAAACGCGCGAGGCGATCGGCAATGCTGTGCTTGGCCTCGTCGCGGCCGAGTTCGATCAGCACGCCGTCGTCGAGTTTCACCTGCCACGCCTCGCGGCTCGAGAGGACCAGCGCGTCCGGCTTGCGGCCGAGGACGGCCAGCGCCTGGCCGATTTCGCGGTAGCGGCTCAGGACCTCTGACGACGAACCCTCGGGACCCGCGAATGTCGGCAGGGGCTTGTCGCTCGCAGCCGCAAAGACCTCGCCGTGGTCGTTCACCAGGCGCGACTCGCCGTCCGTGCGCCGCCAGCGCGCCACGGCAACGTGCTCCTCGATCGACAGTTCCAGCGTACCCGGCCAGCGGCGGCGCACATCGGCCTGCCGCACCCAGGGCAGCTTTTCGAACACGGCGCGCGCGTCGTCGAGATCGATGGTAAAGAAGTTGCCGCTGACCGCGGCCCGCGCCGCCTGCTCGATCTGGCTGCGCGTGACGTTGTCGAGCGAGCCGCCCACCACCACTTCGCGCAGCGGAAAGATCGGCAGGCGCTGTACGGCGGTCGCGGCCGCCCATGCGAGTCCCGCGACGGCGAACACGACGAGCACGTCGGCGACGAGGTTCATCAGCACGGGACGGTCCCAGAAGCCGTCTTCGGCGGCTTCGGTCGCCCTCTTGCGCCGCGCCTTAGCCACTTGCCGCTCCTTCGAGTATCTTCACGACCAGGTCTGGGAAGCCGATGCCTGCGGCCCTGGCGGCCATCGGCACCAGTGAATGGCCGGTCATGCCCGGCGCGGTGTTCATCTCCAGCAGCGTGAAGCGGCCGTCGGGGGCAAGGATGACGTCGGCGCGGCCCCAGCCGCGGCAGCCGAGCACGTCGAACGCCTGCAACGCGACCTGGCGAATCGCCGCTTCGACCTCGGGGCGGATGCCAGCCGGGCACAGGTAGCGCACCTCGTCGGTGAAGTACTTGTTCTCGTAGTCGTACTTGCCCTCCGGCGCATCGATGCGCACCAGAGGCAACGCATCGCGGCCAAGCACCGCCGCAGTGAGTTCCTGGCCGACGGCGAATTCCTCAGCAATAACCAGCGGATCGAGACGGTAGGCCAGTTCGAAGGCCGCGCCCAGTTCGTTGGCTGTGTGCACCTTGGTCACACCAATTGACGAGCCTTCGCGCGCCGGCTTGACGATCAGCGGCAGGCCGAGATCGTCGACGACCGCGCGGAAATCCGAGTCCGGCGTGAGCAGACGGAAGCGCGGCGTCGGCAGGCCCGCCGCCAGCCACACGAGCTTCGTGCGCCACTTGTCCATCGACAGCGCGGAGGCCATGACGCCACTACCGGTGTAGGGAATGCCCATCATCTCGAGCGCGCCCTGTACGGTGCCGTCTTCACCGTGGCGGCCATGGAGGATGATGAAGGCGCGCTCGAAACCCTGGCGCTTGATGTCCCACAGCGGCAACACGGCCGGGTCGAAGGCATGCGCGTCGACACCCTTTTCCATGAGGGCTGCGAGCACGGCGTTGCCCGACAGCAGCGAAATCTCCCGCTCGGCGGACGTGCCGCCCATCAATACCGCCACCTTGCCAAACCTGCCCGCCGTCACGACTTTTCTCCCACGATACGAACCTCGCGCACCAGGTCGATTCCGAACCGCTGGCGCACCTCGCCCTGGATTCGGCCGATTAGGCTTTCTATCGCAGTCGCGCTCGCGGCACCGCCGGGATTAACGATGAAATTCGCATGCTTTTCGGAAACGCGCGCACCACCCTCCGATACGCCCTTGAGTCCGGCCGCCTCGATCAGGCGCGCCGCATGATCGTTCGGCGGATTACGGAACACCGAACCAGCATTGGGCAGATCGAGCGGCTGGCTGGCGATACGCTGCTCCAGAAGTTCGGTGATGCGTGCGTGCGCCGCCGCGCCGTCGCCGGCCGGCACGCGCAGCCAGGCGGCGGCGAAGATCTCGTCCGTAACGGCTTTCAAGCCGGCGTGGCGATAGCCGACGGCAAAGTCTTCCGGCCGGCGTTCCGTCAATTCTCCGCGCCGGCCCAGCATCTGCACGCGTTCGACGAATTGCCAGGTTTCGCCGCCATAGCAGCCGGCATTCATCGCCAGCGCGCCACCGAACGTGCCCGGAATCCCGGCCAGGAACTCGACGCCGACGAGGTTCAGTTTGGCCGCAAAGCGGGCCACCTTCGGGCTCGCCACGCCGGCTTCGACGTAGAGCGAGCCGTCGGCTTCCTGGCGCAGCGTGTTGAGCAGGCCGTGCGTGAAGACGACAGTCCCGTTGAAGCCGCCATCGCGCACGAGCAGGTTGCTGCCGAGGCCGACGACCAGCAGCGGTTCGTCCGGGCGCAGCCGGCGCAGGAACTCGGCAAGATCGGCGAGATCCGCCGGCCAATAGGCGTGCGCCACGGCGCCGCCGGCCCGCCACGATACATGGGCTGCCATGGGCTCGTTGCTGCGCCATTCGCCGCGCAGATCAGGCATGGGTGAGCTTCCCCGGCACAGCACCGATCGAACCGGCGCCCATGGTGATGACGACGTCGCCGCTGCGCGCCGCTTCCAGGATCGCGGCCGGCATCGCGGTCATGTCCTCGACGAACACGGGCTCGACCTTGCCGGCGACGCGGATCGCGCGCGCCAGCGTGCGGCCGTCGGCGGCGACGATCGGCGCTTCGCCCGCTGCGTAGACTTCCGCGAGCAGCAACCCATCGACGCCGGAAAGCACCTTGACGAAATCCTCGAAGCAGTCGCGCGTGCGCGTGTAGCGGTGCGGCTGGAAGGCGAGGACGATGCGCCGGCCCGGAAAGGCACCGCGCGCGGCAGCGAGCGTCGCGGCCATTTCGACCGGGTGATGGCCGTAGTCGTCGATCAGCGTGAACGCGCCGCCGCCGGCGAGAGAAATCTCGCCGTAGCGCTGGAAGCGCCGGCCGACGCCCTTGAACTCGGCCAGTGCCTTCGCTATTGGCGTATCACCGACACTGACTTCTGCCGCGACGGCAATCGCCGCCAGCGCATTGCGCACATTGTGCTCGCCCGGGAGATTGAGCGTCACGTCGAAGCGCGACGTGCCGCCGTTCCTGCGCACGCAGGTGAAACGCATGCGGCCGCCTTCCGCCACGACGTTCTCGGCGCGCACGTTCGCCTCGGGGTCGAGACCGTAGGTCACGACCTGGCGCGTGACGCGTGGCAGAATCTCGCGCACATTCGGATCGTCGACGCACAGCACGGCGACGCCATAGAACGGCAGCCGGTTGAGAAAGTCGACGAAGGCATCCTTGAGCCGGCCGAAGTCCTGGCCATAGGTTTCCATATGGTCGGCGTCGATATTGGTGACGACCGAGATCACCGGCGACAGCAGCAGGAACGAGGCATCCGATTCGTCGGCTTCCGCGACCAGGAATTCGCCCTGGCCGAGACGCGCGTGTGTGCCCGCCGAATTCAGGCGGCCGCCGATCACGAACGTCGGATCGAGGCCGCCTTCAGCGAGGCAACTGGCAACGAGGCTCGTGGTGGTCGTCTTGCCGTGCGTACCGGCGATGGCGATGCCCTTCTGGAAACGCATCAGTTCGCCCAGCATCTGCGCCCGCGGCACGACCGGCACATGGCGTTCGCGCGCCGCCACCACTTCCGGGTTGTCGTCCTTCACCGCGGTCGAGACCACAACCACATCGGCGGTGGCCACGTTGGCGGCGGCGTGGCCGATCACCACGCGCACGCCGAGCGCCGCCAGGCGCCGCGTCGTCGCGCTCTCCGCAAGGTCGGAGCCGGAGACCTCGAAGCCCTGGTTCGCCAGCACCTCGGCGATGCCGCTCATGCCTGCACCGCCGATGCCAACGAAATGAACGCGACGAATCTTGTGTTTCATATTGACCTCACCTGACCAAATCGACGCAGCCCTGCGCCACCGCCACCGTCGCCTCCGGCCGCGCCAGCGAACGGGCGCGCTCGGCCATCTGCAGCAACTGCCCGCGCGAAAGCTGGCGCAAATCGGCAAGCCGCTCGGGCGTCAATTCCGACTGCGGCAACAGCATGGCCGCCCCTGCCGACGCGAGAAAGCGCGCGTTGCCCGTCTGGTGGTCGTCCACCGCGTGCGGAAACGGCACCAGCACGCTGGCGACACCTGCGGCGGCGAGCTCGGCGATCGTGAGCGCACCCGCGCGGCAGACGACCAGATCGGCCCAGGCGTAGGCTCCGGCCATGTCGTCGATGAACGGCACGAGGTTGGCCTTCACGCCCGACTGCGCGTAGGCCTGCGCCAGCGCCGGCATGTGCTTCTCGCCCGCCTGGTGCACCACCTGGGGCCGTTCGCTCGCGGGGATGAGCGCCAGCGCCTTCGGCATCGTCTCGTTCAGAATCGCGGCGCCGAGGCTGCCGCCCACGACGAGAACGCGCAGCGGGCCGCTGCGATCGCGGTAACGTTCCGCCGGCGCGGGCAGCGCCGCGATCTCGGGCCGCACCGGATTGCCGACCCATGCCCCCTTCTTCAACGTGTCGGGGAAGCCCGTCAGGATGCGATCCGCGACGTGCGCCAGCACGCGGTTGGCGAGGCCTGCCACGGAGTTCTGTTCGTGCAGCAGCAGCGGCACACCTTCCAATACGGCCATCATGCCGCCCGGAAACGTGATGAAGCCGCCCAGGCCGAGCACGACGTCGGGCTTGATGCGCCGGATTTCGCGCCGCGCCTGCGCGAAGCCGCGCAGGAGATTCACGGGCAGCAGGAGCTTGCGCAGCAGTCCCTTGCCGCGCAACGCGGCGAAACGCACCCAGGACATCTCGTAGCCACGCGCGGGCACCAGCTTCGCTTCCATGCCCTCCGGATTACCCATCCAGATCACGCGCCAGCCCAGCGCCGTCAGGTGATCGGCGACCGCGAGCCCGGGCATGATGTGTCCGCCCGTGCCGCCGGCCATGACGAGGATCGTGCGCTTCATGCCGACTGCCCCCGCATGAGCCGCCTGTTCTCGTAATCGACGCGCATGAGGACCGCCAGCGCGACACAGTTGGCAACGATTCCGGAGCCGCCGAAACTCATCAGCGGCAGCGTCAGGCCCTTGGTCGGCAGGAGGCCCATGTTCACGCCCATGTTGATGAAGGCCTGGAAGCCGAGCCAGATGCCGATGCCTTGCGCGACCAACCCGCTGTAGACGCGGTCGATCAGCAGCGCCTGGCGGCCGACCGCGAACGCGCGCTGCACCAGCAGGCCGAACAGCGTCGCCACCGCGAGCACGCCAAACAGCCCCAGTTCCTCGGCGATCACGGCGAGCAGGAAGTCGGTATGCGCCTCGGGCAGGTAGAAGAGCTTCTCGACGCTGGCACCGAGGCCGACGCCGAACCATTCGCCGCGGCCGAAGGCGATGAGCGCGTGCGAAAGCTGGTAGCCCTTGCCATAGGCGTCGTTCCACGGATCCATGAAGCCCAGGATGCGTTCGCGCCGGTAGGGGGATAGCCAGATCAGCAGCACGAAGCCGACGATCGCCACGAGCGTCAGCAGCCCGAACAGGCGCGCGTTGATGCCGCCGAGGAAGAGGATGCCGAAGGCGATCGCCGCGACGACGACGAAGGCGCCGAAGTCCGGCTCGCGCAAGAGCAGGAAGCCGACGGCGAGGATCACCGCCGCCATCGGCAGGAAGCCGCGGCGGAAGCTGCCCATGGCGTCGAGCTTGCGCGTCGTGTAGTCGGCGGCATAGAGCACCGCGAACAGCTTCATCAGTTCTGACGGCTGCAGGTTGATCGGCCCGAGCGGCAGCCAGCGCTGGGCGCCGTTCACCGAGCGGCCCACGTGCGGGATCAGCACGACCACGAGCAGCAGCACGCCGGCGATGAACAGCCACGGCGCCAGTTCCTGCCAGAAACGCAGCGGAATCTGGAACGTTACGACGCCGAACACGAGGCCGATGCACAGGAAGACGCCGTGGCGCAGCAGGAAGTAGTAGGACTGGTGGCCGGTGAACTGGCTTCCCTCGGCCATCGCGATCGATGCCGAATAGACCATCACGAGACCAAAGAGGAGCAGGAACAGCGCCGGCCACAGCAGCAGCGGGTCCAGTTCTGCCGGAGTCGGGCCGACCCGGCGTCGCGAAGTGAACACTGCCGTATTCACGCGTGCTTCTCCAACTGGCGCACGGCCTCGACGAAGACCTGGGCGCGATGCTCGTAGTTGCGGAACATGTCGAAGCTCGCGCACGCGGGTGAGAGCAGGACCGCGTCCCCACGGCGTGCCACGAGGGCTGACTCCTGCACGGCCGCCGGCAGGTCCGCTGCGCTCGAGACGGGCACGCCACAGCCGGCGATGGCGTCGCCGATCAGCGGCCCATCGCGGCCGATCAGGACCACGCCGCGCGCGTGCCGGGCCACCGCGTCCTTGAGCGGCGAGAAGTCCTGGCCCTTGCCGTCGCCGCCGGCTATCAGAACGATCTTTCGATCGTTCTGGCCGGCGTTCGCCAAAGGTGGGCCCTCCCTCCCGACCTCCCTCCCCGGGGGAGGGAGGCGACTGCTTTGGGCGGCCAGTTGGCCGCCGAGTCCGATGAGCGCCGCGACCGTCGCGCCGACGTTGGTGCCCTTGGAATCGTCGAAATAGGCGACACCGTCGATCTCCGCCACGCGCTCGACGCGATGCGGCAGGCCGCGAAACTCGCGCAGGGCCGGCAGGAGCGGCGCCGGATCGAAGCCGATGGCCGCACACAGCGCGAGCGCGGCCATCGCGTTCGCGGCGTTGTGCAGGCCCGCGATGGCGAGCGTGCTCACCGGCACCAGGAAGCGATCGCCACGCACGATCCACGGTTCGCCGCGGTTCTCGCGCAGGCCGAAGTCGGCCTCGTCGCCGGGCGCATCGAGGCCAAAGGTGATCAGCGGCCGGCCGGCGATGGCCATGCGCTTGACGCGCAGGTCGTCGCGATTGAGCACCTGCACGCCCTTGCCGAAGAAGACGCGGGCCTTCGCGCTCGCGTAGTCGTCGAGGTCGATGTAGCGGTCGAGGTGATCGTCGGTGACGTTGAGCACGGTCGCCGCGTCGGCATTGAGCGATTCCAGCGTCTCGAGCTGGAAGCTCGACAACTCGAGCACCCAGATGTCCGGCATGCTGCCGTTGTCGAGGCAGGCCAGGAGCGCCGTCAGCGCCGCGGGCGAGATGTTGCCGGCAACGCCCGTGCGTCGGCCGGCGGCGCGGCACAGATGCCCGGTCAGCGCCGTCGTCGTCGTCTTGCCATTGGTGCCGGTGATGGCGATGACGCGCGTCGCGTTGCGCACACCCAGCGTGTCCAGGCCCCAGGCGAACAGTTCGATCTCGCCGACCACCGGGATGCCCTGCGCCCGCGCATGGATCACGGCCATAGTGCCGGCCGACAGCCCCGGCGAAATGACCAGCAGGTCCGCACCGGCCAGCAGGTTCTTGTCGAAGCCTTCGTTCATCGGCCCGCTGGTGAACTCGGCCGCCGGCACGTCGCGACGTAGTTCGGCGAGGTACGGGGGTTCGGCGCGCGTGTCGAGCACGCGCACCGCCGCGTCCTGGCGCACGCACCAGCGCGCCACTGCCAGCCCAGATTCGCCGAGGCCGAGTACCAGAACGCGTTTGCCGGAAATGTCCATTACCTGATCTTCAGCGTGGATAGCCCGAACAGCACAAGCAGGATCGTGATGATCCAGAAGCGCACGACCACCTGCGTTTCCTTCCAGCCACTCTTCTCGAAGTGGTGGTGCAGCGGCGCCATCAGGAAGATGCGCCGGCCGACGCCGTACTTGCGCTTGGTGTACTTGAACCAGCTCACCTGCAGCATCACCGACAGCGTCTCGGCGACGAACACGCCGCCCATGATGAAGAGGACGATCTCCTGCCGCACGATGACGGCAACGGTGCCCAGCGCCGCGCCCAGCGCCAGCGCGCCGACGTCGCCCATGAACACTTCCGCCGGATACGCGTTGAACCAGAGGAAGCCCAGCCCCGCGCCCGCCATGGCGCCGCAGAACACCGTCAGTTCGCCGGCGCCCGGAATGTAGGGAATGAGCAGGTATTTCGAGAACACCGCGTGGCCGGTCACGTAGGCGAAGATGCCGAGCGCCGCGCCCACCATGACCGTCGGCATGATCGCGAGGCCGTCGAGGCCGTCGGTGAGGTTCACTGCGTTGCTGGCGCCCACGATGACGAGGTAGGTCAGGATGATGAAGCCGAAGATGCCGACGGGATAGGACACCTCCTTGAAGAACGGCACGATCAGGTTGGCCTTGGCCGGCAGTTCGAGCGTGAAGCCGCTGCCCACCCATTGCAGGAACAGTTCGACGACCTTCTCGTTGTTGGGCGCCGAAATCGAGAAGGCGATGTAGATGGCGGCGACGATGCCGATCACGGATTGCCAGAAGAACTTGGCGCGCGCCGACAGGCCGTCGGGATTGCGAAAGACGACCTTGCGCCAGTCGTCGACCCAGCCTACGGCGCCGTAGCCGAAGGTGACGAGGAGCACGATCCAGACGAAGCGGTTCGACAGGTCGCCCCACAGCAGCGTCGACACGCCGAGCGAGAGCAGGATCAGGGCGCCGCCCATGGTCGGCGTGCCGGCCTTGACCAGATGCGTCTGCGGCCCCTCGCTGCGCACCGACTGGCCGATCTTCTTCACCGCCAGCCAGCGGATCAGCGCCGGGCCGAACAGGAAGGAAATCGAAAGCGCCGTCATGGTCGCGAGTACCGCGCGCAGCGTGATGTAGTTCAGGACGTTGAAGGCGTGGATATCCTTCGCCAGCCATTGGGCCAGCTCAAGCAACATGGTTCTTCTCCGTGATGGCTTCGACGATTCTTTCCATGCGCATGAAGCGCGACCCCTTGACCAGCAGCGCCACGTCGCCGTCGAGTCCGGCTTCGAGCGCGCCGACGAGATCTTCCGGCTTGCCGAAATGTGTGGCCCCGTTGCCGAACGCGAGCGCGGCAACTGCGGACAGCTCGCCCAGCGCGAGCAGGCGCTCCACGCCGCGATCCCGCGCGTAGCGGCCGATTTCGTCGTGCAACTGCTTTGCGGTGTCACCCGTCTCGCCCATGTCGCCGACGACGAGCCAGCGGCGCCCCGGCAGCGCGGCCAGCACGTCGATGGCAGCGCGCATGGAATCCGGATTGGCGTTGTAGGTGTCGTCGATCACGAGCGCGCCGCCATGGCCCGCGCGGCGTTGCAGGCGGCCCTTGATGCCGGCGTAACGCGACAGCGCCTCGGCCACGGTACCGACGCTGACGCCCACCGCAAGGCACGCCGCCGCGGCGGCGAGCGCATTCATGGCGTTGTGCCGCCCGGCCACGGGCAGCTCGAACTCCACCTCGCCTTGCGGGGCCGTGAGACGAACGCCGCTGACCAAACCGCGCGATTCGGCACTGGCGCGCACCTCGGCAGGCGCCGTCATGCCAAAGTCGACGATGCGCTTTCCGACCGCCAGTTGCCGCCACAACTCGGCGTGGGGATCGTCGGCGTTGATCACCGCGATGCCGTTGTCCGACAGGCCCTCGAAGATTTCGCCCTTGGCGCGCGCCACGTCCGTCAGCGTACCCAGGCCCGCCAGATGCGCGCGCTGGGCGTTGTTCACGAGCGCCACGGTCGGTCGCGCCAGGCGCGTGAGGTACGCAATCTCGCCGCGATGGTTCATGCCCATCTCGATCACCGCGGCGCGATGACCGGCGTGCAGCCGGAGCAGCATCTGCGGCAGGCCGATGTCGTTGTTGAGGTTGCCGGTCGTCGCAAGCACGGTTTCCGCCGGATCGAGATCGTCGCGCCGCTCGTGCTCGCGCAGGATGGCGGCGCACATCTCCTTGACCGTGGTCTTGCCGTTGCTGCCGGTGATGCCGATCAGGGGCAAGTCGAACTGCCGCCGCCAGTAGCCGCCGAGGCTGCCCAGGGCAAGGCGCGTATCGTCCACATGCACGAGCGGCAGGCCTTCGCCGTGCTCCTGCGCCCATGCGTGATCGACGACCGCGGCAATCGCGCCGCGCGCCAGCACCTCGCGTACATAGTCGTGGCCGTCGAAGCGATCGCCGCGCAGCGCGACGAACAGCTGGCCCGCGGCGATTGCGCGTGAATCCGTCGAGACGCTCGCGAAGAGGTGTCCTTCTGCGCTGGCGGTGCCGCCCGTGGCCTGCGCGACTTCGTACAGGTCCATCATCGCCACTGCTCCAGCGCCGCACGCGCCTGGTCGAGGTCGGAAAACGGCTGGCGCGTACCGGCGACTTCCTGGTAGTGCTCGTGGCCCTTGCCGGCGAGAACGACGACATCGCGTTTGCCCGCATCGACGAGGGCCGCGCGGATGGCGCGCGCGCGATCGGGCTCGACCGCGACCTGCGCCTTGATGCCGCGCAGGATGTCGTCGAGGATCGCCCGTGGATCCTCCCCGCGCGGATTGTCGCTGGTGAGGACGACGCGATCGGCCAGGCGCTCGGCGATGGCGCCCATCAGCGGCCGCTTGCCGGCGTCGCGCTCGCCGCCGCAGCCGAAAACGCAGATGAGCCTGCCCTGCCGGGCGGTCGCGGTCTCACGCAATGTCGTCAGCACTTTTTCCAGCGCGTCGGGCGTGTGGGCGTAATCCACCACGACGAGCGGCGCATCGTGTCCACCCAGCGACTGCATGCGGCCGGGTGGCGGCGTGAGCTTCGGCACGACGGCGGCGATGTCGGTCAAGGGGTGGCCGTCCGCCAGCAGCGCGCCGACGACGGCGAGCAGATTGGAGGCATTGAAGCGACCGACCACCGGCACCTCGAAACGTACGCCGTCGAGTTCGAAAGCGATGCCCGCGGCCGTCATCGCGAGCTTGGTCGCTTTCAGCGGCGTACCACGGGGGCTGACTTTCCCCTCCAGTGTGTAGCCGATCGTGCGCCGCCTGCCGCCGATCCGCTCTGCCAGCTCGGCTCCGAACGGGTCGTCGAGATTGATCACGGCCGCGTGCAGATCCGGCCAGTCGAACAAGCGCTCCTTGGCAGCGGCGTATGCAGCCATGCTGCCGTGATAGTCGAGATGATCCTGCGTCAGGTTCGTGAATACGGCGACATCGAAATGCGCGCCGTTGATGCGCCCGGCCTCGATGCCGATCGACGATGCTTCCATCGCACAGGCAACCGCGCCCTGTCCGACGAAGCGGGCAAGCGCACGCTGCACGCTCACGGCGTCGGGCGTCGTATTCACGCCCTCGACGAGTTGGTCGGGAAAACCGCTGCCCAGCGTGCCGATGACTGCGCAGCGCCGTCCGAGATGTCCCAGCGCTTGCGCAATCCACAACGAGGTCGAGGTCTTGCCATTCGTGCCCGTCACGGCGGCCATCCAAAGCCGATGCGACGGCTTGCCATAAACGAGGTTCGCAATCTCGCCCACCAGCGCCGCGAGGTTCGGCACCGCGAGACACGGCACCGACGTCGCGATTTCCGCACCTGCTTCGTGCAACACCGCGACGGCGCCGCGCGCGACGGCATCGGCGACGAACGCCCGGCCATCGGCGCGCTTGCCGGGCAGTGCGACGAAGATGTCGCCGGGCGCGACAGTGCGCGAATCGGCGCTCATGCCGCCAGCCTTGACGCCGTGCGCTGCCAGCGCCGACAGGACGGCGGACGGCGTCACACGCCCTCCTTCACGGCTTCCGCCATGATGAGCGGCTTCAGCGGCACGTCCTGTGGTACGCCGAGCGTGCGCAGGCTGCCCGCCATGACATCGGCAAACA
>DATJQH010000050.1:0-8200 GCA_035505955.1 Rhodocyclaceae bacterium
TCGATCTCCATCCAGTCCGACGTGGCGTGGCGCGAAGCCTTGCGCGCCTTGACGCTGCCGGCGATCTGGATCGCGCCGGCGAACAGCAGCAGCTTTTCGGTGAGCGTGGTCTTGCCCGCATCCGGGTGCGAAATGATGGCGAAAGTGCGCCGACGGGAAACTTCGGGGGCGAGAGACACGAAAGACTCCGGGGGAGCGGCTCGAAGGGGCGCGATTATCCCCCGGAGCGCGGCATGGCAGCAAGCGCCCTGCGCGCAGCACGGCGTACCACGGGGGCTGACTCTCGTCTCAGTCCTGCCGGACGCGTCGGCGCGATTGACGACAGGTTGCCCGCTCTGCGACACTGCGCGATCCTCGCGCCGTCTGCCCGAATCTGCCATGCCCCCTCGCTTCACCGCCCTCATCGCCGCCTGCCTCCTGCTGGTTTCCTGCGCATCCCAGCCGCCGGTCCTCGAAAAGCCGCTCGCCGGCGACTACGCCTACGCAAAGCAATATCTGACCTGGTTGATCGACCAGGAGATGTCCCGCAACGACATCACCGGGCTCAGCATCGCGCTCGTCGACGACCAGCAGGTCGTCTGGCAGAGCGGCTTCGGCTATGCCGACCTCGAGGACCGTGTCCCCGCCACACCGGAAACCCTGTATCGCGCGGGCTCCATCGCCAAGCTGTTTACCGCTTCGGCCGTGATGCAGCTGGCCGAGCAGAAGCGGATCGATATCGACCGGCCGCTGTCGGAGGCCCTGCCGGAGTTCTCGATCAAGAGCCGCTTTGCGCATGCCGACGCAGTAACGGCGCGCAATGTGATGTCGCACTATTCCGGGCTGCCGTCCAATTACCTGTTGAACCTTTACGTGCGCAACCCCTCGCCGCACTTCGAGGTCGTCGTGGACGGGCTGCGCGGCCAGTACATGGCCTTCCCGCCGAACAAGGTCTTTTCGTACTCCAACGCCGGCATGGCCGTGCTGGGCACGGCCGTGGAGAAGCTTTCCGGCGAGCCCTTCGCGGCCTACGTCGAGAAGCATTTCTTCGAGCCGCTGGGCATGACGGGCAGCAGCTTCTCGAACCGGCCGCTGGCGAAGACCTACGACAAGCACCAGCTCGTCGAGCCCTATTCGTTGCGTGACATGCCGGCGGCCGGGCTGCTGAGCAACGTGGTCGACCTGTCCCGCTTCATCCGCATGGAGTTCGCGCGCGGCGTGCTCGACGGCCGGCGCGTGCTGGCGCCGGACTCCGTGGCGGAGATGCTGCGGCCACAGAACGAGAAGGCGCCGTTCGCGTTCGACGCGCTGGTTGGGCTCGGCTGGATGCTGCATGGCATCCCGGTGCCCGGCGGCGGCGTGGTCGCCAGCCACGGCGGCTCGCTGCCGGATTCGCACAGCATGCTGGCCATCCTGCCCGAGCACAAGCTCGGCGTCGTCGTGCTGACGAATTCCGGAAGTTCCCATATGGCGGTGTCGAAGATCGCCGGCGAGGCCCTGCGCCTGATGCTCGCTGCACGCGAAGGCACCCTGCCTGCGGCGCCGCCCGCCGTGGCGCGCTCGCCGGAGCGGGCGCCGACGCCCGAGGAATTGAAGCTGGTCGACGGCTACTTCGACACGCTGGTCGGACTGGCCCACGTGTCTACGGCCTCCGGCAAGATCGACGCCGAAGCGGCCGGCCATCATTTCCGGCTGGTGCCCCACGAGGACGGGCAGTTCACCCTCGAGTACAAGCTGTTCAACCTCCTGGCCGTGCAGGTGCGCGAATTCGAGGACGTGCGCCTGACGCTGGCGAACATCGACGGCCGCCAGGTGGTCGCCGGCCGCATCGGCGGCGAAACCATGCTGTTCGGCGAGAAGATCCAGGCGCCGAAACTGCCCGACTCGTTCCGCCGGTTCCTCGGCAGCTACGAAATCGTGGACCGGATGGACGGACCGACGCCGCAAAGCGTCGTGCTCAAGGAGGACCATGGCCTCATGATCGGCGAGGCGCGCTTCGCCGAGGTCCCCGATCTGCCGCTGCGCATCGGCTTCGTGCCGGTGTCGGACAGCGAAGTGATCACCGCGGGACTGGGCACGGGTCGCGGCGACACGGTACGATTCTTCCTGGAGGGCGGCGAACCCCGCCTCGCCTACTCGGGCATCGAGTTCCGGATGAAGACGAACTGACATGACGCTCACGGACCTCCGCTACATCGTCGCCCTCGCGCGCGAACGCCATTTCGGCCACGCCGCCGAGAAGTGCTTCGTATCGCAGCCGACGCTTTCGGTGGCCGTGAAGAAACTCGAAGACGAACTCGGCGTCATCCTGTTCGAGCGCTCGCCGCTCGAAGTGCGCGTGACGCCGATCGGCGAGCGCGTCGTGGCGCAGGCGGAGCGCGTACTTTCGGAGGCGAACCAGCTCGCCGAAATCGCCGCCGCCGGCAAGAATCCGCTCGCCGGGCCATTGCGCCTGGGCGTGATCTACACCATCGGCCCGTGGCTGCTACCCAAGCTGGTGCCGCTCCTGCACGAACGTGCGCCCGAGATGCCGCTGCTGCTGGAAGAGAACTACACGCAGCGCCTGCTGGAAAGGCTCAAGGCCGCCGAACTCGACATCGCCATCCTGGCGCTGCCGGTCGAGGAGCCGGGGCTGGTCGCGCAGCCCGTCTACGACGAAGCCTTCCGCGCCCTGATGCCGGCAAACCATCGCTGGGTCAAGGCCAGGTCGATTGCGCCGGACAAACTGCTCGAAGAGCCGATCCTCATGCTTGGCCGCGGCAACTGCTTCCGCGACCAGGTGCTCGACCTGTGCGCCCGGGCCGGCGCGGGCGGCCCGCAGGTGCTGGAAGGCAGTTCGCTGGAAACCATACGCCACATGGTGGCTTCTGGCGTCGGCGTAACCGTGATGCCGGCCACCGCGGTCGACGACATCCCGAAGAACGACGCGCTGCTGCGCGTGCGCTCGTTCGCGGAACCGACGCCGAGCAGGCGCGTCGGCATCGTCTGGCGCGCAAGCTTCCCGCGCCACCAGGCCATCGACCTGCTGCGGCGCGCGCTGCTCGATTGCAAGCTGCCCGGCACCAAGGCCATCCGTGCCCGATAGCCGGTCGCTATCGAAGCCGTAGGCAAATCCAATTTCCTTTTGTTCCCGTCGAGTACTAAGGTGTCAATGCGAGGCCGCGCAGGCCCACCCCTGACCCACGACGAGAGGAGATCGACCATGCAACTCAAAGGTTCCAAGACCGAGAAGCATTTGAAGGACGCGTTCGCAGGCGAATCGCAAGCCAACCGTCGCTACCTGTACTTCGCCAACAAGGCCGACGTCGAAGGCTATGCCGACGTGGCGGCCCTGTTCCGCTCCACGGCGGAAGGCGAGACCGGCCACGCCCACGGCCACCTCGAGTATCTCGAAAAGGTCGGCGACCCGGCCACCGGCCTGCCGTTCGGCGCCACCAAGGACAACCTCAAGTCGGCCGTCGCCGGCGAGACGCACGAGTACACCGATATGTACCCGGGCATGGCCAAGGATGCGCGCGCCGAAGGCTTCGAGGAGATTGCCGACTGGTTCGAGACGCTGGCCAAGGCCGAGCGGTCGCA
This sequence comes from Rhodocyclaceae bacterium, assembly GCA_035505955.1. GTDB lineage: Bacteria > Pseudomonadota > Gammaproteobacteria > Burkholderiales > Rhodocyclaceae > Fen-999. The sequence continues at coordinate 3,559 of DATJQH010000050.1, forward strand.
CGCCAACCGCTACACCAAGGCCCTGAACGAGCTCGGCTGAGCCTGCTTCCACGGCGTACCACCACGGCTGACTTTACGGGAGGAGGCGGAATGGCCGCACGCGAAGGCAATCTCGAAGCGCCCACGCGCCATCCCCTCGACTGGCGGAATCCGGAGTTCTACAGCGAAGCGGCGCTCCACGAGGAAATGGAGCGCGTCTTCGAGATTTGCCATGGATGCCGCCGCTGCGTCAGCCTGTGCCAAAGCTTTCCGACGCTGTTCGATCTCGTCGACAATTCCGCGTCGACGGAGGTCGACGGCGTCGCCAAGGCCGACTACGCCAAGGTCGTCGATCACTGCTACCTGTGCGACCTGTGCTACATGACCAAGTGCCCGTACGTGCCGCCGCATGCGTGGAACGTCGATTTTCCCCACCTGATGCTGCGCGCCAAGGCGGTGCACTACAAGAACCATGGCGCCAAGTTGCGCGACAAGGTGCTGACCAGCACCGACATGGTCGGCCGTTTTGCCGGCATTCCGATCGTCGCGCCGACGGTGAATGCGGTGAACAAGGTGGGCGTGGCACGCAAGGCTCTGGAAGCGGTCGCCGGCATTCACGCCGAGGCCTGGCTGCCCGAGTTCTCCGGCAAGCCCTTGCGCCGACGCCTGCGCAAACTACCTGCCGACACGCGCGGCGAGCCGGCCGGCAGGACCACCGGCAAGGTGGCGCTGTTCGCCACCTGCTACATGAACCGCAACGAGCCGGGACCGGGCGAGGACCTGCTCGCCGTCTTCGAACACAACGGCATCCCGGTGACCATCGCCGAGAAGGAGCGCTGCTGCGGCATGCCCAAGCTGGAGCTGGGCGACCTCGACGCCGTGCAGGCGGCCAAGGAAGGCAACATTCCGGTGCTGGCCAGGATGGTCGACGAGGGTTGGGACCTCACGGCATTGATTCCTTCCTGCGTACTGATGTTCAAGCAGGAACTGCCGCTGATGTACCCGGACGATCCGGACGTGATCAAGGTGAAGAACGCGTTCTACGATCCGTTCGAGTACCTGATGCTGCGCCACAAGGAAGGCCGGCTGAAGACGGACTTCAAGCAGCCACTCGGCAAGGTGGCCTACCACGCCGCCTGCCACCAGCGCGTGCAGAACATCGGCCCGAAGACGAAGGAAGCGCTGTCGCTGGTGCCCGGCACCGAGGTGGACATCATCGAGCGCTGCTCGGGCCACGACGGCACCTACGCGGTGAAGAAGGAGTTCCACCAGCACGCCATGAAGATCGTCAAGCCGGTGGTGACACGTGTGAACCAGGCTGAGCCGGATCACTACGGCTCGGACTGCGCCATGGCCGGCCACCACATCGCCCACGCGCGTGCCGACGGCACCGCGCCCGAACATCCCATGACGCTGCTGCGCATCGCCTACGGAGTTTGACCATGCTGACCCACGCCGACCTCTACAGCCTCGAACAATATGCCCGCGCGCGGCCGGAGTTCCGCGCCAAGGTGATGGCGCACAAGAAGGAGCGCCTCGTCGCCCTCGGCCCCAACGCCACGCTGTACTTCGAGGACCGCCTCACGATGCAGTACCAGGTGCAGGAAATGCTGCGCCTGGAGCGCATCTACGAGCCGGAACTGATCCAGGACGAACTCGACGTCTACAACCCGCTGATCCCCGACGGCAGCAACTGGAAGGCGACCTTCATGATCGAGTTCTCAGATCCGGAACAGCGCAAGGTTGAATTGGCGAAGATGATCGGCATCGAGAAGGCCGTCTGGGTGCAGGTGGCCGACTTCGCGCGCGTGACGCCGATCGCCAACGAAGACCTCGAGCGTGAAACGGAGGAGAAGACCTCGTCGGTGCATTTCCTCCGCTTCGAGCTGACGGCGCCGATGATCGCGGCGCTGAAGAAGGGTGCCGGGCTGACCATGGGCATCGACCATCCGGCCTGCCGCGTGACGGCGACCCCGTCGCCGGCCGTGCGGGCATCATTGATGGAGGACCTGGCCTGAGCGGATGCGATAGCAATTCCCTATCGATGCCATGTTCATGTTTCATTGGTCCGCCTGGCCGCAGTTCCTTATCATGTGAATCGTCTGCGGCTCAATTCCATAGGAGAGGACCATGAAGAGCAGGAAGGCACCCGGCATCGACATCGGCATCAGCGACAAGGACCGTTCAGCCATCGCCAGAGGGCTTTCGGCGTTCCTCGCCGACAGCTATACGCTCTACCTGATGACGCACAACTACCACTGGAACGTCACCGGGCCGATGTTCAACACCCTGCACCTGATGTTCATGGGCCAGTACACGGAGCAGTGGAACGCGCTCGACCTGATCGCCGAACGCATCCGCGCCCTCGGCCATCCCGCGCCCGGCACCTACAGGGAATTCGTCAGGCTCGCCAGCATCAAGGAAAAGGACGGCGTGCCCAAGGCCACCGACATGATCCGCAACCTGGTGGCGGCGCAGGAAGCGACGGCGCGCACCGCGCGCAGCCTCTTCCCGGCCGTCGATAAGGCGAACGACCAGCCGACCATGGACCTGCTCACCCAGCGGCTGGAGATTCACGAGAAGACCGCCTGGATGTTGCGCAGCCTCCTCGAGGACTGACCTAGGCGGTCTTCGCCAGCAGGCGGTTCACCGCGGCGGCGCCGGGTTCCCCGGCGTTCGCCGCTTCGAGGTTCCTCGCCGCGGCCAACGGCTCGGGCGCATTGAGCGACTGGATGTCGCCCGAGACCTCGCCGCCCTCGTGTACGACGATCTTGCCGTAGCGGATCTTGCCGCTGACGCGCCCCGTGGCGTGGATGATCAGGTGGTCGCGCGCCGTCAGTTCGCCGCTGAAGCGGCCGCGGATCTCGGCCACGTCGATGTTCACCTTGCCGTCGAACGAGCCTTGGTCGGCAATCTGGATCAGCCGGCTGTCCATGGTCGCCTCGACGCGGCCTTCCACCAGCAGCATGTCGCAGTCCTGGATTTCGGCGCCCTTGAGCTTCACGCCCGGGCCGACCACGAGCTGTGCGCCGGGTTCCTCTTTCTGCGGCTCCAGCGGGCGGGCGATCGACGACGTCGAACCCGGTGCGGGCGGCGTCGTCGTCGAAGCGGGCTTGCCGCCGGTGGCGGGCGCCGGTCCGGATTCACGCTGGCCGGCGAAGATGGATCCCTTGTTGAGCATGGTGCGGTACCTCCTGTTGCTGATGTGCTTTGGCTCCCTGAATGACAGCAGGCTAAGGCCCCGGCCTGGACGTCCGGACCTGTCGCTTCGCCCAGACACGGAGCCATGAAGAAAGTGCTTGCAAATGCGAATCATTCGCCGCTATGATGAGAATCGTTCGCATTCGTAATGGAGCAAGAGAGATGCTGGTGACTATCAAGAGGTCGGTAGCCATGCCGGGATTCGGGAACAGCGGCATCGAATCCGAGGCTAAACCGCACCGCGTGGCCGTGGACGCGGCTGTGTTGCTGGCTGGCATGAAGGAGACTCTCATCCGGCACGGTACCGAGACCTATCGCCTGCGCGTGACGCGCCAGAACCGCCTGATCCTGACCAAGTAGGAGCCCGACCTTGTACATATGTGTTTGCAATGCGGTCACCGAGCGTGACATCGGCGGTGCCATCGCCGACGGCTGCGCCACCCTGAAGGACTTGCGCGAGCAGCTCGGCGTCGGCGCCGGTTGCGGCCGCTGCACCCGTTGCGCGCGCGATGTGCTGAAGGATTCGCTGCGGAGGCACATTTCCGCCCGCCCGGCCACCGTGCAGTCCGTGGCAGCCTGAACAGGAGAAACAAGATGAAAGGCGACAAGAAAGTCATCCAGCTCCTCAACAAGTGCCTGGTCAACGAACTCACCGCGATCAACCAGTACTTCCTGCATGCGCGCATGTACAAGAACTGGGGTTTCAATGCGCTCGGCAAGCACGAGTACGAGGAATCGATCGAGGAGATGCACCACGCCGACAAACTCATCGAGCGCGTGCTGTTCCTCGATGGCCTGCCCAACCTGCAGGCGCTCAACAAGCTGCTGATCGGCGAAGCGGTGCCGGAATGCCTGGCCGGCGACCTGAAGCTCGAAACCGGTGCCCATGCCGATACCAAGACAGCGCTTGCCCACTGTGAAAGCGCGGGCGATTACGTCTCGCGCGACATCCTGCAGGACATCCTCAATGCCACCGAGGACCATATCGACTATCTCGAAACCCAGCTGGAATTGATCGAGAAGGTCGGTCAGCAGAACTATCTGCAATCGCAGATGGGAGAAGGTTCAGGCTCGTAGTACCCGTTGCAGCCAGCCAGCCGGCGGTGCCACTGGGCCGCCCATCCCGCGCCCGGCAGCGAGCGGCTGAGCTTCGTGGCCGGCGATGCGCGCGCATCCGTGCCTCCGGCCTGCGACGCGCGCGATATCTACCTGCTCTCGGCCGGGCTGCACGGCTTCGATGACGCCACGTGTCGCGACATCCTCGCCAACCTCGCCCGCGCCATCGGCACCAGGATCGCCGTGCTGGAAATGGTGCTGCCCGATAGCCATGCAGCCGCGGCCGCCGCCTCGTTCGACATGCAGATGGTCATGGGCACGCGCGGGCGCGAGCGCACGCGGCAGGAGCGGCAGGCGCTGGTTTCAGGCGCCGGGCTGAGGCTGGAGGAGCATGCCGGCTTGCGCA
>DATJQH010000051.1:0-19086 GCA_035505955.1 Rhodocyclaceae bacterium
GACGCGCGCGAAGCCGGTATCGATCACGTAGCGGATGCCCGGCACGGTCAGCGAAGTTTCGGCGACGTTGGTGGCAAGAATGACGCGCCTGCCCTGGTGCGGCGCGAACACGCGCGCCTGCTCCTGCGCCGACTGGCGCGCAAACAGCGGCAGGATCTCCAGTCCCGGCGGATGGTGCTTCCTGAGCGCCTCGGCCGCTTCGCGGATCTCACGCTCGCCCGGCAGAAACACCAGTGCGTCGCCGGCGCCTTCGCGATGCGCCTCGGCCACCGCATCGACGATCGCGGTGTTCACGTCGCGGTCCTTGTCGTCCTCGAAAGGCCGGTAGCGCGTTTCGATCGGGAACAGCCGGCCGGAGACCTCGATCACCGGCGCGTCGTCGAAGTGCCTGCTGAATCTTTCGGCATCGAGCGTCGCCGACGTCACGATCACCTTCAAGTCACGGCGTACCACGAGGACTGACTTTAGGTAACCGAGCAGGAAGTCGATATTGAGCGAGCGCTCGTGCGCCTCGTCGATGATCAGCGTGTCGTACTGCCGCAGCATCGGATCCGTCTGCGTTTCCGCAAGCAGGATGCCGTCGGTCATCAGCTTGACGCGGGTGCTGGGCGATACGCGGTCCGTGAAGCGAATCCTGAAGCCGACCACGCTGCCGAGTTCCGTCTTGAGTTCCTGGGCGATACGCGTCGCCGTGGCGCGGGCGGCGATGCGGCGCGGCTGGGTGTGGCCGATCAGCCCCTTGCTGCCGCGCCCGAGGCTGAGGCAGATCTTCGGCAACTGCGTGGTCTTGCCGGAGCCCGTCTCGCCGCAGACGACGATCACCTGATGTTCGCGGATGAGGCGTGCGATCTCCTCGCGCCGGGCATTGACCGGCAGCGCCTCGTCGTAGTCGATCGCGAGAGGAACGGACCGGTCCATAGCGCGATTTTACGGATGTTCCCTGGCCGACCCTCGATTTCGAAGTTAGTTGACTCGCATCAATTACTACTGATGGTGTCATAAAATATAATAATATTAGCCGCGTTCGGATCAGGGTTTCCCTGCCAGACAAATCGGCGAGAATAACGATGCCGCAGTGCAACAGCGGTTCGAGAGTGGAGAAGTCATGGGCAACATGCCGTTGCGGCCGGAGGCGGCCGCTGTGTCACAGGCAGCCGAAGGCAGCGTTTTTGTTTCTGACGACGCGCGCGACATCGGCTGGGTCAAGCAGAACGTACCCTGCCAGAACGCCTGCCCGGCGGGAACCAACGTGCCGGCCTACATCCGGCGCATCGTCGAAAATCGCTACGGCGATTCCTACGAAGTCAACCGCGAAGCCAACGTGCTGCCGGGCGTGCTCGGGCGCATCTGCTCGCGGCCCTGCGAGTCGGCCTGCCGCCACGGCTGGCCGGGCAACGGCGATCCGGTGGCGATCTGCCACCTGAAACGCGTCGCCGCCGACCTCAAGAACGTCGGTCACCGCATCACGGAAAGCCTGTACGCGCCGACCGGCAAGCGCATCGCCATCGTCGGTGCAGGCCCCGCCGGCATCGCCGCGGCGCACGACCTGTCGCTGTTCGGCCACGACGTGGTGATCTACGAGCGCGAGGAAAGGCCCGGCGGCATGCTCCGCTACGGCATCCCGGAGTTCCGGCTGCCGCGCACGATTCTCGACACCGAATTGCACAACGCGCTGCGGCTGGGTGTGCATCTGCGCACGGGAGTCGAGATCGGCAACGAGCCGGGGCAGATCCGCGTGTCGCAACTTCTCTCGGATTACGACGCCGTAATGCTCGCCACGGGTTGCATGGCGGCGACGCCGATCCCGCTGCGCGGCGAGTGGGAAAAGCGCGAACCGGGCGAGGTGCCGGGCATCGAGTACGGACTCGACTTCCTAATGGCGATGCATCGCGGCGAGAAGAAGACGGTCGGGCGCCGCGTGGCCGTGATCGGCGCGGGCTTCACCGCACTCGACTGTGCGCGCGTCGCCGTGCGCCTGGGCGGCCAGGAGGTCACCATTCACATCCGCACGGCCGAGGAATACATCCCTGTAACGCAGGAGGAGATCTTCGAGGCCAAGCGCGAAGGCGTGCGCATCAAGGGCCTGCGTTCGCCGATGAAGTTCGTCGTCGACGCCGAAGGCAAGGTGGCGGGCATCGAGTTCGCGCAGAACCGCCTGGGCGGCTGGCGCGAGGGCGGGCGTCGCATCGCGATCCCGATCGAGGGCTCGGAATTCGTCGAAGCTTGCGATACCGTCATCATCGCCATCGGCCAGCAGACGGTGCACGATTTCACCGACGCGCCATTGCAGCTCGACAAGTGGAAGAACGCGCGTCTGGGCGACAACGGCATGACCTCGCAGCCCGGCCTGTTCGCCGCCGGCGATTACGTCAGCGGCGCCTCGACCGTCGTCAAGTCTGTCGGCCACGGCCGCGAGATGGCGCGCCGGATCGACGCCTGGCTGCTCGGCCGCCAGCGGCTGCGCCAGGTGGTGCGCATCGAGCCGGTCGCGGAGCCGCTGCGCGAACGTTCGTACGATTTCATCCCGCGCCAGCACATGCCTACAGCCACGCTGGGCAAGCGCGTCAAGTCCATGGCGCGCGAGGTCGAATCCGGTTTCGACGAAGCAGTGGCGCAGGAGGAAGCGAAGCGCTGCTACTTGTGCCACCTGCGCTACCAGATCGACGTCGATCGCTGCATCTATTGCCGCGCCTGCATCGAAGTGGCCCCGCGCAACTGCATCAAGCTCGTCGGCGGCGTCGAGATCGGCGCCGACGGCAGCTACGGCAGCCTGATCGAGACCAAGGAGTGGAACAAGATAGGCGCCATCTGGATCGACAACAACCAGTGCATCCGCTGCGGCGCCTGCTACAACGTCTGCCCGGTCAAGTGCATTTCCATCTCGCGCTGCGAATTGACCGAAGTGGAGGCCTGACAGTGACCACCGCACGACATCACATCGTCATCGGCAGCGGCGTCGCCGGCAACCAGGCGGCAGAGACGCTGCGTGACCGCGATCCCGACAGCCGCATCACCATCATCACGCTCTCGCGGCTGCCGTTCTTCAATCGCTACGACCTGCCGCGCGTGTTCCGCGGCGAGACGGACTGGCGCAAGTTCATCATCTATCCGGCGGCGTACTACCGCGACAACCAAATTGCCTTGCGTCGCGGCACGCGCGTCGTCTCCGTGGACAGCATCGCCCAGACGCTCACCCTCGAGCACAAGGAGACCCTGCATTTCGACTCGCTGCTGGTCGCCTCCGGCGCCGGCCCCTACCTGCCCGAGGAGTTGTCGGAGTTCCGGCCGCTCTTGCACGGCTTCGGCGCCTTTCGCGACGCCATCGAAGTCGCCAAGGCCCTGCCTGCCAAGGGCCACGCCATCCTGCTGGGCGGCGACACCATCGGGCTCGATCTCGCGCGCACGCTGCTCGACACCGGGCATCGAGTCACGCTGGTGGCCGGACCCTACACGTTCTGGCCACATGAAGTCGAGGCGACCGACAGGCCCAAGTTCATCGCGGCGCTCGAGCGCATGGGCATCGCCGTGGTCGAAGCCAACAGCCGTGGCTGCGTGACGTCGATCGAAAAGGGCGCCAAGGGGCTGTCGGCTCGGCGCGTCGTCTTCGGCGACGGCAGCGACGTCTCCGGCGACGTGGTCATGCCATTTTTCGGCGTCGCCCCGTCGCTCGACTTCATGCTCGGCTCGGGCGTCGACATCGAGCGCGGGCTGCTCGTCAAGCCCAACTTGCGCACAACCAGCGAGAACATCTACGCCGCGGGCGACGTCTGCCAGATATGGACCGACAGCGAACGCCGCTACAACTTCTACCATGGCTGGAAGAACGTGCGCGCCATGGGCGAACTGGCTGCCCGCAACATCACGGGCGCCAACGAGCCCTGGGTGCCAAGCCAGGACGAGAGCCTGCAACTGACCAAAGACGGCAAGATCCAGTCGCCGTTCTGGGAGTACCAATAATGTCAACCGACATCCAGATCGCAATCATCGGTTCGGCGGGTGATGGCACCATCGCCGCCGGCGACATCCTGCGCCGCGCCATGGCGGAAATCGGCTACCGCGTGATCAGCTTTGACCTCTATCCGGCCGAGATTCGCGGGTTCGGCAAGTGCATCGCGCGGCTGCGCGTGACCAACGAACAGGCCTACTCGCTCAAGGCTAAGTCGGACATGCTGGTTTCGCTTGACGACAGCCATGCGATCCCGCACGTCGGCGAAGCGCGCGAATGGGGCGCCGTCATCTATGAGACCGGCTCGGTGACGCCCCTGGCGGAAGGCATGCATATGAGCGCGCACATCGACCCGGGCCAGATTCCGTACAACGTGCGTATCCGCGAAATCTCCGAAAAGAGCACCGGTTCCGCGCGTGCGCGCAACATCGTCGTCATCGGCTTCATCGCCGGCCTGTTCCAGTTGCCAGTCGATTCGTTCCTTCGCGCAGTCAACAGCAAGTTCAAGGGCAAGGCCGAGATCGCGCAGAAGAACGAGGCGGCCTTGCGCGCGGGCTATCAGGAAGGACAGCGCTGGTTCCGCCTCGACGACATCGAGTTCGGCCCGCCACCGGCAAAGGCGAACGGCGCCACGGTGGAAATGATCAGCGGCAACGCCGCGGTCGTGCGCGGTGCGCTCGACGCCGGCATCGACAACTTCTTCGGCTACCCCATCACGCCGGCGACTTCGATCATGGAGCGGCTGGCGAGCGAAATGCCGAAACACGGCAAACGGCTCGTGCAGACCGAGGATGAGATTGCGGCGATATCGGCGACGATGGGGGCCGGCTTCACGGGCGCACGTACGGCCACGGCCACCTCTGGTCCGGGCCTCGCCCTGATGTCGGAGATGATCGGTTTCGGCATCGTCGCCGAAATCCCCAGCGTTATCTTCGTCTCGCAACGCGGCGGCCCGTCGACAGGCCTGCCCACGAAGACGGAACAGTCCGACCTCAACATCGCGGTCCACGGCGGCCACGGCGATGCACCGCGCATCGTCATCGCCCCGACCAACGTCGACGGATGCTATCGCGTCGCCGGCAAGGCGTTCGAGATGGCCGAGGCTTACCAGACGCCGGTGATCGTGCTGCTCGACATGTACCTGTCGAACCGCTATGAAACGGTTCCCTTCCCGGCCAAGCCGCCGTTCAACCCCGACATGAACGTCTATGCCGACACGCGCGGCACCAACGGCGCGGGATTCAAGCGCTTTGCATTGACGCCGAACAGTGTCAGCCCACGCACGGTTCCGGGCCAGCCGGGCGGCATGCACATCGCGACGGGCCTCGAGCACAACGAACTCGGCCGCCCGAACGACCAGCCGGACGTGCATGCGGCGACGAGCCGCAAGCGGCACGAGAAGCTGCAGGCCGCGCTCAACCATCCGGATTTCACGGCGACGAAGCGCTTCGGCGACGACGGCAAGGTGGACGTGGGCATCATCGCCTGGGGCTCGACGTTTGGCGAAGCACTGGAGGCGATGCTGCGCGCGCGCGCCGAAGGCATCCGCTGCGCGGCGCTCAAGGTCGTGATGCTCTCGCCCTTCCCGACCGACGCCGTCACCGCGTTCATGGCCGACTGCGGCCAGGTGCTGGTGCCGGAAGCCAACTACCAGGGGCAATTCGCGAGCCTGCTCCAATCGCACATTCCCAAGGCCGTGACGCGGCTCGCGCGCGTACCCTGCGCGCCGATGGAAGTCGGCCAGATCGTCGCCGAAGTGCGGCGCCTCGCCGGACGGGGCAACCAACAGCAGGCAGCCTGAAAGGAACCGTCATGGGCGAAATCAGACCCGTCTATCTCGAAGAGAAACTCAAGGAAGTCGAGGACAGCGGCCGGCTCGGCTATCGCTCGAAGGCGCTGCCGACCTGGTGCCCGGGCTGCGGCTATTTTTCGATCGTCGATGCCGTCGCGAACGCGCTTTGCGCCCAGAAAGTCGCCAACGAGGACGCTGTCATCGTCTCCGGCATTGGCTGTTCGTCGCGCTTTCCGTTCTTCCTCAACGCCTACGGCATGCACACGCTGCACGGCCGCGCCCTGCCCGTCGCCACGGGCGTCAAGACGGCCAACCCGGCGCTAACGGTCGTTGCCGTCGGCGGCGACGGCGACGGCTTCGCGATCGGGGGCGGCCACATTCCGCACGCGGCGCGCCGCAACCTGGACATCACCTACCTGCTCTTCGACAACGGCATCTACGGCCTGACCAAAGGGCAGACGTCGCCGACCTCGGCGATCGGATTCAAGACGACGACCTCGCCCTACGAAAACCCGGACCGCCCCATCAACCCGCTGCTGCAAGTCCTGTCGTACGGAGCGACGTGGGTCGGCCAGTCGTACGCGGGCCAGCCCGAACACCTGCGTCGCATGGTGGCCGAGGCGATGGCGCATCGCGGCTTTTCCTACCTGCACATCATCTCGCCCTGCGTCACCTTCGACAAGACGCACCGGACCTACGTGAACCTTGGCGCGAAGGTGCGCGACCTGCCGGCGGACCACGACCCGGCCAACAGGCTGGCGGCGATGGGCGAAGCGATGAACGATGCGACGCCCGCGCTCGGGCTCTACTATCGCGAGGAACGTCCGACCCTCGACGATGCGCTCGACAGCCTGGTGAAGAAGGCCGGCGGCACGCCCGCGGCACGGCGGCCGCGGCGCTGAGCGAGTCGGTAGAATGGGGCTTCGTTCGCCCCATTCCTCCGACATCGCCATGGCCGACACCGACGCCAAAGTCTCGAACTTCATCCGCAACATCATCGACGGCGACCTCGCTGCGAACAAGTTCGCGCCGCGCCGCTGGTCCGGCCAGCCCGGCCCGGCCACCCAGCACAAAGTCAGCCCCGGTGATACGCCACGCATTCGCACGCGCTTTCCGCCTGAGCCAAACGGCTACCTGCACTACGGTCACGCCAAGTCCATCTGCCTCAATTTCGGGCTGGCGCTCGACTACGGCGGCGTTTGCCATCTGCGTTTCGATGACACGAATCCGGAGAAGGAGGAACAGGAGTACGTCGATTCCATCGTAGATGCGGTGAAGTGGCTGGGCTTCGACTGGGGACCGAACCTTTACTACGCTTCGAACTACTTCGACTGGATGTACGAGTTCGCCGAGTACCTGATCCAGTCGGGTAACGCCTACGTGGATTCGCAATCGGCCGACGAAATGCGCGCCAGCCGCGGCACGCTCACCGAGGCCGGCAAGCCGAGTCCCTATCGCAACCGCAGTGCCGCCGAGAGCCTCGACCTCTTTCGCCGCATGAAGGCAGGCGAGTTCGCCGACGGCGCCCACGTACTGCGTGCGAAGATCGACATGGCGTCGCCGAACATCAACATGCGCGATCCGGCGATCTATCGCATCAAGCACGCGGAACACCACAACACCGGCGACAAGTGGTGCATATATCCGATGTACACCTACGCGCACCCGATCGAGGACGCGCTGGAGAACATCACGCATTCGATCTGCACGCTCGAATTCGAGGACCAGCGGCCGTTCTACGACTGGTTGCTGGAAAAGCTCGCCCAGGGCGACCTGTTGCAGCGGCCGCTGCCGCAGCAGATCGAATTCGCGCGGCTCAACTTGTCCTACGTCGTACTCTCCAAGCGCAAGCTCATCCAGCTCGTGGAAGAGCAGCGCGTCGACGGCTGGGACGACCCGCGCATGCCGACACTCGTGGGCGCGCGCCGCCGCGGCTTCACCCCCGAGGGATTCCGCCGCTTTGCCGAGACGATCGGCGTCGCCAAGGCCGATTCGTGGATCGACATGAGCATCCTTGAAGCCTGCATGCGCGACCACCTGAACGAAACCGCGCCGCGCAGGATCGCCGTGCTCGACCCGGTCAAGCTCGTCGTCGAAAACTATCCGGAAGAAGACGAGGAGATGTGCGAGGCGCCCAATCACCCGCAGAAACCCGAGTGGGGCAAGCGCGAAATCCCGTTCTCGAAGGAACTCTGGATAGAGCGCGAGGACTTCACCGAGAATCCGCCGAAAGGCTACTTCCGCCTGTTTCCCGGCAACACCGTGCGCCTGCGCTACGGATTCGTCGTCAAGTGCACCGGCTGCGTCAAGGATGCCTCGGGCAAGGTCACCGCGGTTCACTGCATCTACCTGCCCGAGACCAAATCGGGCACGCCGGGCGCGGACAGCGTCAAGGTCAAGGGCAACATTCACTGGGTGTCGGCAAGGCACGCCTGCACCGCGGAAGTGCGGCTGTACGATCGCCTGTTCAAGGCCGAAAGCCCGGGCGCGGGCGGCCGCGACTTCCTTGACGACCTGAATCCGGAATCCAAGCGGGTCATCACCGCGCAACTCGAACCGGCGCTGAAAGACGCCCTGCCGGAGGAACGCTACCAGTTCGAGCGCCACGGCTACTTCGTCGCCGATCGTCTTGATTCCAGGCCAGGCATGCCCGTGTTCAACCGCGCGGTGACCCTGAAGGACTCGTGGGGCGCCAAGCCTTGAGGCACGCCGGCCGCCGCCGCTAGCTGATGCCAATCAGCTTGCGGAAGGCGGCCGGGTTCCCCGCGCAAACCCTGTAGGCGGACTGCTCGGTTCGGCGAAACCGGACAGTATCGAGCAGCGACTGTTCGCGATTCGCAACCGCGCGCGCCAGTTGTGCGCACTCCGGGACTCGCGAAATGTCGCCCGTGGCAGCCCCAATGGCAAAACTCGCCGCCACCGCCAACCCACCGGCACCGAATGCCGCAATGATTTCTCGCTTGTCCACCTGTCGCAACATCACGACACCCCAGACACATACCAATGCACGATAATATGTGCCAGCAGCATACTAATGAATAATGCATATGCTTCAATTTCATCCGGGGCGGATTTGGCGGAGGGCAGGCCACTGAGCATTTCGCTGGACGACGACTGGGTCGGCGCGCTGTCGCGCCTTGGGCGCCTTGTTCTGCAACTGAACCGGCTCGCCGCAACTGCGGCAGCCGGGGATTTTCAGCGCCTGGCCTTTACCGCACTCCAGGACGAACTGCCCTTTGATTCCGGGTTGTGGGTCGCAGGCGTGATGAACCCGGAACCCACGCTGCACTCCGTTTGCACTCACAATCAGCCGCCGGAAATGATGAAGGCATGGATGGAGGTGGCGCATCAGGATACCCTGCTGGCCGAGACGCTCAAGCGCCCCGGCCAGACAATTCGCGCCACTGCGGACGGACCCGAAGGATGCCCGCCCTTCACTCCGGAAATTGCGGCGCACGCGCGCCGCTTCGGCATGGAGCAGGTTCTCGCCACGTCTTACGTCGACAACACCCTCGGCCTGATCGAAGGCTTCGGTCTCTATCGCGCCAATCGTCAGCACCGCTTCAGCGAGCCCGAACGGCTGCTCGCCCAGCACGCACTGCCGCATCTGGTCGAGACCTGGCGCATCAATCGCCTGCGCCTGATCCAGCACGAGCGCCCGAGATCCGGCGCCCGCCAGGCGCTCGGCCTGTGCGATCGCCAGGGACTCCTGCACATGGCGGCCCCGGAGTTCTCGCTCATGATGCGACTCGAATGGCCGGACTGGCGCGGACCGATGTTGCCGCCGCAGTGTCTGGACAGCGTCCAGAAGGCGCACGTGGGCCGCAGCATCGTCGCTTCGCTCGAACCGATCAACGACCAGTGGCTGGTAAGGTTGCGCCGGCGCTCTCCGCTCGACAGTCTGACAGCGCGCGAAATCGATGTTGCCCGGCGCTTCGGCATGGGGCTCAGCCACGTCGACATCGCAACCGAACTGCACATCTCGCCGGCAACCGTGCGAAACCACCTGACCAATATCTACACCAAGCTCGCCATCGGCAACAAGGTCGAACTCGCCCGGCTGCTGGATTGAGCGCGGCTCGTCGCCGCCGCCCCCTCTTCCGATCACCTGCCGTTTCCTGCCGCTGGCACACCGCCGGCGACGGTTCGTCCCATTCCTTCCAAACGGTTTCGCCGGCCGCCTAGAATGCCGCATCGTTTGTTCGAAGGAGCCGCACCATGATTTCGCTTCGATCCGGGCACGTCGGGAGCCGTCTGCCGTGACGTCCGCAGCCATCGCCCTCAAGGGCATCGTCAAGCACTACCGCATGGGCGACGAGGATATCCCCGCCCTGCGCGGCATCGACCTCGATGTGCCGGCGGGCGCCTTCGTGGCCGTGCGCGGCCCCTCGGGCAGCGGCAAGAGCACGCTGCTCAACGTCTGCGGCCTGATCGACTCGCCCGACGCCGGCCGCTACGTCCTCGCCGGCGCCGACGTCGGCGGACTGGATGAAGACGCGCGCACGCTGATCCGCAGACGCGCCATCGGCTTCGTCTTCCAGAGCTACAACCTCGTGCCGGTGATGAGCGTGCGCGACAATGTCGAGTACCCGTTGCTGCTGGCAGGAATCGCCGATCGCGAGCGCCGGCAGCGTGTCGACGAAATTCTCGACCAGGTGGGGTTGGCCGGGCTCGCGGCGCGGCGTCCCGACCAACTTTCCGGCGGCCAGCGCCAGCGCGTCGCCATCGCCCGCGCGCTCGTCAAGTCGCCGACGCTGGTGATTGCCGACGAGCCGACCGCCAACCTCGACACGGCCACCGCGAGCCACGTCGTCGACCTGATGAAGGACCTCGGCCGCCAGCACGGCGCCACCTTCCTGATCGCCACGCACGACGACCGCATGACCGCCCACTGCGATGTCGTCCACGCCATGACCGACGGGGTGCTGCAATGAGCGCCTGGTTGCTGGCCTGGCGCAACATCCTGCGCAACCGGCGCCGCTCGCTGGTCACCATCCTGATCGCCACCGTCGGCTGCATGTCGGTGCTGGTTGCCAGCGGCTTCGCGCTCTATACCTACGACATGGTGCGCGAAAGCTCCGCGCGCGAGTTCGGCCACGTTACGATCGGCGGCAAGGAGTATTTCACGCGCGACGAGGAAACACCGATGCAATACGGCATTGCCGACTACCGGCAGCTGACCGCATCACTGCTCAACGATCCGCACGTCAAGCGGGTCCTGCCGCGCGTTGGCCTTTCCGGACTCATTTCCAACGGCGACAAGTCGGTGATCTTCCTCGGCATCGGCGCCGACGTTCCCGGCGAAGCCGAGATCCGGGGCAATTTCCTCAAGCTCGAGGCAGGCAGCTACACGGGCAAGACCAGCGACCAGCCCGCGGTGCTGCTCGGCGTCGACCTGGCGCAGAGCCTCGGTGCCAAGCCGGGAACCGGCTTGACATTGCTGGCAACGACCACGTCCGGCGGCATCAACGCCGTTGACGTCATGGTAGCCGGCATCGTCTCCACGGGCTGGCGCGAAGTGGACAAGCGCTTGGTCTACACCGACGTCGCGACCGCCCAACACCTGCTCATCAGCGACCGCATCAGCACGCTCTCGGTGTACCTCGACAGCACAGACGCAGCGCCGGCGGCGCTCGAACGGTTTGCGGCGGCCGACCCGACGCACGCCTACAAGCCGTGGTGGGAACAGGCCTTCTACTACCACTCGGTACGCGCACTCTACGACCGTGTCTTCGGCCTGCTGGGGCTCATCATCGCCATATTGGTGTTCTTCTCGGTTGCCAATACGCTGGCGATGGCCGTCGTCGAGCGCACGCGCGAGATCGGCACGCTGCGCGCGCTCGGTGCGCTACCCCGGGAAATCGTCGCCCAGTTCCTGCGCGAGGGCGCGCTGATCGGCGCCATCGGCGCCACCCTGGGCACGCTGCTCGCCGGCATCGTCGTCCTCGCGCTGCCGTATGCCGGACTGCAAATGCCGCCGCCGCCGGGCCGTTCGGTCGGCTATCCGCTGCTGGTGAACGCCTCGGTGCCCTTGTATGTGATCGCCGATACCGCCATCATCGCGTTGTGCGCGGTGGCAGCGTGGTTCGCCAGCCGCAAGGCCGCGCGCAAGTCGATCGTGGAGGCGTTGGCGCATGTTTGAGCGTTTGCTGTTGCCGCTGCTGGCCGTCGTCGCGACGCCCGCGCTTGCGGCCGAAAGTGTCGCCGCATTGCTCAAGGCCGCCGACGCCTACCGCCTGCCGGGCGAATCGGTGCGCATAGAAACGCACGTCGAGCTCTATAAGAACGATGTGCTCGACAAGGAACGCCTCTACACCGTGTACGTGAAGTCGGGTCGGCGTTCGCTGGTGCTGATGAAGTCGCCGTCCGAAATCGGCCAGAAGGTGCTGATGCTGTCCGAGCAGTTCTGGCTGCTGATGCCGGAGAGCCAGCGCCCGCTGCGCATCACCGCCAGCCAGAAGCTGCTGGGCGAAGCCTCCACCGGCGACATCGCGACCATGACCTGGAGCGACGATTACGACGGCAACGTCACCGACGAAGTCGAGTGCCCGGCACCACCTGCCGGCCTGCCCGACGCGCCCGCCTTCAAGGCGCGCCGCTGCCTGCATCTCGACCTCGCCCAGGCAAGAAGCGGGGTCACCTACGCGCGCGTGGAACTCTACCTCGACAAGGCGAGCAGGATGCCGATCAAGGCCGACCTCTACGTCGGCTCCGGCAAGCGCGCCAAGGAGGCCTGGTACTTCCCGAAAGCGGTCGACGGCCAGCCGCGCATCATGACCATGGTATTGCTCGACGACATCCAGCCGAACCGCCGCACGGTGATCCGTTACCGCAGCATCGTGCCCAAGGCGGCGCCCGACGAATTCTTCAACCCGGCCGCACTGGTGCGCAATCCGCTGACGGACTGGTAGCGGCGTGCCACGCGGGCTGACTTTAGGACTTCTTCCCTGCCTGTTGCTCGCCGCCGCGGCCGACGCGATGGAAACGCACGGCGCCATCGTCGTCGCGCCGGAGTATGTCTCGGTGGACCGGTCGAGCCCCTACTACGTCGAACCGCCGACGGTTGAAATTCCCCGACGCAGTTCGCGCAACGACATCGAATTGCGCGCGCAGGAAGGCGGCTTCAACGCCCAGGGCATCCTGCGCCAGCAGGTCGCGGAAGGAAGCCGTCCCGAATATCATGGCGTCGCCAACCAGTTCTACTACGACGGTCAATTCACGCCCGGCCTGGGCTGGACCGCCGGCAAGAAAGTGCTGTCGTGGGGTGTCGGGTTCGGCTTCAAGCCGCTCGACGTGATCCAGCGCGAGGATCGCCGCAGTATCAACGCGCCGCCCCTGGTCGGTGTGCCGCTGCTCGCCATCGAGCGACTGACGGACACCGACGCACTGACCGTCGTCTGGACCCACCCGGGACAGGGCAGAGACACGACCGACAGCGGCGACCCGAGCCTGGCGCTGCACTGGTATCGGCTGGCGGGCAGTGACGATTATCACGGCGTCGCACGCGTTTCTCGGCGGCGAAGTCTCGAAGCCGGTCTGGGAGCCACGCACGTGATCGGCGACGAGTGGTCGATCTACGCGGCGGCGCTCTACCAGCGTCACGGCTGGCAGCACGCCAACACATTGATCGGCAGCGGCGAGACCCTGGCCGCCTCGGACCCGATGGTCGATACGCGGCGCGGCGGCGGCGCCAAGGCCGTGGCGGGCACGCAATGGACCGGCGAGTCCGGCTGGAGCACACTGCTCGAGGCGTGGTACGACGCCGATGCCTGGCGGCGCGCGGACTGGCAAGCGCTCGATGCGCTCACTGCTCAGCAGCGCGCGCTGGCGGGATTGGCGCCGCAGACCGCCATCGACGGCAACGTCGCCTGGTCTAGCCAGGCCTTTCTCGGGACCGACCTGCTGCGCGAGAACGTGCTGCTGCGGATCGCCTACGACGACCGCGACGGCTTCAAACCCTATGCCGATGTCCTGGTAACGCCAAGCGACCATGGCCGCGTGCTGACGCTGGGGGCCGTCTGGGAAGGCAACCGCCAGCGCCTGAGCCTCGGCGCGCGCCAGTTCGGCGGTGCCGCAGGCTCGGCCTACGCGCAGGCGCCCATCCGGCGCATATTCTGGGCAGAATGGCGACTCGCAATCTTCTGACCATGACCAAGATGTCACTCTCGAAACTGCTGCGGGAACTGGCGCTGGCGTTGGGCTACAACACAGCGGTCTGCGTGTTCCTGACGGTCGTGACGCCTTACAGCCTGGCCACGAACCTCGTCTTCACGCAGTTCATCGGCCTCTCGATCTACGCCACCGTACGCGGCTCCGGCGTGCTCCTGGGACTGCCACGGCCGGGCCTCGTCAGCGCCGCGATCGGGATTCCGC
This sequence comes from Rhodocyclaceae bacterium, assembly GCA_035505955.1. Taxonomy (GTDB): domain Bacteria; phylum Pseudomonadota; class Gammaproteobacteria; order Burkholderiales; family Rhodocyclaceae; genus Fen-999. Next base: position 14,112 of record DATJQH010000051.1, read on the forward strand.
TAGGCGGCCTCATCGGCTTCACGCTCGCCACTTGGGCCAAGGGCTTGACCTTGGCTGAAGTACTGCTGGCCCATCCTGACGTCGTCCCGATGACTGCCGCTACGGTTGTGATCTTCGGTGCGCTGGCGGTCTGGCACTTTCACGACGAAGCGCGCATGCTCGAAGCCCAGGCCGAGGCACGCGCAGAACGAGTGCAGCGCGTCGAACGCGAGGCCGCAAATGCGCGGACGGAACTCGCGCTGCTGCAAGCGCAGATCGAACCGCACTTCCTGTTCAACACCCTCTCGAATGTGGTCGGCCTGATCGATACGCGGCCCGAAGCGGCACGGACGATGCTGCTTGACCTGACGGCGCTGCTGCGCACCTCGCTGGCGCGCACGCGCCGTGCGACCGTGACGCTCGGCGAGGAACTCGACCTGCTGCGCGCTTACCTCGGCATCATGGCCGTGCGCATGGGCGGCCGTCTCGACTGGCATATCGATGCCGCACCCGATGTGCTCGGCGCGCATTTGCTGCCGCTGCTGGTACAGCCGCTGGTGGAGAACGCCATCCGCCACGGACTCGAACCCAAGGCCGCGAACGGCCGTCTGACGATCCGCTGCTGGCGGCAAGGCGATACCTTGCATGTCGAGGTGAACGACAACGGACTCGGCTTCGGCGACGAAATCCGCGAAGGCACGGGTCTCGCCAACGTTCGCCAGCGCCTCGCCACGCTGTGCGGAGCCGATGCCGCCTTGTCGTTGGCAAGCAACTCCGACGGTGGCGTCAGCGCCGAGATCCGGTTACCTTTCGCGAACCATGGCCCTGCGCCTGCTGATTGCTGACGACGAAGCGCCGCTGCGCGCCTGGCTGCGCCGGCTGCTGGCGCAGGTCGCGCCCGACGCCGAGCTTGTCGCCGAGTGCACCGATGGCGATCGTGCGCTCGCGGATATCGACACTTTGCGTCCCGATGTCGCCTTTCTGGACATCCGCATGCCGGGATTGTCCGGGCTGGAAGTGGCGGCCCGTGCCGGCACGCGCTGCCGCGTCGTCTTCGTCACCGCTTATGACGAGTTCGCCGTCGAGGCGTTCGAGCGCGCGGCCGTGGATTACCTGCTGAAGCCCGTCACGGCCGATCGCCTGGCGAAGACGATGGAACGCTTGGGCCGTTCGCCCGCACCCGATGACCAGACCGCGCTGCTAAAGCAATTGCTGGTGCGCCTCGACACCGACGCGAAGCCCCGTTCGTTGCGCTGGCTGCGCGTGGGTAACGCCGACGCAGTGCAGTTGATCGACGTCGATCAGGTCGACCGCTTCGAAGCCGGCGACAAGTACACGACCCTCTTCGTCGGCGCGCGCGAGTGGATCGTGCGTACGCCGCTCAAGGAGATCGAACAACAGCTCGATCCCGACCAGTTCTGGCGCGTGCATCGCGGCACCGTGCTGCGCGTCGCGGCGATCAAGCGCGTGCAGCGGGATCTGATGGGTCACCTGTGGGCCGAACTGGAAGGCGGCGGCCAACGCGTGGCCATCAGCCGCCGCTACGCGCAACTCTTCCGGCACATGTAGCTGCGGCGTCAGGTGGCCGCGGCAGCACCCGAGCCCGCCATGCGCCGTATCGTCCGGCGCACTTCCGCGGACAGCAGCAATTCGGCATCGGCAGCCGGCGCGCTGAGACGCTGATCGAAATGCAAGAGCTCGCCCTCCGTGCGCAGGAAGCCCGCCCCGAGGAGATGGTCGACCACATTCGCAAACAGGCCCCGCTCGGCGAATTCCGAGGCGTTGGCCTCGCGCAGCAGCCCGAGGCGCTGCGCGAGCAGGTGTGCGATTTCCTCGAGCCTGCCCCGGGTCAGCGCTCCCGAGCCGTGGCGCTCCAGCAGCGCCAGCGTCAGAAGGTAACGCTGGAGCGTCGGGCGCATCGTCTCTCCCAGCAGTTGCAGTTCGTCGAACGCCGCCGAAGTCGGATCGGGGGCGACGAGCAGATCGTCGCGCCGATGCACGAGGCCGCGCTCGGCCAGCACGGCCAGCGCCGGTTCGAGCGAGAACACGCCATCGTCGGGCAAGCGCAGGAACAGCTCGGCCTGTACCAGTGCCAGCAACCGACCGATGGCGGCCGTGGCCCGATGCAAGTCGAGGCGCGAATTGTGGCTGAGCAGGCAGGCCAGCAGCGCGGGCACCGCCACCTGGTGCAGCACGTTGTTGCGGAAGTAGGCCAGGAGCGGCGACTCGGCCTCGGGAACGCGCAGAAGGTCGCCGAGCGGATGGGCGATGCGCTCGACGATGCCGAGCCGCTGCGCGTGCTCGATGACTTGCGCCGGCGGGTCCTGGCAGAACACGGTCTGCGGCGAATAGGGCGCGTGGCGCAGCAGGAACTGGTAGAGCTCGATCATCCGCTGCAGCGTCTCCTCGTCGGCCGCATGCTTGGGCGTGGCCAGAAGCACGAGGGCGACGAGGTTGATCGGGTTGACGACCGCCGCCTCGTTGATGCGCCGGGTCAGTTCGAGCGCCGCCTGTCGCGTCGCATCGCGCAGCCACGTCTCGCGCTCGGCATCCGCCTGGTCGGACCACCCGGGATGGAGATCATCGAAGAATTCGGCCAGCGGCAGCGGGCGGCCGAAGTTGACATGCACCTTGCCAAAGTCGCGCTTGAGCTCGCGCAGCGTGCCCAGCACGGTCCACAGCGACTCCTTGCGCTTCGGCTTGCCGGCAAGTTCGTTGAGGAAGCTCGCACCTTCCATCAGCCTCTCGTAGCCGACATACACGGGCACGAACAGCAGTGGCCGCCGGTGGCCGCGCAGGAAGCTCTTCAGCGTCATGCCGAGGATGCCGGTGCGCGGCGACAGCATGCGTCCGGTGCGGCTGCGCGTGCCTTCGATGAAGTACTCGATCGGGAAGCCGCGCGCGATCATCAGATGCAGGTATTCGGTAAATACCGAGGCGTAGAGCGGCTCACCCTTGAAGCTGCGGCGCAGGAAAAAGGCGCCGGCACGGCGCAACAGCGGCCCGACGATCGGGAAATTCAGGTTTGCCCCCGCGGCGATGTGCGGCGGCGTCAGGCCGCGCTTGTAGACGACGTACGAGAGCAGCAGGTAATCGACATGGCTGCGGTGGCACGGAATGTAGACGATGCCCTGGCCTGGTGCGATGTCCGCCAGCGCGTCGAAATGGTGTACCTCGACGCCGTCGTACAGGCGCGTCCACAGCCACGTGAGGAACAGCTCGAAGGCACGCACGACGCTGAACGAGTAGTCGGACATGATCTCGCGCGCGAAACCCTGCGCCTTCGCGCGCGCCTCGGCGGCCGGGATGCTGCGCACCTGCGCTTCCTCAGCGATGGCGGCCTGGACACCCGGCGCGGCCAACAGGTCGGCGATCTGCGTGTTGCGGTGGGAAAGGTCCGGGCCGATGGCCATTTCGCGCTGGCGGCGGAAATGCACGCGCAGGATGCGCTGCACCTTGCGCAGGGCGCGCGCCTCGTCGGGCTCCTCGCGCACCAGTTCGCCCAGCGACATGGCGGCGCCGAAGCGCACGAGCACCTGGCGGCCGTGCACGATGATCGCCGCGAGCTGGCGCAGGTGCCCGGGCGGTCGCCAGCTCTCCGCGAAAAGCGCCTTGAGGATCGAGTCCTGCTGCTGCGGCGCCCGGCCCCAGAGGATCGTCACCGGCACGAGCTGCACGTCGGTATCGGGGTGGGCGCGCAGCGCCGCCGCGAGGTCCCCCAGCAGCGGCGACAGGCGGTAGCGCGAGCGCGCGTTGTCAGCCAGGATCGGCTGGGGACGCGTGAGGCAGAAAAATGCGCGATCCCTTTTCACGCCATCGAGCGGCAGCGGCTGCCACGCCGAAGGCAGGCCGGCGCGCCGCACCTCTTCCATCAGCACCAGGATGTTCGACAGGCGCCGGTCCTGGATCACGTAGCAGACCGGCTTGTTCGGCGCGACGACGGCGGCTTCGCCCTCCGGCATGAGGGGATGCGCACGCACCCAGAGGTACATGACCCTGCGCGCGAGGTCGAGGAACTTGCCGGTGATGTCGATGCCGGAAACCATGATTGCGGTGGCAGTGTACCCATGGCGGCCCTTTCGGTCGACGGCGACAGGCCAGGATCGCTAGAATGGGTGCATGGAGATGAAAGCAATCAGCTCCGGCCGCTTGCGCGCCATCGGCTACGATGCCGCGACGCGAACATTGCGTGTCCGCCTGGACGACGGCACCACGCTCGAATATGTCGGCGTCGGCCAGGAAATCTGGCGTCGGCTGTCCACGGCAGGGTCCGCGTGGAGCATCTATCGCGACAACGTCGAAGAGGAGTTCGAAGCACGGCGTGTCACGACGGCTGACTCTGCCGACGGCCCGAAGAAAAACCCGCTCGACGACTTGTTCGGATGACATCATGACCTCGAGAACGCCCGCTGCCGCCCCCGCCCCGACCCTTGCGCCTGCCGCCGCCCCGCGTCGCAACGCGCGCCCGCGCCCCGCCGCTTCCGGCGACATCGGGCCGCTGGCGCCACCCGAGCGCATCGAAACGCACGCCGTCGTGCTGGCGCAGGAAGCCGCTCAGGGCAAGCGTCTGTCGGCGATGCGCGACCTGCTGTCCGGCGCGCCACACGAGGAGGCCGTCAAGGTCCTGAAGACCCTGATGAAGGAGCAGCGCGCCGCCCTGCGCGCCGAAGCCGCGGACCCCGACATCGAACTGGCGCCCGACTGGCGCGACGGCGGCTACCCCTACAAGAACCTGCTATCGAGGAAGAGCTACGAGCGGCAGAAGTATCGCCTGCAGGTGGAACTGCTGAAACTGCAGGCGTGGATCAAGGACACGGGACAGCGCGTGGTGCTCCTGTTCGAGGGGCGCGACGCGGCCGGCAAGGGCGGCACCATCAAGCGCTTCATGGAACACTTGAACCCGCGCGGCGCCCGCGTGGTCGCGCTGGAGAAGCCGACCGAGACCGAGCGCGGCCAGTGGTACTTCCAGCGCTACGTCGAGCACCTGCCGACCGCC
>DATJQH010000052.1:0-5283 GCA_035505955.1 Rhodocyclaceae bacterium
TGTCGAGGTCGTAGGCCTTGGGCGACAGGACGATGAGGTCGTAATCGGGCGTCAGTTCCTCGGCAAGGACCGTCTGCGGCCGGACCGTGAAGCTGCCCTGCGGCGTTTCGATGACGAGGCCCTGGCGTTCGATCAGCGCGCGGCGCGCCGGCCGCAGCAGGTAGGTCACGTCGGCGCCGGCCTGTATCAGTCGCGCTCCGAAGAATCCGCCGACGCCGCCGGCCCCCACGATCAGGATTCGCATGCCTTCCTCCTTGCCGGGCAATCGCCGATGACGGTATCGCCGTCAGCGCTGGCTAGCGCTGCGGCCCGACCTACTTGAAATCGTAGCTCACCGCGACGTAGGCGTTCCAGCGGCTCGACTTGCCGACGATCGGGCTGTCGCTGATCTCGCTGTCGAGCCACTTGTAGCGCAGCGTGAGCGCGAGGTTCCAGTTGCCGGTGATGGGCGAGCTGGTGTGGATTGCGGCGTAGGGATTCTTCGCCGTGCCGGCGCGGTAGGCCGCGTAGCCGCCTTCGCCCGCCCTCACGCCGAAGTAGTAGTCGGTGTACTTTGACGAGAGCACTTCGAGGCCGAGTTCCGGATAGATCGAGAGCCAGGGGGTCGGCTTGAGCGCGCCGAGCCAGCTGATCTCGGCGATCTGGCCTTCGGAATCGCCGAGATCCTGCATCAGCCAGGCGGAGATCGCGCCCAGCGGCGTGACCTGGAAAGTGCTGAGGCCCAGCAGGCGCGAATTGTTACGGGCCCGCACGCCGGCGTGCTTGAGCGAGTCGCTGTCCATGCGGTCCTGCATGATGCGCGTGCCGACTTCGAGGTGGCCGTAGGCAACCGGCAGCAATTGGACGCCGAAGGTGTCGACGCGCCCGAACACGCGGCCCCACTGGCCGTACACGTAGGGCAGCACGTCGGTCTGCGTCGATTCGCCGCGATAGGTTCCCTCGCGGCTGTAGACGCCGAGGCCGAGGTCGCCCGTGTAGCCGTCGCCCGCCAGCGCGGCGGAACAGCCGATAAATCCCGCAACGAGGGTTGCCGCCGATGTCGTGCGCGTCATTTGCTTCCTTTCAGGTTCGGACAGATCCGGTTGGAAGCGCGCAGGATATCGGACAGACGGCTTTCAGGCCAGTACGCACGGCGTACCACAGGGGCTGACTTTCGGCCGACCGGCAGCGCCGGACCCGTTGAAGGCACGGTGCGCATCGTCTATCCTGCATGCTCTGCCGCGTCCGGTTCGCCCGGCGGCGTCACGCAGGAGCATGCTTATGGATTATCGGGTGTCCGTTTCCGAAAGCGGCCGGCACATCGTGATCAAGGTCCTGGTACCGATGACCAGCGAGCTCGGCATGCGCGCGGGTCCCGACGCAGCCCGGCTCGGCGCCGAAAGGAAGCTCAGTGCCTACTTGTTCGACCTGCGCGACTCGCCGAACGTGCAATCCGTCATCGACAACTACGAATTCGTGCACAAGGACATCCCGAAGTCCGATTTTCCAAGAGATTCGCGCAACGCGTTTCTCGTCCGGCCCGACGACAAGTCGCACGAATTCATCAGCATGGTCTTCGCCAACGCCGGCTACATGACGAAGACATTTACCGACGAAGCATCCGCCGTCGCCTGGCTCGAGACTGACTCGCCATCGGCCGCGACCGGCGGCGGATGGCACAAGCGGTTTCCCTGACGCGCCCGGGACTGCCCTAGGCGATCGTGCGCAGGCGCTCGCGCTGGTGCTCGTCCTCCTTGGCGAGCCAGGCATCCTCGACCGCGAGGTGCAACAGGAGGGCGTCGACGAACAGGCCGGCGGCGGCGTGCGCGTCGGGCAGGCGATAGGTGCCCGAGGTGTATTCCTCGCAGCGCAGGCGGGCGCGCTTCGCGGTCGAGATCACCGAATCGGGCGGCCGCGAGACGAAGGGCAGGTCGAAGAGTTGCACCTCGGCATTCTCGTGCGACATCATCGCCGCCGCGAGCGACATGGTCGCGTCGGCGCCGTAGTGGCTGTCGCGGAACGCGGCCACCGCGAGGCTGCGCAGGGTTGCGTGGTCGCCGCGCACCTTGGCCAGGGCGTCGTCGAACGCCGCCCGATCACGTGGACTCATTGCACTTGGGGTCATGACAATCTCCTCTTTGCGGGGGACAGTCATCCCACTCTGGAACAACGGCGCGGCGGAATCAACTGCGGGGCCGATGGGGTCAAGCCCGCGCACGGCGTACCACGACGGCTGACTCTTGCTCGGCCAGCCGCCGCGGTCGGCACGTCCGCTTGCAGGACGAGTCCTACGGCCGAAGCGGCGCTGTCCGACAGCGTTCGATCAAACGGCCCCGTAGCATGAGGTCAACCCGCGGGAGCCCATTCGTGGTGCCCCGGGGCGGCAACCGCCCTGGCTGCGGGCGTGAACTTTCCAGGAGAACGCCATGATCGCGAAATCGCTTGTCAGGTTCCTGCTGTTCCTCATGCTGCCGCTCTCGTCCGCCACGTGGGCTGCGACGGCCAGCCCCGACGCGATGGTGCAGGACGTCACCAACCAGGTATTGGCCATCCTGCGCCAGGACAAGGGAATTCATTCGGGCAACCGGCAGCGTGCCGAGTCCGTCATCCAGAACACGGTTGCGCCGCACTTCGACTTCAACCGCATGACCAGCCTTGCCGTCGGCCGCGCCTGGCGGCAGGCGGACGCCGGTCAGCAGAAGGCCTTGACCGACGCATTCCGCACCCTGCTCGTGCATACGTATGCCAACGCGCTGGTCGCCTACCGCGACCAGACGGTGAGCTTCACGCCCTCGCGCCGGGGATCGACGGGCGACGAGGTCACGGTCCACAGCCAGGTCGACCAGCCGGGCGCCAAACCGATCGCGATCGACTATAGCCTCGCCAAGGCGCAGGGCGAATGGAGGGTCTTCGATGTGGCGATCGCGGGCGTCAGTCTGGTGACCAACTATCGGACAAGCTTCGCGGGTGAAGTCAGCCGGGGCGGCATCGACGGCCTGATCAAGTCACTGCAGGAGAAGAACCGCCAGTTCCAGGCGGCGTCGCCAGGCGCTGCCTGACGGCGGCATGGCGTGCGGTCGAGCCCGCGCGCGGCGTACCACGACGGCTGACTCTTGCTCGGCCAGCCGCCGCGGTGCCACTCATCAGGCCTTGAGTTCGGGGAAGTCCTCTTCGAAGAATTCCCATTCGGCCTTTTCGTTCTTCTGCCGCCGCTCGGCTTCGACCGCGCGCAGCTGCACGCGACGGATCTTGCCCGAGATGGTCTTCGGCAGGTCCGAGAACTCGATGCGGCGGATGCGCTTGTACGGCGCGAGATGGCTGCGCACGAAGGCGAAGATGTCCTTCGCGAGTTCGCGGCTCGGCTGCGTGCCCTGCGTGAGGATCAGGAACGCCTTCGGCACCGCCAGGCGCACCGGGTCCGGACTCGGTACGACCGCCGCTTCGCCGATCGCCGCATGTTCGAGCAGCACGCTTTCGAGCTCGAACGGGCTGATGCGGTAGTCGGAAGCCTTGAAGACGTCGTCGGCGCGGCCGACGTAGGTGATGTAGCCGTCGGCGTCGCGGCTGGCCACGTCGCCGGTGCGGTAATAGCCGCCGCGCATCACGTCGGCAGTCTTGTGCGGGTCGTCCATGTAGCCGAGCATGAGGCCGAGCGGATGCGGATCCAGGGCAAGGCTGATCTCGCCCTCGTCGCGCTCGATGCCGTCGATGTCGAGCAGCGCGACGCGGTAGCCGGGCATCGGCCGGCCCATGGAGCCGGGCTTGAGTGGCTGCCCCGGCGAGTTGCCGACCTGCGCGGTGGTCTCGGTCTGGCCGAAGCCGTCGCGCAGCGTCAGGCCCCAGGCGTTCTTCACCTGGTCGATGATCTCGGGATTGAGCGGCTCGCCGGCGCCGATCACTTCGCGCAGCGCCAGGCGGCCGCGATAGGCGGCAAGGTCTTCCTGGATCATCATGCGCCACACCGTCGGCGGCGCGCACAGCGTGTTCACCGCGTGCTTCTCCAGCACGCCGAGCAGGGCGCGGGCCGAGAAGCGCGCGTAGTTGTAGATGAAGATGCAGGCGCCGGCATTCCACGGAGCAAAGAAGCAGCTCCAGGCGTGCTTGGCCCAGCCCGGCGAGGAGATGTTGAGATGCACGTCGCCCGGCTGCAGGCCGATCCAGTACATCGTCGACAGGTGGCCGACCGGATAGGTCTGGTGCGAGTGCAGCACGAGCTTCGGCTTCGACGTCGTGCCCGAGGTGAAGTAGAGCAGCAGCGGATCGCTGGCCTTGGTCGGACCATCGGGCGTGAATGTGGCCGGGAAGCTGGTGCCGTCGTAGCGCCGCCAACCGGCAGCATCGCCACCCACCACAACGCGCGAATACGAACCCGGCAGGGCGTCGAACTTGCCGGTGTTGGCCGGCCCCACGATGACGTGCTTGACGTTGCCGCGGTCGAGTCGGTCGCGCAGGTCGTCTTCGGCCAGCAGCGTCGTGGCCGGGATCAGCACGGCGCCGAGCTTGATGGCCGCGAGCATGATCTCCCACAGCGCAACTTCGTTGCCGAGCATCATCAGGATGCGATCGCCGCGCCTGACGCCGACGTCGCGCAGGAAGTTGGCGACGCGGTTGGAGCGCACCGACATGTCCGCGAAGGAAATCTTCTGCTCGGAGCCGTCCTCGCCCACGACCCAGAGGGCTGGCTTGTCATTGCCCCTGGCGATGGTGTCGAAGTGATCGAGCGCCCAGTTGAATTCGTCGAGAACCGGCCAGCGGAATCCCGCGTAGGCCTTGGCGTAATCGGTCCTGTTGGCCAGCAGGAAATCCCGGGCCTCGTGAAATGCAGCGACTGCAGACATGCCACTCTCCTCTAGCGTTGTTGTGAGTTCCCTCTGTCGGAGCTACATGCTGCGGCGGTACTGTCCTCCCACCTGATACAAGGCGTCGGCGATCTGGCCCAGCGAGCAATAGCGCACCGCGTCCATCAGCACCGCGAAGACGTTGCCGTTCTCGATCACAGTCTGTTTGAGTTTGGCGAGCCAGACGGGCGCCTGCTGCTTGTTGCGCGACTGGAACTCGCGCAGGCGCTTCAGCTGGCTCTGCTTTTCTTCCTCGGTCGAGCGTGCCAGCTCAATTTCGGTGGCGACGCCCGAGCCGTGCGGATTCAGGAAGGTATTGACGCCAATCAGCGGGTAGGAGCCGTCGTGCTTCTTCTGCTCGTAGTAAAGGCTCTCTTCCTGGATCTTGCCGCGCTGGTAGCCGGTTTCCATGGCGCCGAGCACACCGCCTCGTGAAGCGATGGCTTCGAATTCCTTGAGCACCGCC
>DATJQH010000053.1:0-12448 GCA_035505955.1 Rhodocyclaceae bacterium
GAGAATGCTGCGTAGTCCTTCGCTCTTTGCTTCCACCAGAGCGACTGTTGCAGTGCGCCCATCCTTGTGAAATAGCACTTCTCTCTCACTGCTCCCGAGTCCATCGACATTGCCAAAGCGAAACACGGAAGAGCTCATCAGTAGGCGATCGAAGTGTGTGTGGTTGAGCGTCAGGAAAAGCGCGGCGAGTCCGGCGGCGATGGTCGTGACGCCTGCCCTGGACAGCGTTGATCTTGGGGTTGCCGAAGACATCCCCACGTTCGCTAGCAGGAATGCCCCGAGGACGATGTCTGCGCCTGCGGCGACCCACAGAGTGAGTCGAAGTCCCAATAGCGGCAAGGCGACACCGACAGCGAAGATCACACCGATGATGGCCCCCAAGGTGTTGGCCGCATAGGCCCGGCCGATCGATGCTTCACCGTGACCATCTTTAAGCAAGGTGAGGGTCAGCAGGGGCAGCGTCATGCCCGCGAAGAACGCAGCCGGGAACATGATGATGGCGGAGATGGCCGTGCCGGCTAGGTTGAAAATCAGGTATGCGGATTCCGAGGACCGGTTGAGCGCATGCATTACGTCGGCTAGCCAGGAGAAGGACTGGTTGTACATGGCCAGGGTGCTGAGCGCCATGCAGCCCATCGCGATCTGGGCGTAGCCCGCGGCTCGCCGCGGGGAAGCCAGGCGATCCGCCCGTGTGCGCAACCACAGTCCCCCGAAGGCGATACCAGCGATAAACGTTGCCAGCATTAGTTCGAATGCATGGATGGTGCTACCCAGTACCATCGATAGCATTCGCACCCACGAAATCTCGTACATGAAGGAACTGGCGCCGGTAATGCATGCTGCCAGCAAGATGAAAAGCGGGAGGTTGCCGTTGGCCTGATGGCTCCCGGATGTGTGCTTGCCTGGTGAAGGCTGGCTAGATCTGCTCAGGGGCCAGACGGCGATGGCGATCATCATATTGAGCAGACCGGCGGTAAGAACTGTGCCGGGCAGACCCACAGCGGGCAGTAAATAGAATGTGGACGCCAGGGCGCCCATCGATGCGCCGATGCTGTTGGAGAAATACAGTCCTGCCAGGATGTTTCCTGATGACGCAGGTTGCCAGCGTATGAAGCCGGCGCTCATGAGCGGAAACGTCGTACCCAGCAAGACACACTGCGGAAGGATCATCAGCCCTGCAATACTCCAGCGCGCCAGATCAAGCGGCAAGCCTGAATCGAGCAGCGGATATAGCGTGTCGTAGGCCCAGGTGCTAACCAGCAAGTAGCTGGAATGAAAAACTACTCCAAATACGCCAAGTGCCAGTTCGACGTAGCAGTAGGACCGCAAAGGACGAGCCAGCGAGTCGCTGCGAAGGCTCGCCAGCCAGGCACCCAGCGCCATTCCGCCCATGAATAGGGCGAGTACCAGTACCTGCGCATACGAAGAGTGTCCGAGCAGCAGGCCAAGATAATGCGACCAGATGGATTGATAGATCAGTCCGGAAACCCCGGACATGGCAAAGATCAGAAGCAGCAGCTTGCCGCGGAATGCCAATGGAATGGTCATATCGACATGGCTCACCAATACTGGACGCAATGAACGACGCCGTGGCCCCTGCTTGAGGTCACTCGGACCGCGCCATTCTACGGACAATCCAAGAATGGACTAGAGCAAACCGGCTTCCATCACCGCCCGCAGCACGGTTTGCTCGTCACCCTCGCGCACCCGTCTTGCAAACCACCAGACAGCGCACTTCTTGACGGCCCAGTCGGCTTCGCTGCCCGAGAGCAGCAGGGCGGCGAGGCGGCCGAGCGTGGGCTGATGGCCAACGAGCACGACGGCCTGGGCGCGGCCGAAGCCGAATTCGTTGGCCGCAGCGACGAGGTCGGCGCAGTCGGCGCCGATGCCGATGCGCGGCTCGATGTCGAAGGGCATCGCGAGCGCATGCGCGGTCTGCTGCGTGCGTTCGGTGGGACTAACGAGCACGACGGTCTTCTTCGGCAGGCGTTCGCTCAGCCATGCGGCCATCTTGCGCGCCTGCTTCTCGCCGCGCGCGGTGAGGCGGCGCTTTGCGTCGGGGATGCCGTTGCCGCCTTCCTCCGCCTCGGCGTGGCGCCAGAGGATCAGGTCCATGGTAGTTTCGCGAGATTCATCGGTGATCATTGTGCCGCCTCCGCGTTGCGCGGCCGTGACGTCAGGCGTGGCAACCGCTGCAGTTCCTCGATCAGCTTCGGCAGCCGCGCCATCAATGCGGCGTGGCGCGGGCCGTGCCAGCCCGCGATCAGCGTCACGGCTTCGCGCAGGCGGTCATCGTTGTCGGCGCAGTCCATCAGTAAATGGCCGGCGTTGGCGAGGTCGTTGAGCTGGCCGAGCGTGTCCTGGATCGCCGCCAGCCGGAGCGCGTGGCGTCGCTGCGACTTGCCGCGCGCGAGTGATGCGAAGAATTCGAGCGCATAGCGCAGGCGCTTGACGCTGATGCGCAGCGCGTGCAGCGTCGTCGGGTCGTCGAGCCTGGCGCTGGCTGCCAGTGTGCGCACCTTGCGGCGCAGGCGCTGGAGACGTGTCGCCGCGAAATCCTGAGTCGAGGCAATCGGATCGGCGCTTGCGGGCAGCGGCCGGTGCAGCTGCGCGGCGACGTCGATCGTCGCGAGGCCGAATTCGCGCGATTCCAGATGACGAATGGCCGCGCGGCGCGCGGCGTGGCGGCGGTCCGTGATGACACCGGCGAGCGCCGCGAGCCGCGGCTCGGCGGGCAGGGCGGCGATCACGGGCGCGCAGATCTCGGCCAGCAGCACGTCCATGTCGCGCGCCTTGCCGAGCCGGCCCATCGTTTCGCGCAGCGGCGGCAGCAGCGCCTCGATGAGTCCGGTCGGGATCACGGGCGCGAACAGGCGCAGCGAAGCGCGCAGTCGGCGCGTGGCGACGCGCATCTGGTGGATGTATTCGGGGTCCTCGCTGGCGACTGCACCGGCGTGGTTCCGCTGCATCTGTTCGAGGCAGGAGAGCGCGACGGCCTGGAAGGCGGCTTCCGGCGGCATGTCCGCCGCCAGCGGGATCTCCACGGCCTTGACCGGCGTTGCCGGTGCAGCCAGGCGCAGCCGGAAGCCGCGCTCGGCCTTCGAGAGCGGCGCCGGCATGAGCGGCAGTCGATCGGCAAGCGTGCGGGCGAGCGCGAAGAGATCTGCCACGTCGCCGCCGGCAAGCTCCAGTTCCAGTTCGGAGATCGCTTCGCGCCGTCCGCCCGAGGCGATCCAGCCCCGATCGAACATCAGCAGCACGCCGCCGAAATTCCAGGTGGTGCGGCGAAAGCGCGTCTCGAACAGCGGAGTCAGCCGCGACGGTACGCCGTGCTTCGTAAGGCGCGCGCGCACTGCGTCGTCGTCGATGTGCGCGAAATCGAACTGGCCGCCATAGGGCGTTTCCCATTCCGGCCGCGACGACAATCCGCCCGCGGCGCTGCCGGCACACTTCACCGTCTGCAGCCAGGCGCGGCCCTGGCGGCGCAGGCGCACCGCGATGGCCGCCCGGCGCAAGGTGAGATCGGGCGTGTCGTAGTAGATGTTGTCGAGCTGGGCCGTGTGCTTCGAGGCTGCAGTCTTGAGCAAAGGATGGCGCAGGAAGGCGCGCTGCGCCGGTTCCGGCAGTGCCAGCTTGAGTTCGATCTCCTTGCCCATGCGGCATTATGCCCGCGGCAAGGGTGGCAAGTGTTACAGCGCGGTCAGGCGAGCCCCGCGTTGCCGGCCATGCCGATCAGGCGCGGTGTGTTGAGTTGCCGTGGCGCGATCGTCTTCCGGTCGCGCAGCCAGCCGGCCACGACGTCCCAGATCGGCTCGCCCGAAGCACCTTCGCCGACCGGCGCCCAGCCGGCGACCTTGTAGGTCTTGCCCGCGTCCATGGGTTTGCCGTCGAAGCGCATGTCCTGGATGCGGTTGCCGATGCGCTCGTTCGGCGCGCAGGCGTACGTCATGCCGCCGACGCGCACCATGTCGCCGCCCTGCTGGTAGTAGGGGTCGGGATTGAACAGGTTGTCGCCGACGTCTTCGAGAATGCTCTTGATCTGCGCGCCGGTCATTTCGGTCAGCGTCGAATGCGGATAGGTGATGGCGGTCTGGTCCATCAGCTGCTCGAACGTGATCGGCTCATTGGGCAGGATGCTGGTGCCCCAGCGGAAGCCGGGCGAGAACGCCAGATCGGCGCCCTTGACCTCGATCATCGCATCGAGGATCAGCTGGTCCCACGAGCCGTTGAAGTTGCCGCGGCGGTAGAGCAGTCCTTCGGTGACCGCGAGCCGTTCGGTGAGCTTCGGCAGATGCGGTGCGCGCACCTTCTCGATCAGCGCGGCCATCCCGGCATCGGCGGGCAACAAGTTCGAGAACACAGGCAACAGCCGGTAGCGGAAGTCGCGCGCGCGGCCTTCCCGGACGTCGAAGTCGAGCGCGCCGAGGAACTTGCCGTTCGAGCCCGCGTTGGTCACGAGCGTCGTGCCGCCGGCGTTCTTCACCTGCACGGGCTGCGGCACGCCGTCGTGGGTGTGGCCGCCAAGGATGGCGTCGACGCCCGTGATGCGGCCTGCCATCTTGAGGTCGACATCCATGCCGTTGTGCGACAGTACGACGACGACCTGCGCGCCCTTGGCCCGCGCGTCGTCGACCGTCTTCTGCATGGCGTCTTCCTGGATGCCGAAGGTCCAGTCGGGCATCATCCAGCGCGGGTTGGCGATTGGCGTGTAGGGGAAGGCCTGGCCGATCACGGCCACCGTGACGCCATTCATTTCACGCAGGGAGTACGGCGCAAACACCGCGTCGCCGAAGTCGGCGGTCTTGACATTCTGGGCCAGGAATTCGATGCGGCCTTTGAGGTCGTTGTCGACGAGTTGCCGGACGCGTTCGTGGCCGAGCGTGAATTCCCAGTGCGGGCACATCATGTCGACGCCGAGGAGCTTCGTTGCCTCGACCATGTCCTGGCCCTGCGTCCACAGCGCCGTGGCAGATCCCTGCCAGGTGTCGCCACCGTCGAGCAGCAGCGCGCCGGGTCGGCTTGCCTTCAGGCGCTTCACCAGCGTGGCGAGATGGGCGAAGCCGCCGACCTTGCCGTAGGTCTTGGCGGCCTGCGCGAAGTCGAGATACGTGAAGGCATGCGCTTCGCGCGAATGCGGCTTGATGTTGAACGCCTTCAGCAGCTTCTCGCCGACCAGATGCGGTACACGGTCGCTGGCGGCGCCGAAGCCGAGGTTGACGTTCGGCTCGCGGAACCAGACCGGCAGCAGTTGCGCGTGGCAGTCGGTGAAATGCAGGAAGTGGACGTTGCCGAAACGCGGCAGGTCGTAGAGCCGTTCTCCGCCTTGCGCCGCCAGCGCGTCGCGCGCGTCGAGCGTCATGCCGGCGGCGGACGCGGCCGCCAGCACCTGCAGGAACTCCCGCCTGTTCACTTGTTCACCGGTGATTCCGGATCGAGCAGCAGCGCGACCAGATCCTTGATCTGCTGTTCGTTCAGCGCGCCGATGTAGCCAAAGCGCGGCATTTCGGAGCACAGGTTGAACGCCTTGGCGTTGAAGATTCTGCCGAAAACGTAGCGCTGCATTTCCGGCGTGTTGCCGCGCAGCTTGCCGAACTGGTACAGGCTCGGTCCGACGGTGCCGAACGCCATTTCCTTCGGGCTGATCTGGTGGCAGTTGTAGCAGTTGCCGCCGACCGGCAGGCCGGGCTTGTCGGTCCACGTGAAGCCGCGGCCGCTTTGCGCGATCTTCTCGCCTTCCTTCCAGTTGCCCATGAGGACGCCGTCGGCGGGAAACTTGACCGTCGCCATCTGGTCCGTGTTCATCTGCGCGGCGATATAGGCGGGGGGCTGGTTGCCGGTGCGGTTGCAGATCGCCTGCACGCCGTCCTCGGTCAGGCGGTCGAGGCCGGCCTGGCCGCGCGTCTGGAAATCGCGCTGGATGATCTCGAGCGCCTTGGCGCGATGTTCGGGATCGGCGCCGGCGGGAAATGCGGCGGCGAGCGCAGCGACGGATAATGCCAGTGGAATGATGCGGATGTTCATGGTCCGGGTCTCCTGTCAGCGCTTGATGCCCGGGCCTTTGTACAACTGGCCGTTGGCGTTGCCGGTCATGTAGGTCAGGAGATCCGTGACCAGTTCGGATGCGTACTTGGGTTCGGGAAAACGCTGCTGCCGGAAGCAGTCGTTCATGCGCCATTGCAGCGTCAGCATGACGCCGCCGGTCATGCGGTAGCCGGGCCAGCCCTGCACGCCCTTGAGCGCGCCCTTGCCGGTGCTGATGTTGGGTAGCGTCTGCATGCGGATGCGCCGGCCGTCGGCACCATGGCAGGTGTTGCATGAGAAGTCGTAGGGGCCGGCGCGGTACATCGTGATCTCTTTGCCGGTCTCGTAGGCGTCGCGCACGTGCGGCTCGTCGAGCGGCACCGCGAACTTCATGTCCTTCGAATTGGCCGCGACGTAGGTGACGAGGCTCGTGATGTCGGGCGTGAAATTCTCGTTGGCGAAAGGCTGCTTGGCGATGTCCGCGAAGCTGAAGCCCTGCTTCTCGACCATGCACCAGACGACGCGCCGCTCGAGGTCCATCACTGCGCCGGCATCGGCGAACCAGCGCGGCGTCGCCGCGTAGGCGCCCTTGACAACGCCGACGCCCTGGCCGAGGTCACAGCTCTCGGCGAGCGATATTTTCTTCGGGCCGCGCTTTTCCTTCCAGAGTTCCTCGCCCTTCATCTCGAAGAGCTCTGCCGGGTTGGAGTCTTCCATCTCGGCGCGGAACTTGTCGAACTCCCGGGTGGCTTCGTCGGCCTCCTCGGCAGCCGGTGCGGCTGGCGGGGTTTGGGCGGCTGTCTTCTTGATGGCGGCCGGCCTCGCCTGCGCGAAAGTCAGTCCTGGTGGTACGCCAAGCGCAAGGGCGATGCCGAGCGCAATGATGAATCTCATGTCTCCTCCGCGGGTGGTGCTGCAACTGCCGCCATCAGGGTTGGCCCCGTAGCGGTCTCGTATGCCGAAAATGATACGACACAACTTCGGGCGGTGCCAAGAAAGACTCCCCGCACGCGGGGAGTCCGTTGGCAACGCAATTTGCGACGATCAGGAGACGGTCGTCTCGTCGCTGCGGTTTTCGCCCTTGCTGTCCTTCCACTTGACGACGACCTTGTCGCCGGCCTTGGCGCCCTTGACCTTGAAGCCGAACACCGGGTTGCGGGATATCGAGGTGCCCGTCTGTCCCGTGACGACGGGCTTGCCGCCGACCTCGACCGAAATGTTCTGGATGAAGTGGGGCGGGATCACGGCGCCGGACGCGTCCTTGCGCTGGCCGTTCTCCATCGGGTGGCTCATCAAAACCTTGATCTCGACGACATCGCCCTTGAGCGATGCGCGGATCTTCATCGGATCTGCCATGGTGTGTTCCTGTCTGTGAATTCGTGAGTGGTGAAGGAGCGCCTAGCCGCCGCAACCGCCGACGGTGACCTTGACTTCCCTCTGCGTCGAGTAGAACTTGCCGTCCGCGGTCTTGACCACGGCGCGCACCTGCGTCGTTTCGGCGAGGCGCACGCGCAACTGCACTTCGGGCAGCGCGCCATTGGCGAACTCGAATTCGGACGACAGCGGCAGCGGGTTCTTCAACGACATGACAGCGATGGCGACCGTGTTCGGGATGTTGCTGGCAACTTCGACCGGCACGACCGCTCCGTTCTCGGCGATGTCGGGCGCCTTGAGCACGATGTCCTTGCTCTCGGCGACGTTGCCGGCGCCCAGGCCCTTGAGTGCGCCCGCGACGTCCTTGGCCTCGAACGCGGCATGGTTCCAGTCGTCGGCCGCGAGCACGGCAGTGGGTTTCAGCAGGCCGGCGGCGGCAGCAGCAGCCAGCGCGCCACCCGCGCCGACGCCCTTCAGCATTGTTCTTCGCAACATGTCCATGTCGGGACTTCCTCCTTTGTGTATGAGTCAATTTTTGCCATCGCGGCTACCGCCGCGAAGAAGCTCCAAGGCGTGGGCGCCCTGACCCGCCAGATTATTCCTCAGGTTGCCGCGGAAAATCCAGCAATGTTTTCGATCGGCCCCTCAGTCGGCTCCATGTGCCTGCCAATGGCCGGACTTGCCGCCGGACTTCTCCAGCAGGCGGACCTCTTCGATCACCATGCCGCGATCCACTGCCTTGCACATGTCGTAAATCGTCAGCAGGGCCACGGTGGTGGCCGTCATCGCCTCCATCTCGACGCCGGTGCGGCCGACGGTCTGCGCTACTGCCTCGCAGTCGACCGCGCTCGCGGTCGCGTCGACGCGGAACTCGACTGCGACGCGCGTGAGCGGAATCGGATGGCAGAGCGGGATCAGTTCGCCGGTGCGCTTGGCGGCCTGGATCGCGGCCACGCGCGCGATCCCGAGCACGTCGCCCTTTTTCGCGTCGCCGGCGACGATCAGGTCGAGCGTCGCAGGCAGCATGCGGATGCGTCCGGCCGCGCGCGCGACGCGCTCGGTTTCGGCCTTGGCGCCGACGTCGACCATGTGCGCCTGGCCGGCGGCATCGAAATGGCTGAGCTTGGTTTGTGACATCTGCTTACAAATCGAACTTTCGGCGACTTTTACGATCGGAGGGGCAGCCATTATCATAGTCTTCATGCGTTCGTTCCGGAGCCTTTCCTTCCTTCCCGCCGCGCTGCTGCTGGGCCTTGCGCCCGCCGCGCTGGCCGAAGGCCTGCCCGACCTCGGCGAGGCGGCACAGGCGGATCTGTCGCCGGCCATGGAAAAGCGCATCGGCGAAGAAACCATGCGCGACATCCGCCTGCACGAGGTGAGTTATCTCGACGACGCCGAGGTCGCCGGCTACCTGAACCGCCTCGGCCACAAGCTGACCGCGCAGGTCGAGGAGCGGCAGCAGGACTTCGAGTTCTTCGCGCTGCGCGACCCGACGCTGAACGCCTTCGCGATGCCCGGCGGCTACATCGGGGTGCACACCGGACTCATCCTGGCGGCGCAGTCGGAGTCGGAACTTGCCTCCGTGCTGGCGCACGAAATCTCGCACGTCACCCAGCGTCACCTGGCGCGCATGGTCGCCAAAGCCAGCCAGGGGCAGATGGCGGCGCTGCTCGCCATGGCCGCGGCGATCATCGCCGCGCGCAACAACCCGGACGTAGCCATCGGCGCGGCGATGGCAGGGCAGGCGGCAGCGATCCAGAACCAGTTGAACTACTCGCGCGACTTCGAGCGCGAAGCGGATCGCAAGGGCCTCGATCTCCTGCAGAAGGCCGGCTTCGACGTCCGCGGCATGGCGAGTTTCTTCGAGCGGCTGCAGAAAGCGAGCCGCCTCTACGAGAACAATGCGCCGGCCTACCTGCGCACGCACCCGCTGACCACTGAGCGCATCTCGGACATGAACAACCGCATCCAGATGGAGCCCTACCACCAGGTCGCGGATTCGTTGGGCTTCCTGCTCGTGCGGGCCAAGCTGCATTCCATCGAGCTGGCGCCCGAAGATGCGGCGGTGGATTTCGAGACGCAGCTCAAGGAGAGGAAGTTCACATCGGAGATCGCCACGCGTTACGGTCTGGCCGAAGCCTATTTGCGCAGCCGCAACATAACGGCTGCCGAGGCCCAGATCGCCGAACTGCGCCGTCTGAAGGCTGCCTCGCCGATGATCGAGACGCTCGCCGCCGAATTGCGCAGCCGCCAGAGCGATATTCCGGGGGCCACGAAGATCCTGCACGACGCGGCGGGCCGCTACCCGCAGGACCGTGCGGTAGCCTATGCCTATGTCGACGCCCTGCTCGAAGGCCATCATGCCGACGAGGCGCAGAAGTTCGCCACCGCCGACCTCGTGGCCCATTCGACCGACTTCCGCATGCGCGGGCTGCAGGCCAAGGCCTATGCGCTGCAGGGCAGGCAGCTGCGTCAGCATTGGGCGCAGGGTGAGTCCTACGCGCTCCAGGGCCTGCTGATTCCCGCCATCGAGCAGTTCCAGTTTGCCCAGAAGTCGTCCGACGGCGACTTCTACGAGCGATCCCAGGTCGATGCCCGCCTGCGCGAGCTCAAGGCCCAGCAGATGGAAGAAGCCAGGCAAAAGCGGCAGCAGCAACACTGACGGGCCGTCTATGGCCAAAGTCCGGCCCTGCCGGGCCAGAATCAGCAGTCCTGATTGGCCAAAATTGGGGGGGCTTATTAGCTCATCAAAAAGTCAGTTTATAAGCCAATTCTGGAAGTGCTAGCCTTCGCATCCTCCGCAGAATCAGATGGTATAACGGGAGGAGCACAATTCCATGGCACTCGTAAACCCCCACGGCGGCGGGCCGCTCAAGCCCCTGCTGCTTGAAGGTTCGGCCCTCAAGGCAGAACAAACCCGCGCCAAGTCATTGCCGCAATTGAAGATAAGCTCGCGTGAAGCGGGCGACGTCGTCATGCTCGGCATCGGCGGTTTCACGCCGCTCGACGGCTTCATGACCAAGGCCGACTGGCAGGGCGTCTGCGACGGCATGAAGATGGCCAACGGCCTGTTCTGGCCGATCCCGGTCACCTTGTCCACCGATGACGAGGCCGTGAAGGCCGGCAGCGAGGTTGCGCTGGTAGGAGGAGACAACAACGAAATCCTCGCGACCATGAAGGTCAGCGAGAAGTACGCCATCGACAAGGCCCACGAGTGCATGCAGGTCTACAAGACCACCGATGCCGCTCACCCGGGCGTCAAGATGGTCATGGAGCAGGGCAAGTACAACGTGGCCGGCGCGATCAAGGTGCTGTCCACCGGCGGCTTCAAGGAAAAGTACGGCGAGCAGTTCATGACGCCGGCCGAGACGCGCGCCCTGTTCGAGAAAATGGGCTGGAAGCGCATCGCCGCCTTCCAGACGCGCAACCCGATGCACCGCTCGCACGAGTACCTGGCCAAGATCGCCATCGAGACCATGGACGGCGTGCTGGTGCATTCGCTGCTCGGCAACCTCAAGCCGGGCGACATTCCCGCCGACGTGCGTTCCGAAGCCATCGACGTGCTGGTCAAGAACTACTTCGCGCCCAACACCGTGATCCAGGCCGGCTACCCGCTCGACATGCGCTATGCCGGCCCGCGCGAGGCGCTGCTGCACGCGCTGTTCCGCCAGAACTACGGCTGCTCGCACCTGATCGTCGGCCGCGACCACGCCGGCGTTGGCGACTACTACGGCCCGTTCGACGCCCAGCACATCTTCGACGAAATCCCGAAGGGCTCGCTCGAGACGGTGAATATGAACATCGACTGGACCTTCTGGTGCAAGAAGTGCGGCGGCATGGCCTCGCAGCGCACCTGCCCGCACACCAAGGACGATCGCATCCTGCTGTCAGGTACCAAGGTGCGTTCCATGCTGTCGGAAGGCCAGGACCTGCCGGTCGAGTTCAGCCGCCCCGAGGTCGCCAACGTGCTCAAGAAGTACTACGCGGGCCTGTCGGCGGAGCAGAACGTCAAGGTCGAATTGAAGGGCCACTCGGCCGCATAAGGAATTTGGAGTCCACGTCCCGCCGGAAGCGGATTCGCTGGCGTTCCGGGCCCCGGCCAAGGTAGGACAGGATCTGAATGGACCGCTGCTCGCTCAACGCAGCGGATTGATAGCTAGCTAGGAGAGTAAGCAATGCCAACCTATGTTCGTACCGAAAAGTGCGACGGCTGCAAGGGTCAGGACAAGACTGCTTGCATGTACATCTGCCCCCACGATCTCATGAAGCTCGACAAGGACGGTTCCGATACCGGCCACGCCATGAAGGCGTTCAACCAGGAACCCGAGCAGTGCTGGGAGTGCTACTCCTGCGTCAAGATCTGCCCGCAGGGCGCCATCGAGGCCCGCCACTACGCTGACGTCGTGCCGCTCGGCGGCCAGGTGCAGCCGATGCGCGGTTCCGACTCCATCATGTGGACCATCAAGTTCCGCAACGGCAACGTCAAGCGCTTCAAGTTCCCGATCCGTACCACGGCCGAAGGCTCGATCAATCCGTTCGGTGGCAAGCCGATGCCCAAGGTCGCCGACCTGACCGCGACCGGCTCCTTCACCCGTGACGTCATGGGCGGCTTCCGCGCCGGCAATCCCGCCGAACTGATCCGCAAGTAATTCGATAAAGGAACTGAAAATGGCTGGAACTTTCGACAATCCTGAAGTCGTTCAGGAAGAAGTAGACATCCTGCTGATCGGTGGCGGCATGGCGTGCTCCGGCGCGGGCTACGAGATCATGCGCTGGGCCGAGGCCGTCAAGGCCGAGACCGGCAAGGACCTCAAGATCAAGCTGGTGGACAAGGCCGCGATGGACCGCTCGGGCGCCGTTGCCCAGGGCCTCTCCGCGATCAACACCTACATCGGCGACAAGCAGGATCCCGCCGACTACGCCCGCATGGTTTCCAACGACCTGATGGGCATCACCCGCGACGACCTGGCCTACGACCTCGGCCGTAACGTCGACGACTCCGTGCACCTGTTCGAAGAGTGGGGCCTGCCGATCTGGAAGACCGACGCCAACG
>DATJQH010000054.1:0-2164 GCA_035505955.1 Rhodocyclaceae bacterium
GTCAATTGCACCTTGAACTTGTCGGCGATGCCCTTGGGCAGCGAAAGCACGAAGTCGTCGAGGAAGCCGACCTTGACCTTGTTCTGCGTGCCCTTGAACACCTTGAATTCCGAGATGGTCTGGTTGCGCGTGTAGAAGCGGATGGCGTCGAAATACTGGAAGCCGTAGTTGAGCAGCTTCTGCGATTCCTGCGCGCGCGCGGCGTCCGAGTCGGCACCGAGCACCACGGAAAGCAGGCGGCGCGGGCCGCGCTTGCTCGAGGCGATCAGGCAGTAGCCGGCGCTCTCGGTGTGGCCGGTCTTGACGCCGTCCACGGTCGGATCGAGCCAGAGCAGCCGGTTGCGGTTCGGCTGGGTGATGTTGTTGTAGCCGTATTCCTTCTGCGAGTAGATCGCGTAGTTGACCGGGAAGTCGCGGATCAGCGCCTGGGCGAGGCGCGCCAGGTCGCGCGCCGTCGAGTAGTGCCGCGCATCGGGCAGGCCCGTGGCGTTCATGAAATGCGTGCCCGTGAGCCCAAGCCGCTGCGCCTCGCTGTTCATGCGCTGGGCGAAGGCATCCTCGCTGCCGGCCATGGCTTCGGCCAGCGCGATGCTGGCGTCATTGCCGGACTGGATGATCATGCCGTGCAGCAGTTCGTCCACCGTAACCGGCTTGTTCGGTTCGACGAACATGCGCGAGCCGGACGCCTTCCATGCCTTCTCCGAGATCGGCACGGTCTGCTGGAGCTTCAGCGTGCCCTGCTTGAGCGCGGAGAAGGCCAGGTAGGCGGTCATCAGCTTGGTCAGCGAGGCGGGCTCGATGCGTTCGTCGGCGGCGGCGGAAGCCAGCAACTGGCCCGAGCCGAAATCGAGCAGCAGCCAGGAGCGGGCGGCAACGGAAGGGGCGGGCACGCCGGTCTGGCCAATGGCGAAAGAAGCCGTCAGCAGCGACAGCAGAAACACGACAAAGCGCATGGGGATACCGCCGGATGGGTGAGCCGAAATTATACCGGCCTACCTTTGCACCACGATCGGCTTCAGTTCCATGGCCTCGGCGATCTTGTCGGCCGTGCGCCGCGCTTCTTCGCGTGTGCTCCAGGGGCCGAGCTGCAGGCGGTAGAGGCCGCCTTCGGCGCGAACCGTCAGCTGGCTCGCCAGATCGCCGAGTTCGCGGACGAGCCGGCTCCTCAATGCCTCTGCGTTGTCGGCGTTGCCAAAGGCGCCGAGCTGCAGGAAGACGCCGCGCGTATCGGCGACGATGGGCAGCGGCTTTGCGGGCGGCTCCGATTCCATGGCGATGCGCGCGATCGGGTCGTCGTCGATGACTGGCGGCGGCGCCAGCGGCGCGCCTGGCGCGATGCTTTCGACTACCACCTGCGTGCTGCCGTTGCCGACGTAGCCGAGCTTCCAGGCCGCCGTGTAGGAGAGGTCGATCACCCGACCGGCGTGGAATGGGCCGCGGTCGTTCACGCGCACGATCACCGAGCGGCCGTTGGCCGGGTTGGTCACCCGCGCATAGGACGGGATCGGCAGCGTCGGATGCGCGGCGGTCATGCCGTACATGTCGTAGGGTTCGCCGCTTGAAGTCTTCTGGCCATGGAATTTGCGCCCGTACCAGCTCGCAACACCGGTGGCGCGATAGCGGCCGACTTCGCGCAGCGGCACGTAGTCGCGCCCGAGCACCGAATAGGGCCGATTGGCAAAGCGGTTGAACGGTTCGTCGCGGGGCACCGCATCCGGAATCGCTGCCAGATCCGCCGGCGGATTGTCCCCCGGCCCATCATCCTGATAAAACCCGCCGCCACGCTTCAACACGTAAGCCGGCGCCGGCGAAGGTGCAGGGCTAGCGGGCGGCAACGACCGCGCCACCGGCGGCTCGGCCCGCTCCACCGGCCGAGTCGTGCGCGTCCCGCAACCAGCAAGCCCCAACGCCACAACCGTGGCCAGGACCACAGCAGCGCAGTCCGGGCGCCGGGCCGCCCCAAGCCCGGACGGCACGCGCCAAAGGCGCAACCCGCGGCCCACTCGCCACGGAGCACCCCGCAACAGCCGAGCGTGGCGACAACAAGCGACAAGGTCGCGCAGTTACGGCGTAGGCGAATGTCGGCGAAGCCGACGTTAAGCTGCGAAGCAGCGGCCGAAGCCAACTTGCGGGCTCCCCTCCGCGAGGAGGGGCTGGGGGAGGC
>DATJQH010000055.1:0-14352 GCA_035505955.1 Rhodocyclaceae bacterium
TGGGCTCGACCGTGCAAACCAGCGGCTCGACGCCGAACAACTTCACCAACCCGGTCACTTACACGGTGACGGCGCTCAACGCGAGCACGGCGACGTATGTCGTGACCGTGACCTTGTCCAGTTCGGTCAGCTCCATGTCGATGGCCCGGGCCTACCACACGGCAACGGCCTATGGTACCGGCGCCAACCTGGGGGACCATGTTCTCGTGGCGGGCGGACTTAGCGGTGGGATCATTCGTCCCGATGCCGAGATCTATACGACCAGTAGCAATTCCTGGACGACGGTCGCCTCCATGATCACGGCGCGGAGCCATCACACTGCGACGCTGCTGACCAACGGTAAGGTGCTGGTGGTGGGCGGCAAGGGCGGCGACGGCAATTCGACGAACTTGGCGGAGATCTACGACCCAGCCGGCAATACGTGGACTGCTACCGGAAACCTGACGGACGCGCGCATGGACCACACCGCTGTGCTTCTGGATGACGGTCGCGTGCTGGTCGCGGGCGGGACGAAGTACGACGGTATTACGTCGACCACGCTGGCGAGCGCCGAGATCTTTGACCCGGCTGGAAACAGTGGCGCAGGTAGTTGGTCCGTCACGGGCAGCATGCACCAAGCTCGTGCGTCCCACGCCGCGACTGCCCTCGCAAACGGCACCCACAAGGCCTTTGTGGCGGGCGGCTACGACACGACTTACGTCGGAGACGCCGAGGTCTGGTCCGGCGGCACATGGACGACGGTGTCGAATTTGATGTCTTATGGGCGCTGGGCACCGACGGCGACGCTGCTGACGACGGGGCCAAATGCAGGCAATGTCATCGTGGTGGGCGGCTTCGGCAACCCTGGTCACCTGACGATCGTGGATATGTATGTTCCGGGCAGCAACGCCTTCACCTATCCTGTTCCAACCCCGAACGACCAGCACGAGTTCCACACAGCGACGGTTCTCGCCAACGGCAAGGTTCTAGTCGCCGGCGGTGAGCACGACGCCAACGTGGTGGAGTGCAGTTCCGGGTATGGCTGCGTGGTGAACACCATGGACTTGTACGACCCGACGACCGGCTTTTGGACGGCGGTCGGCCCCATGACAACGAAGCGCGAGTTCCACGCGTCTGCGCTCCTTTCCAACGGAAGGGTGCTGATCACGGGTGGTCTGGCGGGACCCGATTCCGAGGATAATGCAACCATAGTCTCGAGCGCTGAGCTGTACTAGCAGCATCCAGTAAGCAGTGAGGCGGGGCTAGTGCGTGGCAACGCACTAGCCCTTTCTCTTTCGACGAACCGGGTGCGAAATTACTCGATCTGGATCAGCAAGAGCGGTCCAAAACGCTAGAATCCAACCTTTGGTGCATGTTCTGTCCGGGAGTTGCCATGTCGCGTGTTATCGCCGTCTGCGGTCTGGGGTATGTTGGCCTGCCGCTTGCCGTGGAGTTCGGCAAAAAGTATGAAACGATCGGTTTTGATCTGTCGGAAACCAAGATTGCGAACTACAAGAAGTTCGTCGATCCGACAGGTGAGGTCAGCACGGAAAACCTGAAGGCGGCGACGCGCTTGTCCGTTTCCACCGACCCGGGCACACTGGCCAAGGCGGATGTCATCATCATCGCTGTGCCGACGCCGGTCGACGAGGCGCATATCCCTGACTTTTCGCCTCTGGTCGGTTCGTCCACCACCGTCGGCAAGTACATGAAGAAGGGCGCGATCGTCGTCTACGAATCCACGGTGTATCCGGGCGCCACCGAGGAGGTCTGCATTCCGCTCCTGGAGAAGCATTCCGGCATGAAGTGGATGAAGGACTTCCACGTTGGCTACTCGCCGGAGCGCGTCAATCCCGGCGACAAGGAACGCACGATCACGAAGATCGTCAAGGTCGTGTCGGGTGACGATGCGGCGACGCTGGATGTCGTGGCAGAGGTTTATGGTTCCATCATCACCGCCGGGGTGCATCGCGCCAGTTCGATCAAGGTGGCGGAGGCGGCCAAGGTGATCGAGAACACGCAGCGCGACCTCAACATCGCGCTGATGAACGAGCTGTCGCTCATTTTCGACCGCATCGGCATCGACACGCTGGAAGTCCTGCAGGCTGCCGGCACGAAATGGAACTTCCTGCCCTTCCGGCCCGGCCTGGTGGGTGGCCACTGCATCGGCGTCGACCCCTACTACCTGACACACAAGGCCGAGATGCTGGGCTACCACCCGCAGGTGATCCTGGCCGGACGCCGCATCAATGACGGCATGGCGGCACACATTGCGCACCAGACCGTCAAGAGCCTGATCAAGGGCGGCCACGCGGTCAAGGGCGCCAGGGTCGCGGTGCTCGGCCTGACGTTCAAGGAGAACTGCCCGGACTTGCGCAACTCGAAGGTGGCGGACCTCGTGCGCGAACTGGCCGACTACGGCTGCGAGGTCTCGGTCCACGACCCGATCGCCGAGCCGCCGGAGGCGCACCACGAGTACGGCATCACGCTGCGCCAATGGAGCGACCTTCCTGCCGGCGCGGACGCGATCGTCGCCGCCGTGGCACACAAGCAGTATCTGGCGATGCCGCTGAAGGACATTCTCGGTCGCCTCAAGCCGGGCGGCGTGTTCGTTGACGTGAAATCGGCCTACGATCCCAAGGCGATCCGCGACGCCGGCTACATTCTCTGGCGGCCCTGATCCGTGTCGGCCTATCAGGAACTCAAGGCCCGCCTTGCGGGCGAGCGCCACACGTGGCTGGTCACGGGCGTTGCCGGTTTCATCGGCAGCAACCTGCTCGAAGCCCTGCTGAAGCTCGACCAAGCGGTAGTCGGGCTCGACAACTTCGCCACCGGCCATCGGCACAACCTGGATCAGGTGAAGGGACTCGTCTCCCCTGAGCAGTGGGGGCGCTTCCGTTTCATCGAAGGCGACATCCGCAAGCTCGACGACTGCCGCACGGCCTGCGCCGGCGTCGATTACGTGCTGCACCAAGCGGCGCTCGGTTCGGTGCCGCGCTCGCTCGAAGACCCGATCACAACCAATGCCGCCAATATCGACGGCTTCCTGAACATGCTGGTGGCGGCGCGCGACGCGAAGGTGACGCGCTTCGTCTACGCGGCGTCGAGCTCGACCTATGGCGACCATCCGGGCCTGCCCAAGGTCGAGGACCGGATCGGCAAGCCGCTCTCGCCGTATGCCGTGACCAAACTGGTCAACGAGCAGTATGCCGACGTTTTCGCGCGCGCCTACGGGTTCCGCACGATCGGCCTGCGCTACTTCAACATCTTCGGCCAGCGCCAGGATCCGAACGGCGCCTATGCCGCCGTGGTGCCGAAGTGGACCGCCGCGATGATGGCCGGCGAGCCGGTATGGATCAACGGCGACGGCGAAACCAGCCGCGACTTCTGCTACATCGCCAATACCATACAGGCCAATCTGCTGGCCGCGACGACGACGAACGACGACGCCACCAATCAGGTTTACAACGTGGCGGTCGGTGATCGCACGACGCTCAACGACCTCTTCGAGGCAATCCGTTCACTGCTGGCGCCGCGCTTCGCACATCTGAAGGACTTCAAGCCCAGTTACCGCGATTTCCGCGCCGGCGACGTGCGCCATTCGCTGGCAGATGTCACCAAGGCTCGCACCCTGTTGGGCTACGAGCCGAGTCATCGCATCGGCGAGGGTTTGAAGGAAGCGATGGACTGGTACGTCGCCAACGTCGGCGGCAAGTAGACCGTCCGCGGCGTACCATCGGGGCTGACTTTCGTCAGGCGGCGAGACCGCCCTTGCGGTGCGGGGCGATGATCTGCAGGATCTGTGCGAACACCTTCGGCGTGCCGCCGACGATGTTGCCGGTCGTGAGGTAGTTCGACTCGCCGGAAAGATCGCCCACGAGTCCGCCCGCTTCGCTGATCAGCAGCGCGCCAGCGGCCATGTCCCACGGCGACAGGCCAAATTCCCAGAAGCCGTCGAAGCGTCCGCAGGCAACGTAGGCGAGGTCGAGCGAAGCGGCCCCCGGCCGTCGCACACCGGCGCTGCGCCGGGTCATTTCCTTGAAGATGTCGAGGTAGGCATCGACGTGGTCGAACATCCGGTAGGGGAAGCCGGTGCCTATCAGGGCCTCGTCGATCCTAGTGCATTTCGAGACGCGAATGCGCTTGTCATTGAGAAAGGCGCCTGCGCCCTTGCTGGCGGTAAACAGCTCATTGCGCGACGGGTCGAAGATCACGGCATGGGTAAGCACACCCTTGTGTGCCATGCCGATCGACACGGCGTATTGCGGAAAGCCGTGGATGAAGTTCGTGGTGCCGTCGAGCGGGTCGATGATCCACAGGTGCTCGCTGTCCTGCGGGCCGGATTGGCCGGTCTCCTCTGCTAAAATTGCGTGCTTGGGATAGGTTTCGCGCAGGGTCTCGATGATCACCGATTCGGCGGCCTTGTCCACCTCCGTGACGAAATCGTTCTGCTGCTTGGTGCTGACCTTGAGTTGGCCGATGTCGAGACTGGCGCGGTTGATGATCTTGCCGGCGCGCAGGGCGGCCTTGACTGCGATGTTGAGTGTCGGATGCATGGCGATGATTTTATCAGACCGCTCGAGATGACCCAGGAATCCGTGTTGTCGCGCATCCGCGTCGTGCTCTCGCATCCGAGCCACCCCGGCAACATCGGCGCTGCGGCGCGGGCGATGAAGACGATGGGCCTGTCGCGCCTGTATCTCGTCAATCCAAAGATCTTCCCGGACGCCCAGGCGGACGCGATGGCGAGCGGTGCGGCGGATCTCCTGGCGAATGCATGTGTATGTCATTCTCTGGCCGAGGCGCTGGCAGGCACGATCTCCGCCACGGCGCTGACGGCGCGCCGGCGCGACCTGGCCACGGATCCCGCGTGGGTGCGTGATGCTGCGGCCGCGATCGTCGACGAAGGTCGGGCCGGCGAGGTGGCACTCGTGTTCGGCAACGAAACCGCCGGGCTGTCGAACGACGAAGTCTCGCTGTGCCGTCACTGGGCGCTGATCCCGACGGGCACGGAGTACAAGTCCCTGAACCTTGCCCAGGCGGTGCAGATCGCCTGCTACGAGCTGCGTCTCGCGGCCGTCGATGTCGGAGCGCCGCCGCTCGTCACGGAAGCCGGAGAGCCGGCCAGTCATGAAGAGGTGGAGGCGCTGATCGCGCATCTGGAGCGCGCGGCCATTGCCAGCGGCTTCCTCGACCCGGCCAAGCCGAAACGCCTCATGCCGCGCATGCGGCGCATGTTCGCGCGCGCCGGGCTGGAGAAGGAGGAGGTGAACATCCTGCGCGGGATGCTGTCATCCTTCGAGAAATAAGTTGACCCGACGAGTCGGGATTTTTAATATTTCACCAACCGCTAATGATTGCATCTCATGTTCAGCCACCTTCGAGAAGACATCTCCTGCGTATTTGCCCGTGACCCCGCGGCGCGCACCACTTGGGAGGTTCTCACCTGCTATCCGGGCTTCCATGCGCTGACATTTCATCGCCTGGCGCATTGGCTCTGGAAGCACGGCCTGCGCTGGTTTGCAAGGGCGCTGTCGCACTTCTCGCGTTGGGTGACCGGTATCGAGATCCATCCGGGCGCGACCATCGGGCGGCGCGTATTCATCGACCACGGCATGGGCGTGGTCATCGGCGAGACTGCAGAGATCAACGACGATTGCACGCTCTACCACGGGGTGACGCTGGGCGGCACTTCGTGGAACAAGGGCAAGCGGCATCCGACGCTGATGTCGGGTGTGGTCATTGGAGCCGGCGCCAAGGTGCTCGGTCCCATCACGGTGGGCGAGGGGGCCAAGATCGGCTCCAACGCCGTAGTCGTGCGCGACGTGCCCGCGGGCGCCACCGCGGTCGGCATTCCGGCGCGCATCGTCGAACCCGGCCGCGACCAGGCCAGGCAGGAAAAGGCTGCCGAGATGGGCTTCTCCGCCTACGCCGTGTCGAGGAACGAAGACGATCCGCTGTCGATGGCCATTCATGGCCTGCTCGACCACGCAGTGGAAACGGACCGGCGCATCGAGGTCTTGCTGCGCTATATCGAACGCTGTGGCGTGTCGGTCGAAGACGATGTTGCCACCGCCGACAAGTTCGATCCGAACTTTCTGGCAAAGATGGTTGACTAATATCCCCGGCGGCCATATAGTTGATCGCAGCGGTCGGGTATTCCGCCGTTCCCATTAACGAGAGACTTCGAGGTTACTCATGAGACTGACGACAAAAGGACGTTTCGCGGTCACGGCGATGATCGATCTGGCCTTGCGGCAGCACACCGGGCCGGTCACGCTCGCCGGCATCGCCGAGCGGCAGAAGATTTCCCTGTCATATCTGGAACAACTGTTCGGCAAACTTCGCCGCAACAACCTGGTGGCCAGCGTGCGCGGCCCGGGCGGTGGCTACTGCCTGGCCAAGCCGATGCTCCAGGTTTCGGTTGCCGACATCATCCAGGCCGTCGACGAGACGCTGGACGCCACGCAATGCGGCGGCCGCGGCGACTGTCAGGACGATCATCCGTGCATGACGCACAACTTGTGGACGAGCCTGAACAACCGCATGTTCGACTATCTGCGGTCGGTCACGCTGCAGGAACTGGTGGAAGAGCAGAAGAACAACGCCGCGTGCGTGGCCGCATTGCAGGCCGAAGTGCCGGCGCGCCGGCCCGTGCGGCGCATTCCCGTCGCCCTCGCTGCCTGAGGATTGCCTTGTTCGCGCCCGCGTACCTCGATTACAACGCTACGACGCCGGTCGACGCGCGCGTGCTGGAGGCCATGCTGCCGTGGTTCTCGCGCCGGCACGGAAATGCCTCCAGCCGGCATGAGTTCGGCCGCGCGGCGCGGGCCGCGATCGACGAGGCGCGGACGCGGGTGGCGGCTGCGGTGGGTGCCAGCGCAAGCGAAGTGGTTTTCACGAGCGGCGGTACTGAAGCCAGCAACCTGTTCATCAAGGGGGCGGCCATCGCACGACGGACTCCCGACCAGCGCTTTCCGTTGATCGCGATTTCCGCCGTCGAGCACCCGAGCGTGCGCCAGCCCGCGGCACAGCTGGCGAAAGCCGGCGGGCGGCTGCGCGAGATCGCAGTGGATCGCGACGGACGCATCGCCCGGGCCGACTTCGATGCGGCGCTCGCAGAGCGACCTGCGCTGATCTCGGTGATGCTCGCCAACAACGAGACCGGCGTGATTCAGGACGTCGGTGCGCTGGCGGAGTGTGCGCGGCCGACGCGGGCATGGTTCCACACCGATGTCGTGCAGGCGCTGGGCAAGATGCCCGTCGATTTTCGGGCGCTCAGCCAGTGCGGCGTGCATGCGCTGACTTTGTCGTCGCACAAGATCGGCGGACCGAAGGGCGCCGGCGCGCTGGTCCTAGACAAGCGCCTCGAACTGGTGCCGCAGATCGTCGGTGGCGGGCAGGAGCGCGGTCTGCGCTCGGGCACCGAGAATGTGCCGGCCATCGTCGGTTTTGGTGCCGCGTGTGCGCTGCTGGCCGAACAAGAGTCAGCCGCCGTGGTACGCCAAGCCGACCTGCGCGAGGAAGTGGAAATCGGTGTGGCGGAACTGGGCGCCGTGATCTTCGGGCAAGCGGCGAAGCGCCTGCCGAATACCGTATTTTTTGCACTGCCCGGTGTCGACGGCGAGACGCTCGTGGCGAAGCTCGATCGTGCCGGCTTCGCCGTCGCCAGCGGCTCGGCCTGTTCGAGCGCGGATCCGGAACCGTCGCATGTGCTCATGGCGATGGGCGTGGATCCGGAAGTGGCGCGCGGCGCCGTGCGCGTGAGCGTGGGCCGGGAGACGACCGCGAAGGAAGTGGGGGACTTCCTGATCGCGCTCGGCGAAACCGTTTTTCAACTGAAGAGACTGGCCACGCTGGCCAGTTGAGCAAGGGCAAGGGACACACCGCAATGCTGAAACTACCGATTTACCTGGACTACTCGGCCACGACGCCCGTAGACCCCCGCGTGACCCAGAAGATGATTCCGTTCCTGACCGAACATTTCGGCAACCCGGCTTCGCGTTCGCACGCGTTCGGCTGGGAGGCGG
Source organism: Rhodocyclaceae bacterium (assembly GCA_035505955.1). Lineage (GTDB taxonomy): Bacteria > Pseudomonadota > Gammaproteobacteria > Burkholderiales > Rhodocyclaceae > Fen-999. Next base: position 8,010 of record DATJQH010000055.1, read on the forward strand.
AAGCGGCCGTGGAAAACGCCCGCGAGGAAGTGGCGAAGCTGGTCAATGCCGATGCGAAGGAGATCGTCTGGACGTCGGGTGCCACCGAATCGAACAACCTCGCCATCAAGGGCGCCGGCTTCTTCTACGCCGGCACCAAGGGCAAGCACATCATCACGGTCTCCACCGAGCACAAGGCCGTGCTCGACACCTGCAAGGAAATGGAGCGGCAGGGCTTCGAGGTGAGCTACCTGCAGCCGCAGGAGAACGGCCTGATCACGGCCGACCAGTTCAAGGCGGCATTGCGCAAGGACACGGTGCTCGCTTCCGTCATGGCGGTGAACAACGAGATCGGCGTCATCCAGCCGATCGACGAACTGGGCGAGATCTGCCGCGACAACGGCACGATCTTCCACGTGGACGCCGCCCAGGCGACCGGCAAGATGCCGCTCGACCTGTCGCGCCTCAAGGTCGACCTGATGTCCTTCTCGGCGCACAAGACCTACGGCCCGAAGGGCATCGGCGCCCTCTACGTGCGGCGCAAGCCGCGCATCCGCATCGAGGCGCAGATGCATGGCGGCGGGCACGAGCGCGGCATGCGCTCGGGCACTTTGCCGACGCACCAGATCGTCGGCATGGGCGAAGCGTTCCGCATCGCCCGCGAAGAGATGGCGACCGAGAACGAACGCATCCGCATGTTGCGCGACCGCCTGATGAAGGGCCTCACGGACATCGAGGAAGTGTTCGTCAATGGCGACGTCGAACGACGCGTCCCGCATAATCTGAACATCAGCTTCGCTTACGTCGAGGGCGAATCGCTGATGATGGCAATCAAGGACATCGCCGTATCGTCGGGTTCCGCCTGCACGTCGGCGAGCCTTGAGCCGTCGTATGTCCTGCGTGCGCTCGGTCGCTCGGACGAGCTGGCACACAGTTCCATCCGCTTCACGCTCGGCCGCTTTACAACCGAGGAGGAAATCGACTACACGATAAAGCTGCTGCACGAGAAGATCGGCAAGCTGCGCGAGTTGTCGCCGCTTTGGGAAATGTACAAGGACGGCGTCGATCTCAACAGCGTGCAGTGGGCAGCGCACTAAGGAGACCAGCATGTCATACAGCACCAAGGTCATCGACCACTACGAAAATCCGCGCAACGTCGGTTCGTTCGACAAGGACGAGGGAACCGTCGGCACCGGCATGGTCGGCGCGCCGGCCTGCGGCGACGTCATGAAGCTGCAGATCAAGGTCGGCAAGGGCGGCGTCATCGAGGACGCCAAGTTCAAGACCTACGGCTGCGGCTCTGCCATCGCGTCGTCGTCGCTCGTCACCGAATGGGTGAAGGGCAAGACGCTCGACGAGGCCATGACGATCAAGAACACGCAGATCGCCGAAGAACTCGCACTTCCGCCGGTGAAGATCCATTGTTCCATCCTGGCCGAGGACGCCATCAAGGCGGCCGTCGCCGATTACAAGAAGAAGCAGGGAGCCTGAGCATGTCCATCACGTTGACCGAAGCGGCTGCGAAGCACGTTTCGAATTTCCTCTCCAAGCGCGGCAAGGGCATCGGCATCCGCCTCGGCGTCAAGACCTCCGGCTGCTCGGGCATGGCTTACAAGCTCGAGTTCGCCGACGCGGCCGAGCCCGAGGATGTCGTCTTCGATACGCAGGGACTGAAGATCGTCGTCGATCCGCGCAGCCTGCCGTACATCGACGGCACCGAGCTCGACTACGCCAAGGAAGGGCTCAACGAAGGCTTCAGGTTCAACAACCCGAACATCAAGGACCAGTGCGGTTGCGGCGAATCGTTCACGGTCTGAAATGACGATCTTCGACCTCGAACACTTCTCGCAGGACCACTTCGCGCTGTTCGGTTTGCCGCGCCGGCAGGCGCTGGACGAGATCGAACTGGAGCGGCTCTACCGCGACGTCCAGGCGCAGGTGCATCCGGACAAGCACGCGCACCTGGCCGACGCCGACAAGCGCCTGGCGATGCAATGGGCGACCAAGGTGAACGAGGCCTACCTGACGCTCAAGAACCCCCTCAAGCGTGGCACCTACCTGCTCGGCCTCGTTGGCCACGATCCGCAGGTCGAGCACAACACGGCGATGCCGGCTGACTTCCTCATGCATCAGATGGAGCTGCGCGAGGCGGTGGCCGAGGCGCGAGCGGGCGGCGATGTCGACGGCCTTGACCGCATGCACCGGCAGATGAAGAAGGAAATGGCCGGCCAGCACGCGGCGCTGACGCAGGCGCTGGATGAGGCGAAGGACTATGCGCGCGGCGCCGAGATCGTGCGCCAATTGATGTTCCAGGAGAAGCTGCTTTTCGAAATCGACGAGGCCTTGCAGGCCGTCGAAGCATAAGAAGAAAGTCCCATGGCACTGCTGCAGATTTCCGAGCCCGGCCAGTCCGCCGCGCCCCATGAACACCGTTTGGCCGTCGGCATCGACCTCGGCACCACCAACTCGCTGGTGGCGACCGTGCGCAGCGGCGCGTCGGCTGTGCTTACCGACGAATTGGGCCGGCCCTTGCTGCCGTCCGTCGTTCACTACGGCGCCACCAGCGCCGTGGAAGTCGGCTACGAGGCGCAGGCGCGCCAGGCCATCGATCCGCGCAACACCATCGTTTCGGTCAAGCGCTTCATGGGGCGGGGCCGCAAGGACATCGCCCATGTCGAGGCCATGCCCTACGATTTCGTCGAAGGCGACGGCATGGTCAAGCTGCGCACCGCGCAGGGCGTCAAGTCGCCGGTCGAGGTATCGGCCGATATCCTGAAGACTTTGCGCGAGCGCGCAGAGGCCTCGCTCGGCGGGCAGCTTACCGGCGCGGTCATCACGGTACCCGCCTACTTCGACGACGCGCAGCGTCAGGCCACCAAGGACGCCGGCAGGCTGGCCGGCATCAACGTGTTGCGCCTCCTGAACGAGCCGACCGCCGCGGCGATCGCCTACGGCCTCGACAATGGTGCCGAGGGCATCTACGCGGTCTACGACCTCGGCGGCGGCACCTTCGACATCTCGGTCCTCAAGCTCGCCAAGGGCGTCTTCCAGGTGCTGGCCACCGGTGGCGATTCGGCGCTCGGCGGGGACGACTTCGACCACCGCGTGTTCTGCTGGATCATCGAGCAGGCCAAGCTGTCGCCGGTGTCGGCGCACGACGCGCGCCTGTTGCAGACGCGCGCCCGCGAGGCGAAAGAGTACCTGACGCTAAACGGCGAGGCGCCGATCACCGCCAAGCTGTCGACCGGCGAGTTTGTCGATCTCCGGCTCACGTCGGCGGTATTCACCGAGATCACGAAGAACCTGGTGCAAAAGACGATCGTTCCGACCCGCAAGGCCTTGCGCGATGCGGGTCTCGCGCCCGAGGAGGTCAAGGGCGTCGTCATGGTCGGAGGCGCGACGCGCATGCCGCAGGTACAGAAGGCCGTCGGCGAATTCTTCGGTCAGGCGCCGCTCAACAATCTCGATCCGGACAAGGTGGTGGCGCTGGGCGCCGCCATCCAGGCCAATCTGTTGGCCGGCAATCGCGCTGCCGGCGATGACTGGCTATTGCTCGACGTGATCCCGCTGTCGCTCGGCATAGAGACGATGGGCGGGCTCACCGAGAAGATCATCCCGCGCAATTCGACGATTCCGGTCGCCCGTGCCCAGGAGTTCACCACGTTCAAGGATGGCCAGAGCGCGATGGCGCTGCACGTGGTGCAAGGCGAGCGCGAACTCGTATCTGACTGCCGCAGCCTCGCGCGCTTCGAACTGCGCGGCATTCCGCCCATGGTGGCCGGCGCCGCGCGCATCCGCGTCACCTTCCAGGTCGATGCCGACGGCCTGCTCTCGGCGACCGCACGCGAGCAGACTACCGGCCACGAGGCGCGCATCGAGGTGAAACCGTCCTACGGTTTGACCGATGACGAAGTCGCGGCCATGCTCAAGGACGGCTTCTCGCACGCCGGCGACGACGCCTTCCGGCGCGCGCTGCGCGAGGCGCAGGTCGAAGCGCAGCGACTCATCGAGGCCGTGCAGTCGGCCCTTCAGGAGGACGCCGCATTGCTGTCGACGCTGGAACGTGCGCACGTCGACGCCTGCGTCGCCCGACTGCAAACGGTGATGATCGGCGACGACCGGCGCGCCATCGACGACGCCATGGACGCATTGAACAAGGGCACGGCCGAATTCGCCGCCCGGCGCATGAACCAGAGCGTGCAGCGCGCGCTGTCAGGCAAGAAGATCGAGGAACTGGAATCGTGACGCGCATCGTCGTGCTGCCGCATTGGGAGCTGTGCCCCGAAGGGGCGGTGATCGAGGCGGCGCCGGGCACGTCGATCTGCGACGCGTTGCTCGACAGCGGCATCGAGATCGAGCACGCCTGCGAGAAGTCCTGCGCCTGCACCACCTGTCACGTCGTCGTGCGCGAGGGCTACAATTCACTGGGTGAGGCCGACGAAACCGAGGAGGATCTCCTCGACAAGGCCTGGGGGCTGGAGCCGACGTCGCGGCTGTCCTGCCAGGCCGTGGTCGGCGAGACGCCGCTGGTGATCGAGATTCCGAAGTACACCATCAACATGGCCAAGGAAGGCGGAGGTAAGCGGACGTGAAGTGGACCGACGTCAATGACATTGCCATCGAACTGGCCGAGCGGCACCCGGGCATGGATCCCACGCGGATCAACTTCATGGACCTCATGAACTGGGTCACGGCGCTGCCCGACTTCGAGGACGATCCGAAGCACTGCGGCGAGAAGGTTCTTGAAGCCATCCAACAGGCCTGGATCGACGAAGTCGAGTAAGTCTGCTGCGCTCGGCGGGCAATTGCCGTGCTGCTGATCGACACCCACTGCCACCTCGATGCCGTTGAATTCGATGCTGATCGCGTCGCGGTCGCCGCGCGGGCGCTTGCCAAGGGCGTGGCCACCATTGTCGTGCCGGCAGTGGAGCGGGCAAATTTCGACGCGGTGGCGGAGGTCTGCCGCGCGTTTCCGCAGTGCCGTCCGGCCTACGGCATTCACCCGATGGTCGTCGCTCGAGCGGCGCCGGAAGACCTGGATGCGCTGCGTGAGACGTTGCGCCGCGAACCCGCTGTGGCCGTGGGCGAGATCGGGCTCGACGGTTTTGTGGAGCCGCGCGACGACGAAAGTCAGTCCTCGTGGTACGCCGCGCAGTTGATGGTGGCGCGCGAATTCGGCCTGCCGGTGCTGCTGCACGTGCGGCGCGCCGTCGACAACATCCTCAAGAGACTGCGTCGCATCGAAGTGCCTGGCGGTATCGCCCACGCCTTCAACGGCAGCCGCCAGCAGGCGGACGAGTTCATCAAGCTCGGCTTCAAGTTCGGCTTCGGTGGCGCCATGACGCATCCGCGCGCGACGAGGCTGCGCGAACTGGCGGCGACGCTGCCGCTCGATGCCATCGTGCTGGAGACCGACTCGCCCGACATTCCGCCCGAGTGGCTTGGGCACGGTCGCAACGAGCCGGCGGAGTTGCCGCGTATCGCCGCGGTGCTCGCAGAACTGCGCGGCATGACGGTTGACGAGGTCGTTGCGGCGACGAGCGCGAACGCGCGGCGCGTGCTGCCGAAGCTCCCGGCCTAGGCCGGCCCGGGCAGGCCGCGCGGAATCGAGGCCAGCAGGCGCTGCGTATAGGGCTGCTTCGGATTGCGGTAGATCTCGTCGGGATTGGCCGCTTCGACGATCTCGCCGGCGTTCATCACCATCACCTGGTCCGAAAGATATTTGACCACGGCGAGGTCGTGCGAGATGAACAGGTAGGACATGCGGAACTCGTCCTGCAGGTCCTGCAGCAGGTTCAGCACCTGCGCCTGAACCGAGACGTCGAGCGCGGAGACGGACTCGTCGCAGATCAGCACTTCGGGCTTGAGCGTGAGGGCGCGCGCGATGGCGATGCGCTGGCGCTGGCCGCCGGAGAATTCGTGCGGATACTTGCGCAGCGACATGGCCGGCAGACCGACCCGATCAAGCAGTTCCGCCGCCAGCTTCTCGCGCTCGGCTTCGTGCGCGCCGATGCCGTGCAGGCGCATCGGCTCGGTGAGGATCTCGCCGATGACGAAGCGCGGGTTGAGCGACGCGTACGGATTCTGGAAGATGATCTGGATGTGGCGCTTGTACTCCATCTGCGCCTGCGGCGAGAGCGCGAGCAGGTTCTTGCCGCGGAACACGACCTCGCCGCCGTCCGCCTGGTGCAGGCGCATGATGGTGAGGCCGACGGTGGACTTCCCCGAGCCCGATTCGCCGACGAGGCCGACCGTCTTGCCGCGCGGCAGCGAGAACGAGACGTCCTTCACGGCGCGCATCACGCGCTTGCCGAACAGGCCCTCGTGGCTGACGAAGTTCTTGCACAGCCCGCGCACGTCCAGC
>DATJQH010000056.1:0-7251 GCA_035505955.1 Rhodocyclaceae bacterium
TCGGCGGGCGGCAGCGCGTCGAGCAGGGACGGCTGGTTCGGGTCCTGGCCGAGGTTGGTGCGGCGGATCGCGACCGTGACGATCCGGGCGCCGCTCGCCTGCACGGCCGCGCGCGTTTCCGCGAAATCCTTGTATTTGCCGGTGCCGACAAGCAATCGGGACGAATACGCCTTGCCGGCGATGACGAGAGGATCGTTCATGGTCTTCCTTATCCGCCGCCGACGGCGACGACGATTTCGATGCGGTCACCGTCCGCCAGCGTCGTCATGGCGTGCCGGCTCTTCGGTACGATGGCGCCGTTCCGCTCCACGGCGACGCGCTTGCCGCCGAGGCCGCGCGCCTCGAGCAGCGCGGCGACGGTCATCGCGGGCTCCAGGCCAGTCGGTTCGCCATTGATGGAAACGTTGATCACGGCCGGGATTTTACCGCCCCGGCCGCCATCACGTTGCAGCGCTACTGGGAGAGCAGGTGCGTGCCGCCCGCTCCGACCGCGACGTAGCTGTATCCCGTGCGCGCGATTGCGGCAAGGTTGCTGGTCGTGCCCGACGATTCAGCCTGCCATGACGTTCCCGTGGTGCTCGAATAGATGACGCCGCCATCGCCGACGAGAATGAACTGGGTGCCGTAGGTCACGCTGTTGATGTTGCCGATGGGCAGCGCAGTGAGCGCTGTCCAGGTCACGCCGTCGGTGCTGGTGAGCAGGGTGCCCCCCGCGCCGACCGCCACGAACCGGTAAGTGGTGGTGGACGAATCGATGCCCCACGCCACGCTCGTCAGGTTCGCCGTGGTGTTGGAAGTCTGCGCTGTCCAGGTGACACCGTCCGGGCTGGTCAGGATGGTGCCGCCGGCACCGACGGCGACGTACAGGGCGTTGCCGAACGTGACGCCCAGCAGGTCGTTGGCGGTGCCGGATGTGGCTGCGGTCCAGGTCACGCCGTCCGTGCTGTAGGTTGCCGCACCGCCCGCCCCGATGGCGACGAAGTGATTGGAGCCCGCGGTGGCAACACCGTTGACGGCGCTTGCGGTGGCGCTGGTCTCCGCAGTCCAGGTTGCGAGATCGGTGCTATAGAGAACCACGCCGCCTGCTCCTGCGGCAACGAACGCCGAGCCGCCGTAGCAGACCGCGTTGAGGTTCGCCGTGGTTGCGCTTTGGGTCACGGAATTCCAGGTCAAGCCGTCCGTGCTGGTGAGGATGGTGCCGCCGGCGCCAACGGCGGCAAATTCGATCGTCGTTCCGACTGTGCCGAAGGTCACGCCCGCGAGGTCTGCCGTGCCGCCGCCGCTGCCTGCGGTCCAGACGCCGCCGGCTAGGCGGGGCACCGCGGCAACCGACGGAGCGCCGGCGCCTCGCGGGCCCTGATTGCGGCGGGCGTCCATGGTGAAGGCATACGTGGTTCCATTCACCAGACCGCCGATCGTCAGCGGCGAGGAAACGTCGACCAGCGCGTGCGAGCCCGGTATGAGCGTCCAGTTGTCAACCGAGATCGAAGCGGCCGGCGCGTAGTAGACCCAGTACTGAACGCCGGGCTCCATCGTCCAGGTCAGGGTTACCCGACCGTCCCCGGCCGTCGCGGTCAGGTCGGGCGGCGGGGCTGCCGAACTGCCGTTGGAGCCGCAGCCGGACAAGGTTGCGACCGAGAACAGGAAGACCAGTACGCTTAAGAGCCGCTTCATGACATTGCCTTTCCAGATTTCGCACCTGACGATGCGCGAGGCGATCCGGGGCACGCTTTTGACGCGGTGCTTCCCTGAGCCCGAGGGATGGCAAGTTTAGCGGATGTTGGCCGAGACGGCCGCCGAGCGACTGGAAAATTGTTGCGAGATGTTGGTGCGCCCCCGGGCCGCTTCCTGCGCGGCCGCGGCGACCGCAATCGCCGCGGGGCGAAGGAACTACTCGTCTTCGGCGTGATGCTCGTGCTGCTCGGCTTCGACCACGAGGCCGAGGCGCCGCTGGGTCGCCGCATCGGCGACCGCGTCGACCTGGGCCCACGTCGAATCCCAGGATCGGTTGTCACCGCTGACCGCGCACTGGTCGTTGATGAGGTGAACGATGGCGTCGGCTTCGGAATTGCGGCGGTTCGGCCGGCAGGTTGCGTAGTAGGTAGTGATGGTCATGGCATGTTCCTCTCTGTTGGCGGTTGGGAGACTCAGGCGGCAAGGCGCGGGCGGGCCGTAGTCGGGCGCTCGGCGAACTGTTCTTCCTCGGTCGAGCCGGTAAGCGCGGTCACCGATGACGCACCGCCCTGGATGACGGTCGTGACGTCGTCGAAGTAACCGGTGCCGACTTCCTGCTGGTGGGAGACGAACGTGTAGCCACGCTCGCGCGCTGCAAACTCCGGTTCCTGGACTTTCTCGACATAGGCCGACATGCCGCGCTGTGCGTAGTCGTGCGCAAGGTCGAACATGTTGAACCACATCGAGTGGATGCCGGCCAGCGTGATGAACTGGTACTTGTAGCCCATGGCACCTAGTTCGCGCTGGAACTTGGCGATCGTCGCGTCATCGAGGTTCTTCTTCCAGTTGAAGGAAGGCGAGCAGTTGTACGCGAGCAGCTTGCCGGGATACTTGGTGCGGATCGCCTCGGCGAACTTGCGCGCGAACTCGAGGTCGGGCTTGCCCGTCTCGCACCACACCATGTCGGCATAGGGCGCGTAGGCAAGTCCACGCGAGATCGACTGCTCGAGACCGTTGCGGGTGCGGAAGAAGCCTTCGGCGGTGCGTTCGCCGGTGATGAACGGCTTGTCGTTTTCGTCGACGTCCGACGTGATGAGGTCCGCAGCCTCGGCGTCGGTGCGCGCAAGGATCAGGGTTGGCACGCCCATGACGTCGGCTGCAAGCCGCGCTGCGATCAGCTTTTGCACGGCCTCCTGGGTCGGAACCAGGACCTTGCCGCCCATGTGTCCGCACTTCTTCACGGAGGCCAACTGGTCCTCGAAGTGCACGCCGCCCGCGCCCGCCCGGATCATCGCCTTCATCAGTTCGTAGGCGTTGAGCACGCCGCCGAAACCCGCTTCCGCATCGGCGACGATGGGAGCAAAGTAATCAACGTAGCCCGCGTCGCCGGGACCGATGCCGCGTGACCACTGGATCTCGTCGGCGCGCTTGAATGTATTGTTGATGCGCTCGACGACAGTCGGCACGGAATCGACCGGATACAGGGACTGGTCCGGATACATCGACATGTAGCCGTTGTTGTCGGCCGCCACCTGCCAGCCCGAGAGGTAGATGGCCTTGACGCCGGCTTTCACCTGCTGCATGGCCTGGCCACCCGTCAGCGCACCGAGGCAGTTGACGTAGTCTTCCTCATTGACGAGTTGCCAGAGTTTCTCCGCGGCCCGGCGGGCGAGTGTGTGCTCGATCGGGAAGGATCCGCGCAGGCGAATCACGTCGGCGGCGGTGTAGCCTCGGGTAATGCCTTGCCAGCGCGCACTGCCGGTCCAGTCCCGGGTCAGGGTTGCGGCTTCGGTCTCTCTGCTGGTCATGATGTAATCCTCCTTGGGGTTGGGGGTATACCGTACTATTTCAGTCAACATTGCATGAGCGAACTATATGAAGACTTGCGCAGCGCAGCAATAGTTGAGCCCAGTATTTTTTACTAATTACAAACAACAGCTTACGTGCTCGCTTTTGTGGCGCAAAGCACCATTTCACAATGCGGCATGACGGCGCCCCGGAGCCGGTGGCTCGGCACGGGTTCAATGGCGGGCTGCTAGAATTCAACCCGACGCGGGCGTCGTATAACGGCTATTACCTTGGCTTCCCAAGCCAAAGACGTGGGTTCGACTCCCATCGCCCGCTCCAGGACGGAGCACCGCGCACAGCCAGTGGATACGCCGCCGAACGACGACAAGAAGGGTGACGCGCTCGCCGCGCAGCGCTTCCAGATGCTCGAAGACATCGCCTCGGAGTTGTCGGGCGATGTGATATTCCCGACGGCGTTCGACGTCGTCTCGCGCCTGCGCAAGGTGTTGCAGGATCCCAATCTGACGATGGCTCGGCTTGCGGAAGTCATCGAGCTGGAGCCGCTCATTTCCGGACGCCTGATCGCCCTGGCCAACTCGGTGGCCCACCGCCGCAGCGGGCTGGAAGTGACGAGCGTGAAGATCGCCGTCACGCGGCTCGGCCTCAACCTCGTGCGCAGCACCGCCATGGCCATCGCCATGAGCCAGTTGCTGCGTGCCAAGGACCTGTTGCCTTTCAGCACGTTCGCTGACGACCTGTGGCGCCACTCGCTGCGTTCAGCCGCGGCCGCGGAAATCGTGGCACACCGGATGACGCGCATCAGCCCGGACGAAGCGCTGCTCGCGGGCCTGGTGCACGATCTTGGCGCCTTCTACATGCTCTATCGCGCGAGCCAGTATTCCGAGCTGCGCGCACGACCCGGTACCGTGAAATACCTGGTGACCGAATGGCACGAAAGCATCGGCCACTCGCTCCTGGTCGCGCTCGCCCTGCCACATTCGATCTCCGACGCTGTGCGCGACCACGACCGGCCGCGGCCCGTACCAAGGCCACCGAAGAACCTGACCGACCTCGTCTATGTCGCCAACCTGATGGCAGGTGGCAAGTACGAATGGCTGACCCGCGATGCCGACGCACCGTCCGCCGAGCGGATAGAACTGCCGATCGAGTACGTTGATCTCGCCGGCGAGGTCGACAAGCGCGAAAAGGAAATGCGCGCGATCTTCGGCTGACGCCGGCAGTCGACGCTACGGGTTGACGATCCCTGCGATCTCCCGCGTCTGGGCTACGGACGCAGTGATGATCTCGGGGATCACGGCCGGCTGGAGACCCAGTCGCGTCCAGATTTCCGGTTCGAATTCGAGTTCGAACCCCGCGAGCGGCGTACTGTCATGAATGGCGGAGGCGATCCTGCCGGCGATCGCTCGGGCCGCGAACACGACAGCCGCCTCGCGCGGCCAGGCCTTGGCCGCCAGCGGCGACAGCTGTGAACCGACGAGGAACGACAGTATTTCCGGCAGCTTCCAGGCGCGCAGAAGCTCGGCGCCGAGTTCCGCGTGATCGAAACCGAACAGGCGTCGCTCCGCCGCCACCATGGCGGTCTCGCCCTCGGCGGCTTTCGCCAGCACGTCGCGATACTGCGTGGGCCGGCGCGCGAGAAAGACGAGTTTGCCGACGCCCAGGAGCAATCCTGAGATGAACAGGCGCTCCTCTTCCGGCAGCCGGCAGCCGCGGCACAGGTTGCGCGCAATCACGCCGCAGGCGATGCTGCGGTTCCAGAAAGCACGCATGTCGAGCAGCTGCTCCGGAATGCCGCGGAAGGTCCTCACAACGGAGGCCGACAGGGCAAGGCTGCGCAGGGCCTTCTGGCCGATGAGCATGACGGCGGTCGATAAGGTATCGACATGCGACGGCAGGCCGTACCAGGCGCTGTTGGCCAGCTTCAGGACCGCCGCGGTAAGCCCCGGGTCCAGTTCGACCACCTCGCCGAGTTCGGCCGTGGACGCCTGGCCGGATTCGATGAGGTCATTGAGCCGCACGACCACGTCGGGCAGCGAGAACAGGGTGCCGACTTCCTGAACCAGTTCGCGTGCGTTCATGGCCAGCCCTCCATGGAAACGGCGATCAGTCCGGCACGAGTTGCCAGGCGCCGTCCTTGAGCGTCATCATGACCCGGCCACGCTGGTCGAAGCCGGAGTGGTCCTGGGCGCTCATGTTGTACACGCCTTGCGTCGCGACCAGCTCCTTGATGGTTTCCAGCGCGTCGCGCAGCGCGGCACGGAATTCCGGCGTGCCCGGCCTCGCCTTCTTCGCCGCCTCGGGCACGGCCTTCTGCAGGAGCATGCCCGCGTCGTACACGTTGGCACCGAACGTGGCCGGTTTGGTTCCATAGATCTTTTCGTAGGCGGCAATGTAGTTCTGCGCCACCTTCTTCGAAGGATTGCGGTCGGGCATCTGGTCGAGCACCACCATGGCACTGGCGGCCATGAATGCGCCTTCGAGCTTCTTGCCGCCCAGGCGGATGAAGTCCGGTGTCGCCGCGCCATGCGTCTGGTAGAGCTTGCCCTTGTAGCCGAGGTCGACCAGCGTCGCATGCGGCAGCACGGCCGGGCCGCCGGTGCCGGCGATGAGGACCGCATCCGGCTTGGCCGCAATCAGCTTGATCGCCTGGCCGCTTACCGACTGGTCGGTGCGCAGATAGCGCTCGACGTCCGCGAGCTGCAATCCGGCCTTTTGCGCCTGCGCCGAAAACTCCCTGAGCCAGCTTTCACCGTAGGGGTCGTTGTAGCCGATGAAGCCGACGGTCTTGACGCCGCTCTTCACCATGTGGGCGATGATCGCCTCGGCGATCAGGCCGTCGTTCTGCGTCGTCTTGAAGGCCCAGCGCTTCTTGTCGTCCATGGGCAGCACGACGGCGGGTGTGCCGACCGGCGCCAGCATCGGCGTGCCGCTCTCGGCCATGAAAGGCAGCATCGCCATCGCGTTGGGCGAGCCCGTCGGGCCGATGATCGCGTCCACCTTCTGCTCGATCAGCAGCTTCTTCGCCAGTTGCACCGTCTGCGTGGCATCGGAGGCGTCGTCGTAGGCAATGTACTCGACAGTGATGTCGCCAATCTTCGTCGGCAACAGCGGCACCGTGTTCTTCTGCGAGATGCCGACGAACGCCGTCGGCCCGGTCGAGGAGGCGATCACGCCGACTTTCATCTGTGCCGTGGCAGCGCCGGCCACTCCTGCGAGAAGAACCGCAACGACAAGGGACTTCATGTCCAGCCTCCAGGTTGTTCAACAATCGCGCCGATTATGACATCCTAGCCGACCCATGCCGACCGATGCCCCCTCCTTCGCCCGACGCCTGATCCACTGGCAGAAGCGTCACGGACGCAACGACCTGCCGTGGCAGCAGACAAGAGACCCTTATCGCGTCTGGCTTTCCGAGATCATGCTGCAGCAGACGCAGGTCGCGACCGTCGTGCCCTATTACCAGCGCTTCCTGCAGGCGTTCCCCGACCTCGCCTCGCTCGCCGCGGCGCCGACCGAAGAAGTGATGGCTCACTGGAGCGGGCTCGGGTACTACGCCCGCGCGCGCAACCTGCACGCCTGCGCGAAAGCAATCGTGGCCGGGCATGGCGGCGCGTTCCCGCGCGACGCCCGCACCATCACCTCGCTGCCCGGCATCGGACGCTCTACGGCCAACGCCATCGCCGTCTTCTGCTTCGCCGCGCGCCTGCCCATCCTCGACGGCAACGTCAAACGACTGTTATGCCGCCACGCCGGCATCGAAGGCTGGCC
>DATJQH010000057.1:0-27919 GCA_035505955.1 Rhodocyclaceae bacterium
GCCGATCCGATGATCTACATGTTCGGCCTCGGCTACGGCCTCGGTGGCCTGCTGCCCGCCGCGTTACCGGCCTTCGGCGGCGGCTCCTACATCGCCTTCCTCGCCGCCGGCACCGTGTGCGCCTCGACCATGAACGCGGCCTCGTTCGAGGCGCTCTACTCCGCCTTCGCGCGCATGCACGTGCAGAAGAGCTGGGAGGCGATCATGAACGCGCCCATTTCGCTCGACGACGTCGTGCTCGGCGAACTGCTGTGGGCGGCCGCGAAGGCGACGCTCTCGGGCGTCGCCATCCTGATCGTCGTCGCCGTGCTGGGGCTCACGCACTCGCCGCTGGCGCTGTGGGCGATTCCGGCGATCTTCCTCACCGGCCTCGCGTTCTCGGCGCCGGGGCTGATAGTGACGGCGCTGGCGCCGTCCTACGATTTCTTCATGTACTACTTCACGCTGTTCATCACGCCGATGACGCTGCTCTCCGGCGTGTTCTTCCCGCTCGACCAGCTGCCGGCCGGCATCCAGGCGCTGGCGCAAGTGCTGCCGCTGACGCACGCGGTGGCGCTGATCCGGCCGCTGCTGTTTGGCGAGGTGCCGCCCGCGGCGCTGCTGCACATCGCGGTGCTGGTCACGGTGACGGTCGTCTGCTACTGGGTGGCACTGGGGCTGACGCGGCGCCGGCTGCTGTCGTAGAGTCAGCCTCGGTGGTACGCCGTGCGACAGCCTCGACGTCGGCGTCAAGCTTCAGCGGAACGTTGGCCTCGGGCGCGACAGGGCTCTGCACCGGCGTAGCCACCGCCGGTGACGGAATAGCCGGCTGCTGCACCAACGCCGGCGGTTGTGGCACCACGACGGGCACACGCGCCTGCTCGAGGCGCGATCCTCCCCACCAGCCGATTCCGATCCCGAGCGCAAGCGCCGTGGCGGCAGGAGCCAGCCAGGTATGCCAGCCTGCTGTCTCTGCCCCATCCGGCTTCGTTTGACGACGGTCCTTGAGGCGACGCTCCTTGACGCGACGCTCGTCGCCCCGGCGTTCTTCGATCCGGCGCTCGTCGATCCGGCGTTCCTCGATGAACCGTTCCAGGGCGGAACTCCGCACTGGCTGGGCCTTTTCCTCAGGCTCCGTCTCCCAGGCGACGCGCTGCATGGCCAGCTCGATCCGGTCGAGCCCGGCCGGCGCCCCCTTCAGCATATCGTCGGCGGCCGACTTGTCTTCATCGTTCCGTGTGCGCTGCGGCGCATCGTCCGAACTGTGTGGCAACTTGCTCACGGCAGTCCTCCCTGTGGGCCTTCGGCCTCGACGCTAGAATACCAGCGTGGACGCCTTGCTGGTACTGACCAACCTTCCCGATGCCAACACCGCCCGGTCGCTTGCCGACCATCTGGTATCGGCGCGCCTGGCGGCCTGCGTCAACATCCTGGCGCCTTGCCAGTCCGTGTATCGCTGGCAGGGCAAGATCGAGAATGCCGAAGAAGTGCCGCTGCTGATCAAGACCACGTCGGGCCGCTACGCCGAGGTCGAAGCCGCGATCTGCGCGCGCCATCCCTACGAACTTCCGGAGATCGTCGCGGTCCCACTGAGTCGCGGCCTCCCGGGATACCTGGGATGGATCGCGGCCGAGACGACAACAACACCATGATCCGACTGCTGCCCCTCCTGCTCGCCCTCCTGCTGCCGCCGGCCTTCGCCGAGGAGCCGCTCGATCCCGAGCAGGCCTACCGGTTCTCGGCGCAGGCGGTGGCCGCCGACGCCGTCGAGGCGCGCTGGCACATCGTCGACGGCTACTACATGTACCGCGAGAAGATCCGCTTCACGGCCGAGCCGGCCACGGTCAAGCTCGGCGAACCGCAATTCCCGGCCGGCCACGTCAAGGACGACGAATTCTTCGGCAAGGTCGAGACCTATCGCGGCGACCTCGCCATCCGCATCCCCGTGCAGGCCAACGGCGCGCAGTCCTTCACGCTCAAGGCCGTGTCGCAGGGCTGCTGGGACAAGGGCATCTGCTACCCGCCGACGCCGCAGCAGGTCGTCGTCTCGCTCGCAAGTGCTTCGCCCGTGCCCGCGCTGACCGCGGCGCCCGCGCCAACGCCCGCCGGCGACGAATCGTCGCAGATCGCGCGCCTGCTCAAGCACGGCAGCTTCTGGCTCGTCATCGCCAGCTTCTTCGGCTTTGGACTCCTGCTGTGCCTCACGCCTTGCGTGTTCCCGATGGTGCCGATCCTCTCCGGGATCATCGTCAACCACGGCCACGCGGTGACGCACGCGCGCGCCTTCGCGCTCTCGCTCGCCTACGTGTTCGGCATGGCCATCACCTACGCCGCAGCCGGTGTCGCTGCGGGCTTTTCCGGCACGCTGCTCTCGAACGCGCTGCAGAACGCCTGGGTGCTCGGCGCATTTGCGCTCGTCTTCGTCGTACTCTCGTTGTCCATGTTCGGCTTCTACGAGCTGCAACTGCCGGCGGCGCTGCAAAGCCGGCTCTCGGACCGCGCCAACCGCCAGGGCGGCAGCATGGGCGCCATCGCCGTCATGGGCGCGCTCTCGGCCCTGATCGTCGGCCCCTGCGTCGCGGCGCCGCTGGCCGGCGCGCTGCTCTACATCGCGCAGACGAAGGATGCGGCGCTCGGTGGCACGGCGCTGTTCTCCATGGCCCTCGGCATGGGCGCGCCGCTGATCGTGGTCGGCGTCTTCTCGCGTTCTCTGCTACCGAAGTCCGGCCCGTGGATGGAGGCGGTCAAGAAGTTCTTCGGCGTCATCATGCTTGCCACCGCGCTGTGGCTGGTGACGCCGGTGATCCCGGTCTGGGCGCAGATGCTGGGCTGGGCCGCGCTCCTCATCGTGCCTGCGATCTACCTGCACGCGCTCGACCTGCTGCCGCCGCACGCGACGCCATGGCACCGGCTCTGGAAGGGCGTCGGCGTGCTCATGCTGTTGGCCGGCACGGCCATGCTGGCGGGCGTACTCGGTGGCGCGCGCGATCCGCTGCAGCCGCTCGGCTTCCTGCGCGGCGAGGCGAGCCAGCACGGCGTACCATCGGGGCTGACTTTCGAGCGCGTCAAATCAACGGCGGAACTCGATGGGCGCCTGCGTCAAGCGCGCGTGAAAGGGCAGCCCGTGATGTTCGACTTTTATGCCGACTGGTGCGTCTCCTGCAAGGAGATGGAGAAGTTCACCTTCAATGATCCGCAGGTGCAGGCGCTGCTTGCCGATGTCATGCTGCTGCAGGCCGACGTCACCGCCAACAACGACGACGATCAGGCCCTGCTCAAGCGCTTCGGCCTGTTCGGGCCGCCCGGCATCATTTTCTTCGGCCGCAACGGCAGGGAGGTCGCGGATGCGCGCGTCATCGGCTACCAGCCGCCCGAAACCTTCCTCGGCTCGCTCGCTGGCGCCTTGCACCCGTGATACCCATGTACTACTTAAGGTAAATTGCCCCGCTGGCGGGGCCGTGGTACTTTTGCCTATGGCGCTGGCTGCAGAGAGTGTGCCGTCAGGACAACCCTTAGGGAGTGCGACCATCGACTCGCCGATCCGGGCCGGGAACACCAGCAGCAACACCAGCGGCGTTCGTCCGACCATCCTCATCGTCGACGACATGCCGGAAAATCTCGGCGTCCTCTTCGAACTGCTGCGCCCCGCGTACCGCGTGCGCGGCGCCAATTCCGGTATCGAGGCGCTGCGCGTGGCGATCGAGAAGCCGGTACCCGACCTGATCCTGCTCGACGTCGTCATGCCCGGCATGGGCGGCCTCGAGGTCTTCCAGCATTTGCGCGCCAATCCCGTCACGCGCGACATCCCCGTGATCTTCGTTACCGCCATGGATCACATGGAGGACGAAATGCACGGGCTCGAGGTTGGCGCGGTGGATTACATCGTGAAGCCGTTGCGACCGCCCGTGGTCCTGGCACGCATACACACCCAGATCGAATTGAAGCGGGCCCGCGACCGCCTGCGAGACCAGAACAGCATCCTCGAGGCCGAGGTGGCGCGGCGCATGCACGAGAACGATCTTACGCAACTCGTGACGATCCGGGCGCTGGCACATCTCGCGGAAATGCGCGACCCCGAGACCGGCAACCACATTCATCGCACCCAGCGCTACGTGCACGTGCTGGCCTCGCGCTTGCGCAACTACCCGCGCTTCGCCGATTTCCTCACCGACCGCACCATCGACCTGCTCGTGCGCTCGGCGCCGCTGCACGACATCGGCAAGGTGGGCATCCCCGACCAGATCCTGCAGAAGCCGGGCAAGCTCACGGCGGACGAATGGAAGGTGATGCAGACCCACGCGAAGCTCGGCTCCGACGCCATCCAGATGGCCGAGAAGGATGCGGACCGCCCCGTGGCATTCCTGACGCTGGCAAAGGAAATCGCGCACTGGCATCACGAGAAATGGGACGGCAGCGGCTACCCCGACGGCCTGGCCGGCGACGCCATTCCCGTTTCCGCGCGCCTGATGGCGCTGGCGGACGTTTTCGACGCGCTGATTTCCGCGCGCGTGTACAAACAGCCCCTGCCGCTGGCCGAAGCGCGCGAGATCATCATCGCCCAGCGCGGGCGCCATTTCGACCCCGACATCGTCGACGCGTTCGTCGCCGAGTTCGAGCAGTTCCGCGGCATCGCCGAACGTCACCGCGACAGCGTCTGAAGGCGACTGTCATGGGCGACAAGCGTGGTTCTGCATTCACCGTCGTCCTGATCTACGCGATCGTCTCGGCGCTGTGGATCCTGTTTTCGGACACGGCCGTCCGCATGATGTTCGACGACCCGGAGCAGATCATTCGGGCGAGCGTGATCAAGGGCTGGCTGTTCGTCGCCGTGACCACGCTCCTGCTCTATGGACTGGTGCGCAATCTCCTCCATCGAACCGAAGCGGCCCATCGGCGTGAGGTCGAACTCTACGCGGAGAACCAGCGCACGCTGCAGCTGCTGCAGGCAATCACCGACAACACCGACGACGCGATCTTTGCCAAGGATGCCGACCGCAGGTACATCTTCGCCAACCCGGCCGCAGTGGCCATGGCAGGCGTGCCGTTACAGCAAGGCACCGGGCGAACGGCCGAGGAGATTTTCCCGGGCCCCCTGGCCGAACAGGCGCTCGCGAGCGATCAGCGGGTCCTCGCGGGAAACACCCTGGTGCGCCTCGAAGAGCACCTGCCGGTGAACGGTGGCATTCGAGTGATTGAAGTCACCAAGGGGCCGCTGCGCGACGGCGCCGGAAAGATTGCCGGTTTGTTCGGTATCGCGCGCGACATTACTGCCCGCACAGCGGCCGAAGATGCCTTGAGGGCAAGCGAGGCCAAGTTCCGCGCTCTTGTCGAGCAGTCGATGGCAGGCATCTACATCATCGGGCCCGACCGGCGCCTGCGCTATGTCAACCCCGGCTTCGCGGCGATCTTCGGTTTCGAGTCGCCCGAGGCGCTGATCGACACCGTGCCGGTATCGGACCTGGTTGCGCCGGAATATCGCGAGCGCGTGGCCGAGAACCTGCGCCTGGGCTTTGCCGGCGAGATCGACTCCTCGCACTACGCATTCCGCGGGCTGCGCCGCGACGGCCAACGGATCGACGTCGAGGCCAACGGCAGGATTTTCGAGTACCGGGGCCAGAAGGCGGCCATCGGTTTCCTGACGGACGTATCGGCCACCCGGCGCGCGCAGGAAGCGGTCCTGCAGAGTGAGCGGCGCTTCAATGACATCGTGCGCGCGACCGGCGACTGGGTCTGGGAAGTGGACGCCGACGCGCGATACATCTACGCATCGGATGGCGTATTCGATCTCCTTGGCTACAGGCCCGATGAGGTGATCGGCAAGACGCCGTTCGACTTCATGCCCTCGGAGGAGGCGACGCGCGTGCGCTCGATCTTCACCGCCATCGCCTCCAAGCGCAGGCCGTTCCGGGACCTGGACAACATCAACGTCCGCAAGGACGGGCGGTCCATCGATGTATCCACCAGCGGCATTCCGGTCATTGGCGCCGATGGCGTCCTGCAGGGCTATCGCGGTCTCGACCGCGACGTCACCGCCAACGTCGCCGCGGCGGGCGAACTGCGCCGGCGCAACGAGGAACTGGAGCGCTTCAATCGCGCGGCCATCGGCCGGGAACTGGACATCATCGAATTGAAGAAGCAGATCAACCAGCTCGCGCGGGAAGCCGGACGGGAAGCCCCATTCCCGCTGGCCTTCCTGAAAGGCGACGCGAGCGAATCATGAAACCCCGGCTCGGACTGGCGCTCCTTCTGCCCTTCCTGGCCGCGGCCATGCAATGGCTGCTCTGGGATTACATCCATCCCTACGTGTGGTTCCTGTTCTTCCCGACGGCCTTCTTCTGCGCCTGGCTGGGCGGTCTGCGTGGTGGCCTGGCCGGAACGGCCATCAGCGCCCTGCTGGTCCGGTACCTGTTCATCGCGCCGCAGTATTCGTTCGCAATACATGATCCTGCGGCGGCGTTCTCGATCGTTGTCTTCCTCGTCATGGGCGGGCTGTTCGCGTGGTTCCACGAGAAGCTGCGCCGCGCCCAGGAACGCACGGAGACGCAATTTGCCGTCATCTTCCAGCAGGCGGCCGTCGGCATTGCCCTGATCGCCCCCAATGGGCGACTCCTCTCCTGCAACGCAAGGCTGGCGGCGATGCTCGACTCGACCCCGGCGGACTTGGCGCATCGGGATGTTCGCGATCTCGGTTGTGCCGAGGGGAAATCCACGGCTGTCGATGCGATCGGTCCGTTGTTCTCGGGCGCGCAGGACTCTGTGACGTTCGATGCGCCGTGTACCTGCGGGAACGAACGGATTCTCTGGGTCAGCATCTCGGTGTCCGTTGTCAGGAATCGCGGCGGTTCTCCGGACTACTTCATCGCGGTCGTCGAAGACACGACTGCGCGCAAGCAAGCGGCGCTGGATGCCGCGCAGGCCGCCGATCGGCTGCGCCACCTGGGTCACGTCGTGGCAACCGTGGCGAAAGTGCGTTCGCGCCAGGAGCTGGTGGACATCATGCGCCCGGCGGTGCGACGCCTCACGGGCGCGGACGGCGCCACGCTGGTGCTGCGCGAGGGCGACAGCTGCCACTACGTCGAGGAGGACGCCATCGGCGCGCTCTGGAAAGGGCAGCGCTTTCCCATGGCGGCGTGTGTGTCCGGCCAGGCGATGATGCAGGGCGAGCCCGTCGTGATCGGCGACATTTACGCCGACGCACGGGTACCGCACGAACTCTACCGGCCGACGTTCGTGCGCAGCCTGAGCATGGTGCCGGTGGGACGCGAGACGCCCGTCGGCGCGATCGGCTGCTACTGGGCGACACCACACGTGGCGACCGCCGATGAGCTCGAGATGCAACAGGCCGTCGCCAATGCCATGGCGATCGGACTCGACAACATTGCCCTGTACGAGCGCACGACGACAGCCCTGGCGGTGGCCGAGTCGGCGGCGGCCGAGGCGCAGGCCAGTGCAGGCGCGCTGCAGGAGGCGCAGGAACTCGCCGGCATCGGCAGCTGGCGCTGGGACGTCGTCGATGACCTGCATACATGGTCCGCGGAGATCAACCGCTTGTACGGCCGTGCCCCCGGCGCGGAGCCGGTCCCGTTTTCCGAACTCGGGCGGTATTTCACGCCGGAATCCTGGTCCCGCCTGTCAACGGCCACGCAAAGAGCCCTGGCCACCGGGGAGTCCTACCGCCTGGATGCCGAGGTCATCACGCCGGAAGGCGACCACCGCTGGGTCGTGCTGCGGGGTGCGGACAAGCGCGACGAATCCGGTCGCGTCGTCGAGCTGCATGGCACCGTGCAGGACATCACCGACCGCAAGCGCGCCGAGCTGGCGCTGCAGGAAGCGCAGGCCGCAACCATCGAGGAACAGCGCCTGGCGCGCCTGGCCGCGTTGAGCCTCACGGAAGACGCCATCCTCGCGCGCGAGCGCGCCGAGGCCGCTGCAGCCTCCCTCAGCAAGCTCGCCCTGGCGGTCGAGCAGAGCCCGGAGAGCATCGTCATCACGAACCTGCGGACCGAGATCGAATACGTCAATGAGGCATTCCTGAAAGCAACGGGTTACCGGCGCGAAGAGGTGCTGGGACAGAATCCGCGCATCCTGCAGTCGGGCAGGACGCCGCGCGAAACCTATCTCGGTATGTGGCGCGCGCTGGCCGCCGGAAACATGTGGCGGGGCGAATTCCAGAACAGACGCAAGGACGGCAGCGAGTACGTCGAGCACGCCATCATCACGCCCTTGCGCGCGCCTGACGGGCGGACCACGCACTATGTCGCCGTCAAGGAAGACATCACCGAGAAGACGCGCATCCGCGAAGAACTCGATCGTTACCGCCACAAGCTCGAGGAACTGGTCGCCAGCCGCACGGCGGAACTGGAAGTGGCGCGCGCAGCGGCGGAAGGCGCCAATCGCGCCAAGAGCGCCTTCCTCGCCAACATGAGCCACGAGATCCGCACGCCGATGAACGCGATCGTCGGCCTGACCCAGCTGCTGCGCCGCGCAAAGCCCGCGCGCCAGCAGGCGGACTGGCTGACGAAGATCGACGGCGCGGCCGCACATCTGCTCTCGATCATCAACGACATCCTCGATCTTTCCAAGATCGAGGCCGGGCGTCTGACGCTCGAACTCGCCGACTTCTCGCTCGACGCCGTCCTCGACCACACGCGTTCGCTGATCTCGGAACAGGCCCGCAAACAGAACCTGCGGGTCGAGATCGATCGCGGATCCGTGCCCACGTGGCTGCGCGGCGACGCCACCCGGCTGCGGCAGGCCCTGCTCAACTACGCGGGCAACGCCGTCAAGTTCACCCACCACGGCACGATCGTCATGCGCGCCCGAGTCCTCGAAGAAACTGCAGACGATCTGCTGCTGCGCTTCGAGGTCGAGGATACCGGCATCGGCATCAATGCCGACCACCTGCCGAAGCTTTTCGAGGAGTTCGAGCAGGCGGATATCTCGAACACGCGCAAGTTCGGTGGCACGGGCCTCGGGCTTGCCATCACGCGTCGCCTGGCACAGATGATGGGCGGCGAGGTGGGTGTGCAGAGCACCGAGGGGCAGGGCAGCCTGTTCTGGTTCAGCGCGCGGGTGCTGCGCGGCCACGGTGCCGTGCCCGCAACGCTGCCGGCCGCTGCGAGCGATCCGGAATCGGAACTCCGTCATTCGCATCCGGGCATTCGCGTCCTGCTGGTCGAAGACAACGACGTGAACCGCGAAGTCGCGATGGAACTGCTCCACGGGGCCGGGATCGCGGTAGACACGGCAGGCGACGGCATCGAGGCGGTGGAGAAGGCGCGCGTCGGGCAGTACGACCTCGTGTTGATGGATGTGCAAATGCCCTACATGGATGGGCTGGAGGCAACCCGCAGCATCCGCGGCCTGCCCGGGTGGCAAAATCTGCCCATCCTGGCGATGACGGCCAACGCCTTCGATGACGATCGCCGCGATTGCCTGGACGCCGGCATGGACGACGTCATCGCCAAGCCCGTGGCACCCGATGCGCTGTTCGCGACCTTGAACCGATGGCTGCCGGAGTCGATCCAGCCCGATGCGGAAACGGTGACCGCGGCAAACGTCGATGCGCGTCTCGCGGCCATACCGGGCCTCGATCCGGTGCTGGGCTTGCGCAGCGTGCGCGGCAAAGTGGCGAGCTACCTGCGCCTGCTGCGCCAGTTCGCCGAGAACCACCAAGGCGACCTGCAGACGATGCGCGACCGCCTGGCTGCGGGCGACCGCGACTCGGCCCGGGCAATCGCGCACAACCTCAAAGGTGCGGCCGGCATGCTCGGCGCCACGAGCGCGCAGCGGCTTGCCGCGGAACTCGAGGCAGCCATCCGTGAGAATCGTGAACCCAGGGACGTCGACAATCGGCTGCATCTGCTCGGCGCCGACCTTGAACCCCTGCTCAATTCCGTACTGGCGCTCACTATTGAAGCACCTCCGGCGCCGTCGCAGTCGCAATCGCCCCAGACGGCCTTGCGGGCGCTCGCAGCCATGCTGGAAGCCAACGACATGGAAGCAACGGAATTCGTCGCCTCCACTCCGACCGTGCTGAACGCGGCACTGGGCGACGAGGTTGCAGGCGTACTGATGCGCCAGGTCGCTGCGATCGACTTCAAAGGTGCCCTGGAGACGCTGCGGCGCGCCGCCGCTCAGTCGAGCACGACCGTCTGACAGCCGCGCGCGCCCGCACGGGGCTGCAGCGGCTTGACCTCGCCTGGCCCCGCAGTGGAGGCGCGCACCGTTGCCTCGCGACAGAACTCGACGATTTCCGGCTTCGAGAGCTCGCGCTCGATGACGTCCAGCGTCGCGCGGCCGATGTACTCGCTGGCCGGGTCCAGCGTTTCCATGGCCTCAAGATAGGCACGCCCGATCAGGCGCCCGAGCGGCTTCGGGTTGTAGAGCAGCTTCTTGATCACGAATGGATTAAGCGTCAGCGGATCGTAGCCGGCGGGCAGGTAGCCCTGCTCGATCAGAAGGCGCTCGACCGGCGTGTCCGGCTGCACACCGATGAAGAAGATGAAGGGCAGCACATTTTCGCGGCCGAACAACGCGTACAGCTCCTTGACCTTCGCCAGCGTCTTGCGCAGCGTGCACACGGTCTCCCCTGGAGCATTGAGCGGCATGTAGAGCTTGATCTTCTGGTTCGTGTGTCCGGCAGCCTGGAACATGCGGAAGGCTTCCATCTGCTGTTCCAGGGAGTAGCCGAGCGTCAGGCCGTCGACGATCTCCTGGGCGCCGGTGAAGGACAGGTCGACGCTGGCGATGCCCGAAGCCAGCATCTTTCCCGCCAGTTCCGGCGTCATGTGGTTGAGGCGGAGATAGCCTGACCACGAGACGCCGAGCTTGCGGGCGAGCAGTTCGTCAAGGATGTGCTCGACATGGTGAACGCTGCGCTGGGTCGAGCAAAACTGCGCATCGGTGAACCAGATCCTCCGCACGCCGTAGCGGCGGCGCAGCGCCTCGACCTCGTCGGCGATCTCGACCGGGTCGCGATAGCGCTGGTGCGCACCCTCGATCTTGTTGTAAAGGCAGAAGTGGCACTGGAGCGGGCAGCCGCGCTTCGTGTGCACACCAACGTCGTCGTCCAGATACGTGCGGAAAGACGGAAAGATGGATTCAATGTAGCCGAAGTCGACGGCTGTCAGGCTCGCAAGATCGAACTCGCCCTCGCGCTGGTGGTGGTGCACCCGACCTGCCGCGTCCTTGAAATAGAAGTCGCCCACCGGCGTGCCCAGACCATCCACGACGGAGAGCATCACATCTTCGCCCTCACCGACGACCACCACCGTGTCGGTCGGGCATTTGGCCGCAACATACCTGCCGAAGATCGATACTGCGGTGCCGCCAACGACAATCCGGCTTGCCGGCAACAGTTTGCGGACAAGGCGCATGTAGGCAAAGTTGCGCAAGCGGCTAAGTACGTAATCGCCGATGATGCGTACGGCCGACACTGCCGCCCTGAGCTTGCGCCACGGATTGCGCGCGTGGTCGAAATTCATGACGACGTCGAGCGCATCGTCCTCGGGGTGCGGCCCGAAGGACTGCATGTTGCGCCATGAAAAGGCGACGACGTCGGGCTTGAATTCCAGCAGGTGCGCGCGCAGGACGCGGCGACGTTCGCGCGACGGGACCAGCGCCAGATCCAGCAGGTGCTGGCGCACGGCCGGACGCCGCTTGTGCACAAAGTCGGCGACGTAGATCACACCGCCCGGATAGATCTTCCAGCACGGCAGACGGACATATAGCACCGTGCCTGCGGTCGTTGGGGCTGCTCGCTTATCGTCCATTCGCTTTCGGCCCAACGCGTCGGGCCAAATGTCGGCGCTTTATAATGAAGCCATCTTACTCCTTTGCGGGTCGCCATCATGTTCACCGGCATCGTCGCCGCCACCGGCAGGATCACCCACCTATCGGCGCTCGAAAAGGGCCTGCGCCTCACGATCGAGGCGCCGGGACTCGACCTCACCGATGTCGCGATCGGCGACTCGATCGCGCACGCCGGGGTCTGCCTGACCGTGATCGAAAAGGCCGGCGCCGGCTACCAGGTCGACGTCTCGCGCGAGACGCTCGACTGCACGGTCGGTCTCGATGCCCCTGGCGAAGTCAATCTGGAAAAGGCCATGCGTCTGTCGGACTTCATCGGCGGCCACCTGGTCTCGGGCCACGTCGATGGCGTCGGCGAGGTCGTGAAGTTCGAGAAGATCGGCGAGTCGCACGAACTCGTGATCCGGGCGCCGCAGGCGCTCGCCAAGTACATCGCCCGCAAAGGCTCGATTACGGTCGACGGTGTCTCGCTGACCACCAATCGCGTCGAAGGCAACGAGTTTTCGATCAACCTGATCCCGCATACCGTCGAAGTCACGACCCTCAAACGCTGCAAGCCCGGCAGCAAGGTCAACCTCGAAGTTGACCTGATCGCCCGATACGTCGAACGGATGCTGAATCCCGACGCCCGGGCGTAAAATCGCTGCCCCCACCCGAGAAAGCCCATCAAATGAGCATCAGCCCCATCCAGGAAATCGTCGCCGAAATGCGCGCCGGCAGGATGGTCATCCTCGTCGACGAGGAGGACCGCGAGAACGAAGGCGATCTGGTCCTCGCCGCGGACCACGTGACGCCCGAGGCGATCAACTTCATGGTCACTCATGCACGCGGACTGGTCTGCCTCACGCTGACCGAGGAACGCTGCCAGCAACTCGGTCTCTGGCAGATGGCGCGCGACAACAAGAGTCCGCACAGCACGGCCTTCACGGTTTCGATCGAAGCGGCCGAGGGCGTCACGACGGGCATTTCCGCGCACGACCGGGCGCGCACGGTGAAGGTGGCGGTCGCGCTCGACGCGAAGCCGTCCGACGTCGTCCAGCCCGGCCACGTGTTCCCGATCATGGCGCGACCCGGCGGCGTGCTCGTGCGCGCCGGCCATACCGAGGCCGGTTGCGATCTCGCGAAGATGGCGGGCCTTGCGCCGTCGTCGGTGATCTGCGAGATCATGAACGAGGACGGCTCCATGGCCCGGCTGCCGCAGCTCCTGGAGTTCGCGGCGAAGCACAAGCTCAAGATCGGCACGATTCGCGACCTCATCCACTACCGCGCCGAAACCGAGAAGCTGCTCGAATGTGTCGCCGATCGGGAGGTGGGATGCAGCCATGGCACGTTCCGCCTGCGCGCGTTCGCCGACAGAACGAGCGGTGAAGTACACCTCGCGCTGACCATGGGCAGCATCGCCGCGGACGAGGAAACACTGGTGCGCGTCCATGAGCCGATCTCGGTGCTCGATTTCCTCGACTGTGCCAGCCGCCGCCACAGCTTCAGCGTCGACCAGTCCATGCGCACCATCGCCAAACAGGGTCGCGGTGTGCTCGTGCTGTTGCATCGCAAGGAAGCGAGCGACGACCTCCTTGCCGCCCTGCGCGAGGAGACCGGCAAGCAGGCTGCCAAGTGGGATCCGCGCCTGTACGGCATTGGCGCCCAGATCCTGCGCGAAGTCGGCGTCGGCAAGATGCGGCTGCTCGCGAGCCCGCGCAAGATGCCCAGCATGGCCGGCTTCGGACTGGAGGTTTGCGGTTATCTGTCGCCCGAGGAGGCCGCCTTATGAGTTTCAAGCCTTCTCAAACGGCGCCAGGCGCAGCCGGACGCTGCGCCGACATCCGCGAAATCGAGCCCAACCTCGCCGGCTCGGGTCTGCGCGTAGGCATCGTCATGGCGCGTTTCAATGAAACGATAGGTGAAGGGTTGCTCTCGGGCTGCTGCCAGGAATTGCGGCGCCTGGGCGTGGCCGAGACGACGCTGGCGACCGTTCCCGGTGCGCTGGAAATTCCGCTGGCCCTGCAGACGATGGCGGGCAGCGGGCGGTACGACGCCCTGGTGGCGATCGGCTGCGTGATCCGCGGCGAGACCTACCACTTCGAGATCGTCGCCAACGAATCGGCGCGCGGCGTTACCGAAGTCCAGCTCGCCACCGGCGTGCCGATCGCCAATGCGGTGCTGACGACGGAGAACGACGAGCAGGCCGAGGTGCGCATGCACCAGAAGGGCATGGAAGCGGCGCAATGCGCGGTCGAAATGGCCAATCTGATCAGGGCGGCGAAATGAGCGTGAAGTCGCCACGCCACCGGGCGCGCGAATTCGTGGTGCAGGGCCTGTATCAGCACCTGGTCGGCGGCCAGGACGAGGCCGCCATCCGCGCCCAGGCGCAGGGCGTGGAGGGCTTCGAGAAGGCGGATTTCGGACTCTACGCAGCACTGCTTTCGGAAACTCTGGCCGCCCTGCCGGCATTGAGCGGCATGCTGTCGCCATACGTCGATCGGGCCTGGAACGAGGTCTCGCCGATCGAGCGCAGCGTCCTGCTCCTCGGCGCCTGCGAGTTGCAGCGGCACCCGGAGACGCCCTACCGGGTCGTCATCAACGAGGCGATCGAACTCGCCAAGACTTACGGCGGCACCGACGGTCACAGGTTCGTCAACGGCGTGCTGGACAAGCTCGCGCCGCAACTGCGCCCGGAAGAAACCACAGCCAGGGCGCGCTAGCGGCATCGCCATGCCGTCCGAATTCGCGCTGATCGACCGCTATTTCCGGCGCCCGACGCGCCATACCGCCGTCGGAGTCGGCGACGATGCCGCCGTCATTAGACCCGATCCCGGCATGGAACTCGTGGTGTCGACGGACATGCTGGTCGCGGGCACGCATTTCCTGCCGGATGCCAATCCTGAAGACCTGGGCTGGAAGGCGCTGGCGGTGAACGTTTCCGACATCGCCGCCATGGGCGCCGCGCCACGCTGGGCCCTGCTGGCGGCAGCCCTGCCCGCGGCGACGGAAAGCTGGATCGAGAAATTCGCGCGCGGCTTCTTCGCCTGCGCGGACGAATTCGGCATCGATGTCATCGGCGGCGACACGACGAAAGGTCCGCGCAATTTCTGCGTCACCATCTTTGGCGAGGTCCCGGCAGGACAGGCGCTGCTGCGCTCGGGCGCCAAGGCCGGCGATGACGTCTGGGTTTCAGGCCGGCCGGGACGTGCCGCGCTGGGTCTCGCGCACCTGCAGGGACGGATCGCGCTCGACGATCCTGCGCGCGGCGAATGCCTCGCCGCCTTGCACCGGCCGCAGCCGCGGGTCGCGCTGGGGCTCGGCTTGCAAGGCATCGCGACAGCGGCCATCGATGTCTCCGATGGACTGCTCGCCGACCTTGGCCACATCCTCGACGAATCGAGAGTCAGCGCGACGCTGCGCATTCCGGACCTGCCCGGGGCCGGCATCGCGCGCGACTGTTTCCTTGCCGGCGGCGATGACTACGAACTCGTGTTCACCGCGCCCGAGAATCGACGTGGCGATATCGAGGCACTGGCCGCGCGCCTCCCGCTGCCGCTGACGCGCATCGGCACCGTCGAGCACGGCGTACCACGAAGGCTGACTTTGCTGGCAACCGACGGCAGCGGGATCGCCTACGACCATTGCGGCTACGACCATTTCGCGTAAATTGCCCGCATGGTCAAACAGCCGCCTCCCCCGTTCAGCTTCCTTCTACGCCACCCGGCCCACTTGATCGCCTGCGGGTTTGGCAGCGGCCTGTCGCCGATCGCACCGGGCACGGTAGGCACGCTGTTTGCGTGGCTTTCGTACCCGCTGCTGCGCAACTACTTCATCGACGACGCCTGGTTCGCAGGCTTCCTGGTGACGATGTTCGCGCTGGGCATCCCGGCCTGCCAGCTCACCGGCCACAAGCTGGGCGTTGCCGACCACGGCGCGATCGTCTGGGACGAGATCGTCTCGTTCTGGGCCGTGCTTCTTGTTACGCCAGCCGGAAGCTGGTGGCAACTGGCGGCATTTCTCTGGTTCCGCTTCTACGACATCGTCAAGCCGCCGCCGGCGGCCTTCTTCGACCGCGAGATGAAGAACGGTTTCGGCGTGATGATGGACGACCTCGTCGCCGCGGGTTACGCGGTGCTCACCCTGGCAATCATCAAGCTTCTTGCGGAGCGCTTCCTGTGATGGACGCGGGGCTCACCGCGCTTTCTCGGCGCGTCGGCGACGACCTGCGCGACGCGCAACTCACGCTCGCGACCGCCGAATCCTGCACCGGTGGCTGGGCGGCGCAAGTAATCACTCACACGTCGGGAAGCTCCGAATGGTTCGACCGCGGTTTCATCACCTACTCGAATGATGCCAAGGTCGAGATGCTCGGCGTGGCGCCGGATACGGTGGCCAAGTTCGGCGCCGTCAGCGAAGAAACTGCGGCGGAGATGGCTGCCGGTGCCCTCGTCAACTCCAACGCCATGATTTCGCTGGCTATTACCGGCATCGCCGGTCCAACGGGTGGCTCACCTGGTAAGCCAGTGGGAACCGTATGCTTTGCGTGGTGCAAGCTGGGCCAGGAGCCCCAAACCGAGCGCCAGCATTTCGACGGCGACCGCGAATCGGTCCGTCGTCAGGCCGTGGTTTACGCGCTCGAAGGCCTGCTTGCGCGCTTGAAATAGGCGGCGCAATAACTGTGCCATAATCGACGCAGCTTCGGAGAAATAACCATGGATGACAACAAGAGCAAGGCGCTGCAGGCAGCCCTGGCCCAGATCGAAAAGCAGTTCGGCAAAGGCTCCATCATGAAGATGGGCGAGGGCCAGATCGAGAACGACCTGCAGGTCGTGTCGACCGGCTCCCTTGGCCTCGACATCGCGCTCGGCGTCGGCGGCCTGCCGCGCGGACGCGTGGTGGAAATCTACGGCCCGGAATCCTCGGGCAAGACCACCCTTTGCCTCCAGGTAGTCGCGGAAGTGCAAAAAGCGGGCGGCACCGCGGCCTACATCGACGCCGAAAACGCACTCGACCCGGTTTACGCGGGCAAGCTGGGCGTCAACGTGCCCGACCTGCTGATCTCGCAGCCCGACACGGGCGAACAGGGGCTGGAAATTGCCGACATGCTGGTGCGCTCGGGCGGCATCGACCTGATCGTGATCGACTCCGTGGCGGCGCTGGTGCCGAAGGCGGAAATCGAGGGAGAGATGGGCGACCAGTTGCCCGGCCTGCAGGCACGCCTGATGAGCCAGGCGCTGCGCAAGCTCACCTCCAATATCAAGCGCACCAACACGCTGGTGATCTTCATCAACCAGATCCGCATGAAGATCGGCGTCATGTTCGGCAATCCCGAGACCACGACCGGTGGTAACGCGCTGAAGTTCTACGCCTCGGTGCGCCTGGACATCCGTCGTACCGGCAGCATCAAGAAAGGCGACGAAGTCATCGGCAACGAAACCAAGGTGAAAGTGGTCAAGAACAAGGTGGCGCCCCCGTTTCGCGAGGCCCATTTCGATATCCTCTTTGGCGAGGGCATTTCCCGCGAAGGTGAGATCATCGAACTCGGCGTCGAGCACAAGTTCGTCGAGAAGTCCGGCGCCTGGTACGCCTACAACGGCGAGAAGATCGGTCAGGGCAAGGACAACGCCCGCGACTTCCTCAGGGAACATGCCGACATCGCCATCGAGATCGAGAACAAGGTCCGCACGGCAGTGGGCGTCGCCGCGCTCGCCAGCGCCGGCGCCGAGTGAATGACCTGAGGCAGCGTGCGCTTCGGTTGCTGGCGCGGCGGGAACACAGCCGCGCCGAATTGAAGCGCAAGCTCGCCACTCACGGCACAGACGAAGACATCGCCAACGTGCTTACCCAACTGGAAACCGAGGGGCTGCTCTCGGACGCGCGCGCCGCGGCCGCCTTCGTGCGTACGCGTGCGAACCGCTTCGGCGCCGCGCGCCTTCGCCAGGACCTGCGACGCCGCGGTCTCGATCCCGATCTCGCTACCGCCGCCACAGATCAAGGCGACGAGCTTCAGCGCGCGCGCGCCGTCTGGGCTAAGAAGTTCGGCTCGGCCCCAACCGATGCCCGCGAATGGGCGCAACAGGCGCGCTTCCTGCAGGGACGCGGCTTCGCCGTCGAAGTCATACGCAAGCTGCTGAAGGGGCCGCACGAGTGAGCACGCTGGCCGTCTTCAATCTGCGCAAACGCTACAAATCGCGCACGGTGGTCAAGGACGTTTCCTTCGACGTGCAAGGAGGCGAAGTGGTCGGCCTGCTCGGTCCCAACGGCGCCGGCAAGACCACCTGCTTCTACATGATCGTCGGCCTCGTGGCCTCCGACGGCGGCGAAATCAAGCTTACGAACGGCGACGACGGCCGAACGGGAGAGGCAAACCTCACCCACATGCCGATCCACCGGCGCGCACGGCTCGGCGTCTCCTACCTGCCGCAAGAGAACTCGGTGTTCCGCAAACTGACGGTTGCCGAGAACGTGCGCGCGGTTCTGGAACTGCAGGAAGGCCTGGACGACGACGCCATCGACGAGCGTCTCGACGATCTCTTGCGCGACCTGCACGTGGCGCACCTGCGCGACAACAAGGCGATCTCCCTTTCCGGCGGCGAGCGCCGGCGCGTCGAGATCGCGCGCGCGCTCGCGACCAACCCGCGCTTCATCCTCCTCGACGAACCTTTCGCCGGCGTCGACCCGATCGCCGTCATCGATATCCAGAAGATCATCCGCTTTCTCAAGGAACGCGGCATCGGCGTCCTCATCACCGACCACAACGTGCGCGAAACGCTGGGCATCTGCGACCGCGCGACGATCATCAACGCGGGCGAAGTGCTCGCGGCTGGACATCCTGCGGAGATCGTCGATAATGAAAGCGTGCGGAAGGTTTACCTGGGTGAGCATTTCCGCATGTAGCGCGGTCGCTGCCGTCCAATGAAACAAAGTCTCCAGCTCAGGCTCTCCCAGCATCTCGCGCTGACTCCGCAACTGCAGCAGTCGATCCGACTGCTGCAGTTGTCGACCCTTGAGCTCAATCAGGAAATCGAGCAGGCGCTGCAGGACAATCCGCTGCTCGAGCGCGAAGACGGCGCCGACGCGTCGGCCTTCGTCCGGTCCGAGGATGCCATGACGATGGCGCAGCAGCCGGCGGAGCAGCCTGCGGCGCGCGAGCACGACGAAAGCCTGGAGCCTGGCTGGGGCAGCGAGTTCACAAGCGGGCATGGCGGTTCGCGCGATCCCGATGACGACATCGACAGCGGTGAAATCCAGCCGGCGGCGACGGGCTTGCGCGAACACCTCAACGGGCAGCTGGCGATGATGCAGCTCAACGAGCGCGAGCGCGGTGTGGCGGCCTTTCTGATCGAAGCGCTCGACGAAGACGGCTACCTCACACAAACGCTGGAGGAACTGGCGGACGCCATCCAGGCCGCGCACGAGATTGAGCGCGAAGAATTGCTCGAGGAGCTCGCGATCGGGCTGCGTCACCTCCAGCATCTCGATCCGCCCGGGATCGGCGCGCGCAGCCCGCAGGAATGTCTCGACCTGCAGCTGCAGGTCATGCCGCCTTCGCCCGCGCGCGACCTCGCGCGCGGCATCGTGTGCGGCCATCTCGACCAGTTCGCAGCCCGGGATTTCGCACGCATCCGCAAGGCGCTGGGCTGCGGCGACGACGAGTTGCGCGCCGCCCAGACGTTGATCCGGTCGCTCAAC
Organism: Rhodocyclaceae bacterium; assembly: GCA_035505955.1. GTDB lineage: Bacteria > Pseudomonadota > Gammaproteobacteria > Burkholderiales > Rhodocyclaceae > Fen-999. The sequence continues at coordinate 19,465 of DATJQH010000057.1, forward strand.
CCCCGCCCGGGCGCGCAATTTTCCCCGCTCGATACGCGCTACGTCATTCCCGACGTCGTGGTGCGAAAGGTACGCGGTCTCTGGAAGGTGAGCCTGAACGGCGACGCCATGCCGCGTCTGCGCATCAACCGCCTGTATGCCAGCATCCTGCAGAGCCAGCGCGGCGGCCGCAGCAGTTCGGCGGGGAGCCTCGCCGGCCAGTTGCAGGAGGCGAAATGGCTGATCAAGAACGTGCAGCAGCGCTTCGACACGATTCAGCGCGTCGCCCAATCCATCGTTGACCGCCAGCGCGCCTTCTTCGATCACGGCGAAGTCGCCATGCGCCCCCTGACGTTACGCGAGATAGCCGACGTCGTGGGATTGCACGAATCGACGATTTCGCGCGTCACGACGCAGAAGTATCTGGCGAGCCCGCGTGGGATCTTCGAACTCAAGTATTTTTTCGGCAGCCACGTCGCCACCGACACCGGCGGAGCTGCATCCTCAACCGCGATCCGCGCGCTGATCAAACAGCTCGTCGGCGCCGAAGATGGCCAAAAGCCGCTTTCAGACGCCAGGATCGCGGAAATTCTCGGCGAGCAGGGCATTGTGGTAGCGCGACGCACCGTCGCGAAATACCGCGAGTCCCTGAACATCCCGCCGGTCAACCTCAGAAGAGCGCTTTAAGGAGACACCATGAACATCAACGTCACCGGTCATCATGTCGAAGTCACGCCCGCGCTGCGGGACTACGTCACCGGAAAGTTGGACCGGGTCATCAGACATTTCGACCACATAACGAGCGTGCATGTTGTCCTGTCGGTGCAGAAGCTCAGGCAGAAGGCGGAAATCACCCTGCACGTGAAAGGCAAGGACATCTACGCCGACGCGGATGATGCCGATCTCTACGCAGCCATCGACCTTCTGGCGGACAAGCTCGATCGTCAGGTCATGAAGCACAAGGGCAAGGTGCACGATCACGCGCACGAGAAGCGCGCCGACGCCGAGTAGAAGTTTCCTCCGACCGGGGCTAGGGGTATACTCCGCTGCGCTCCGATTGCGGGACTGCCCCGGTCGGAGCCAGCCACAGATTGCCGATGAACCAGATCGCCAAACTTTTGCCAACCGAAAACGTCGTTGTCGGCCTCGAAGCCAGCAGCAAGAAACGCGTTTTCGAGCAAGCCGGAATTCTGTTCGAGAACCGCTACGGCCTGGCGCGCAGCGTCGTCTATGACGCGCTGTTCGCACGCGAGAAGCTCGGCTCGACGGGACTCGGCCAGGGCATCGCCATTCCGCACGGCCGCATCAAGGGCCTGAAGGAAGTGCGTGGCGCTTTCCTGACGCTGGCAACCCCGGTGCAGTTCGATGCGCCGGACGGCAAACCGGTCGGCTTCGTTTTCGTCCTGCTGGTGCCTGAGGCCGCTACCGAGCACCATCTGCAACTGCTGTCGGAACTCGCGCAGATGTTTTCCGACAAGGCATTCCGCGAACGCCTCGCCGCCGCGCCGGACGCGACGGCCACCCACGGCGTGTTTGCGCAGTGGCCGTGCGCCAGCTGATCGTCGCCCAGCTGTTCGAACGCAATCGCAGCCGCCTCCAGTTGAACTGGATTTGCGGCACGCTCAACCGGGCCATCACGATCACGCGCGACGACATATCGCCCGCCGATCTGGTCGGCCACCTCAATCTGATCCACCCGGACCGCCTGCAGATTCTCGGTTCGCCCGAAATTTCCTGGGCCTCGAAGCAGAAGCCCGATCGCGTGGCAAGCCACATGCGCGAAGTCATCGCCGCCCGGCCGCCGGCGCTGATCGTCGCGGACGGCTGCGAGATTCCGCCTGCCATCCAGGCCGAATGCGAGGCTTCCGATACGCCCCTGTTCGCCACGCCGCAGCAGTCGGCCGCGGTGATCGATTCCTTGCGGCTCTACGTCTCGCGGCAACTGGCCGAGACTATCACGCTGCACGGTGTGTTCATGGACGTGCTCGGCATGGGCGTCATGATCACGGGCGATTCCGGCGTCGGCAAGAGCGAACTGGCACTGGAGCTGATCTCGCGCGGCCACGGGCTGGTCGCCGACGATGTAGTCGAAGTGTCGCGCGTTTCCCTCGACATCCTCGAAGGCCGCTGTCCGGAATTGCTCAGGGATTTCATCGAAGTGCGCGGTTTGGGCCTGCTCAACATCCGGGCCGTGTTCGGCGAGACTGCATGCCGGCGCAAGATGCGCATGAAGCTGATTGTCCATCTGCAACGGCCGCAGGCCAACCCGGACATGCAACGGCTTCCGCTGGACGCCCAGACCGAGACGATTCTCGGCGTGCCCATCCGCAAGGTCATCCTGCCCGTGGCGGCTGGCCGCAACCTCGCAGTGCTGCTCGAGGCCGCCGTGCGTTCGACGATCCTGCAGTTGCGCGGCGTCGACAGCATGCAGGAATTTCTCGATCGCCAGCAGCGCGCCCTCGAATCGAACGACGGCGTCAACTAGCAGCGCTCGCCTGCGTTATTCGCATGGAATTGGCCCGGCTCGTGGCAGAATAGCCATGTTCGCTGCGCAAGCGTCGCGAAATGCCGGGTCGATCGACACCCGATTGGTCCATAGTCGTTTCAACCACCGCTTCTCAGGAGGAATAGATGAATCGCCAGATCGCTCTTGTTGCCGCATCCCTGTTCGCTCTCGTCGCAGCGCCCGCCGTAATGGCCGGCCCGCAGCAGGACAAGATGAAGGCCTGTAACGTCGACGCCGGAGACAAGAAGGGAGATGAACGCAAGGCGTTCATGAAGGAATGCCTGTCGGCGAAGAAGGCCGAGGCGAAGTCCGCCAAGCAGACTCAACAGGAAAAAATGAAGTCCTGCAACACGGAAGCCAAGACGAAGGCCTTGAAGGGCGCGGAGCGCAAGTCGTTCATGAGCACCTGCCTCAAGGGCTGAGTACGCCGTTCTCAGCAGCACCCAAAGCCGGCCCGATGGGCCGGCTTTTTGTTTCCCGTTCAGCCGAGCAATTCGAATTCCAGCACGTCGCCGGGACCGCCCTCGTCGCTGGTGTGGCCGAAGGAGATGTGGCCGCGGCCACGCAGTACTGCCTCCTCGCGCCGCAGCTGATGCTCAGGCTCGCCGAGGAACTTGAGATAGGTGCCATTGGTGCTCTGGTCGATCAGCACGTACTTGTCGCGCCGCCGCTCGATGCGCCCGTGGTTGCGCGAAGCGCGCGAATCCTGGGTGACGATGTCGGAATGCGGGTCGCGGCCGAAAGTCGCGGCAGGCTGCTCGCCACCCAGCGTGATCTCCTGGTTGCGGTAGCGAAGGCGCAAGCGTATGTCGCGCGGCGCCACCGCCTGCGACGAAAACTTGATCGTCAGGTCCTCGTCGCCGCGATGCCACAGGATCTCGACGACGTCGATGGAGTCCTCATGGCCCGGCACGGTCGCAGCGTCCAGCGATCGCGTGCGTTCCTGCCACTCGCTCGGCAGCAACGCGGCCGTCGGCGCACTGGTCAGGATCTGGCGTGCATTGGCAAGGTCGGCCAGCCGCGCGGCCACGTTTACCGTGTCGCCGAACATGTCGTCGTTCTCCTCGACGACCGGGCCATGATGGCAGCCGATGCGCACGGCCAGCGTGACGCCCGACACCGGCGGCAGGGCATCGACGCGCTGCTGTATTTCGATCGCAGCTTGAATCGCGGCCTCAGCCGAATCGAACGTCACCATCAGTTCGTCGCCGACGGTCTTGACGACCCGTCCGCGAGCGGCGACCGCGCGCTCCATGCGCTTGAGGCAGCGATCGACGGCGTGCATGGCCTCGGCATCGCCAAGCTTCTCGTAAAGGCGCGAACTGCCCGATATGTCGGCAAACAGAATGCACGCGTTCTGCGATTCGGAACTCATGTCGTACCCTGCCCTCCCGCGTAAATTCTTTCGGCCGCGGCCAGTGCAGCCGCCTTGTCCGCGCCATGCCCCTGTCGCGACAGCGTTTCGGCAAGGGCGCCCAAACACAGCCTGACGTTTTCTGCACGCGCCGAGTAGCCCATGAGGCCGAAGCGCCACACCTTGCCCGCGAGCGGACCCAGGCCAGCGCCGATCTCCAGGTCGTAATTCTCCAGCAACGCCTTGCGCACGGCCGCCTCGTCGACACCCGCCGGCACATGCACGGCGTTGAGTTGCGGCAGGCGCGCTTCTTCGCGCACCAGGAACTCCAGTCCGAGCGCCTCGAACCCCGCCTTCAACGCGCGATGGTGCAGGCGGTGGCGCGCCCAGGCATCGGGCAGGCCCTCGTCCTTGAGCATGACCAGCGCTTCGTGCAGAGCGAACAGGCTGTTGACCGGCGCCGTGTGGTGATAGGTGCGTTTGCCGCCGGGGGCGCTCCAGTATTCGAGCACCAGGCCGAGGTCCATGAACCAGCTCGGCACTTTCTGGCGTCGCGCCTTGAGGCGCGCCACGGCGCGCTCGCTGAAAGTCACGGGCGCGAGGCCCGGCACGCAGGACAGGCACTTCTGGCTGCCGGAGTAAAGGGCGTCCGCTCCCCACTGGTCTGCCAGCACTGGCGTACCGCCGAGTGAAGTGACTGTATCGACGATCGTTAGGCAGCCACGCTCGCTTGCGAGGCGAACCAGTTCCGCGGCGTCGGACTGGGCGCCGGTCGAAGTCTCCGCATGCACGAAGGCCACGCACTTGGCGTCGGGATTCGCCTCCAGCGCTTCAGCGAGCTTCTGCGCATCGACCGGCTCGCCCCAGGTGTCCTCGACGATCACGGCCGTGCCGCCAAAGCGCAGTACGTTCTCGATCATGCGGCCGCCGAACACGCCGTTGCGGCAGACGATCACCTTGTCGCCAGGCTCGACGAGATTGACGAAACATGTCTCCATGCCCACGGAACCGGGGCCGGAAACGGCAAACGTCAGCGCGTTTTCAGTCTGGAAGGCATAGCGCAACAGCACCTTGATCTCTTCCATGAGCTGCACAAAGGCGGGATCGAGGTGGCCGATGGCCGGCTTGCCGAGCGCCTCGACCACGCGCGGATGCATGTCCGAGGGCCCTGGACCCATCAGCACCCGGCTCGGTGCCGGTCGGCTGGCAATGCCTTGGGGCGGAACGATATGGGTCGTCATCGAGCGGAAACGCCGTGCGGCAGACAGCGGAACATCATAGCACTCGGTCCGGCCATGACACTACGGATTGTGGGGCAAATTCCTCTATGTCGAAAGCCCGGTCACCGCCGGCATCCGGTTTACCGTCCGCCTTGAGATTGCGAAAGTCGTGCAGGCCGGCGTCCATGAGATGGGACGGAATCACGTTGGCCAGGCTGCGGAACATGGTCTCGACGCGTCCCGGAAAGCGCCTTTCCCAATCGCGCAGCATCTCCTTGACCTGCGCCCGTTGCAGGTTGGGCTGGCTGCCGCACAGGTCGCAGGGGATGATCGGGAAGCGCCGCACCTCGGCCCAGGCGGCAAGGTCGGGTTCACGCACGTAGGCAAGCGGCCGGATGACGACGTGGCGGCCGTCGTCGGTAACGAGCTTGGGCGACATTGCCTTCATCCTGCCGCCAAAGAACATGTTGAGGAACAGCGTTTCGAGGATGTCGTCGCGGTGATGGCCGAGCGCAATCTTCGTGGCGCCGAGTTCGGTGGCAACTCGATACAGGATGCCGCGCCGCAACCGCGAGCAGAGCGAGCAGGTCGTCCTGCCTTCCGGCACCAGGCGCTTGACGATGGAGTAGGTGTCCTGCTCCTCGATGTGGAACGGAATGCCGAGCCGGGACAGATATGCGGGCAGAACGTCGGCCGGGAAGCCCGGCTGCTTCTGGTCGAGGTTCACCGCCACGATGTCGAAGCGGATCGGCGCGTGCTCGCGCAGGTACAGCAGGATGTCGAGCAGGCCGAAAGAGTCCTTGCCGCCCGAGAGACACACCATGACCTTGTCGCCGTTTTCGATCATGTTGTAGTCGGCAATGGCCTGACCAGTGGCGCGGCGCAGCCACTTGGCGAGCTTGTTGGCCTCGAAAGCGGCCTTGTTGGCCTGGCGCGCCGTGGTCATGGCCGCAGGTCCCGCTCGATGGCCTTGGCGACGACCGCACCCTGGCCAATCGCGCTGGCGACGCTCGGGAAGCGCGGATTGCAGACGTCGCCCGCGGCGTAGATGCCGGCAGCGCCGGTGCGGCCCGCCGCATCGACGAGCAGGTAGCCTTTGGCATCGAAGCGCAGCGCGCCGTGCAGTTCCCTGGCGAAAACCTGACCGATGAAGGCCGTGTTGGGCTCGTAGCCGGCCAGGACGTGGACGCGATCGACCACGATGTGCTCCCCGCTTCCGAGGACTACCTCGAGTCCGCCTGTGCGTTCGGCCAGGGCCGCAATGCGCGCATGCGGCAGCACGTGGCAACCGCTTGCCGCAGCGATGAGTCCCGGCTGCGCCTGCGGGTCGGCACGCATCACCACGCTCACCTGCGCCGCACGCGCGGTCAGCAATCGCGCGTTCTCGAAAGCATTGTCGCCGCCGCCCACGATCAGGATACGACGGCCGGCGAGGGCATCGAGGTCCGCAAACGCGTAGGGGCCGTAGGCGATCCGGCCGGGGGCAATGTTGCGCAGGCCGTCGACCTCCGCCAGCACCTCCTCGGCGCGATAGCGCGTGCCCGTGGCGATCACGAGTGCGGCGCAGCCAAGGGCCGTCCCGTCGTCGAGTTGCACGCGAAAGTCGCCCGCGTGCCCGGTCACGCGCTTGGCCAGCGCGCCCGTGCGCACAGTCACGCCGGCCAGCGCGGCATGGTCGACGAACTTGCGCGCAAGCCCCGGTCCCGTCTCACGCGATTGGCCGAGCACCCAATCGTTGCCGAGGAAGTTGAGGTTCTGCAGGCCGCCGGCGCGCGCGGCCGCCTCCAGCACGCAAACATCGACCGTCATGTGCCGCAGCCACAGCGCCGCCGACAGACCGGCCGGTCCCGCGCCCAGGATGACAATGGAACTGGTCGCCTTCATGGTTCAAGTATACCGGCTACCCGGCTGCCAACAGGGCCAGCGCGCGGCTTGCCGCGGCGAGGCCGAAGGCACCGGTGACGCATGCCGACGACCCGTAACCGGCGCATGAAAGGCCTTGCGGCGCCGGATCGCAAGAGTCAGTCCCCGTGGGACGCCGTATGGGTTCGAGCGAATAGACGCATTCGACGCCAAAGCGCTTCCTCGCTTCGCGCGGAAAACCGTAATCGCGGCGCAAGGTCGACCGTAGCTTCGACGCCAGCGGATCCTGCGTCGTGCGCGACAGATCATCCACGCGGATCTGTGCGGGGTCCGTCTTGCCCCCTGCGGCGCCGGTCGCGACGACAGCGATGCCGCGCTCGCGACAAAGCGCGATCAGCGCAGCCTTTGGCCGTACCTGATCGATGGCATCGACCACGCAATCGCAGGCGGGCAGCAGCTGCGCGACATTGTCGGGTGCAATGAATTCCTCGATCGTCGTCACGTCACATTGCGGATTGATGCCCGCGATGCGCGCCTGCATGGCAAGCACCTTCGCTTGCCCCAGCGTTGCCTCGACGGCGTGGATCTGGCGATTGAGGTTCGACTCGGCAACATGGTCGAGGTCGATCAGGGTCAGTCGTCCGACCCCGCTGCGCGCCAGCGCTTCAGCCACCCAGGAACCGACGCCGCCGATGCCGACGACGCAGACGTGCGCGGCCGCCGCGCGCTCGAGCACTGCCGCACCATAGAGGCGCGCAATGCCGCCGAAACGGCGGCGCCCGAAATCGGAAAGGCTCACGGCAATATACCTTTCAGCACCATGGAAATGCTCGTCCAGAGCGGATGTTAGCCCAGTTCAGTCGTTGCAGTTTCGTCCATGGCAGGTATGATGGACGCCTACTCTGAAACGACATCATTCGCGAATGCATGGGTGCCTGGTTTGCAGCCTGGGGGCAGTTGATTGGACAGTGGTGGCAGTCGCTTGGACTGCGCGGCCAGCATGACCTCTGGCTGACCATCGGCTGGGTGTTCCTGGTCCTGTGGGCATGGGGATCGTACCGCCTGCTTCGACACCTCGCCGGGCATCGCAAATTCGGCGGCCGCTGGTACAAGGAAGGCGAATACGCGCGCCTGATGCAGGTGCTGCTGGAGGACCAGCAGGCAGGCAAGCGCGTCATGAGTGCTGCCGAGCTGCGCGCGCTGCGCGAGTACCGCTACGGTCGCTCGGTGCGGCCGATCACGCCCGACAGAAGCGGCTACTGACACGCCGCGCTGCACAGCGCCGGCCGTGGCACAATCCCGGCCCTGATGGAAACCAACCTGCCTCAACCCGCCGATGCCGCCAGGGAAGCGAGCATCGCACTGTCACGCCGCATCGCGGCCGAGATCGATGCATCCGGCGGCTGGATTTCCTTCGCGCGCTACATGGAACTTGCGCTGCACTGCCCCGGCCTCGGCTACTACGGCGGCGGCGCGCAGAAATTCGGCGCCAGCGACGAAGGCGGCGACTTCGTCACCGCGCCGGAACTGACG
>DATJQH010000058.1:0-20774 GCA_035505955.1 Rhodocyclaceae bacterium
CGGTGTGCTCGACAACGTCCAGACGTCCGAGATCAAACAGCTCGTCGATGCCGGCAACGCCGGCTTTGGCGCACATGACCTGTTGCTCGTCGGCGAGGCGTCGGCCAACGACACGGCTGCGCTGGTGACGGCGTACCTGAACCAGTACGTCCTCGCCACGGATCCCACCGCCTTCACGGCGCTGGTGGCGTCGCTATTGGACTCGACCACCGTGGCCAACAACCCCGATCCGGCGACGCTGGGGACTTTGTACATGAATGCGCTGGCGGACAAGCTGATGGCCGCCGTGGTGACAAACGCGCTTGCCAAGGGAGCCACACGCGTTGCGATCCTCAATACGCTTGACATCACCCAGACGCCGAAACTGAAAGCCGCATTGGCCAGCATCGCCGCGGCCTCGAGCCAGGCGAACGCGGACCAGGTGCAGGCGCTGATCCGGTCGTGGATCGGGGCGTACAACGACCAACTCGATGCAGACGTCGTTCCCTATGCCGCCAACGTTGCCGTGGTGAATTTCTACACCGCCTTCAACGCCGACCTCAACAATCCGACGGCCAACGGGCTGACGAATACAACGGCGACCGTCTGCGACGAAATCCACACCAACGGCACGGCGGCGGGTACAACCTCGCTGTCCGATTCCGGCGTCGTGCGTGAGTGCACCGATGCCGCCGCGACCGCGCATGCCGCACCGACGCCGCCCGCCAGCGACGGCACCGCCAACTGGTGGAAGAGCTTCCTGTTCGCCGACAACTTCCACCCGACACCGCACGGGCATGACCTGCTGACGGCGATCGTCGAGACGCGCCTGCGCGCGGTTGGCTGGATGTAGTCGCGGCCGCTCCGAACGCGTGGCGCGCCGAGGCACGGCGTACCACGCGGGCTGACTTTGGCCCGGGCGGCAAGCCCGCGCGCCCTAGCCCATGGCCATGACGCGGGAATGGCCCGCGATGTGGCGCCGGGCAGCCGTTCGGCGCGGGCCGACACCAACCGCGGCCCCCTCGTCGTGAACCAAATGCTCCGGCGGCACTCCAACAAGCATTCGCTTTAGGAAAATGTCATGTCGCGCACGGGGATACTGCCGCGGGGCGGGCAACTGTGCCGTTCGCCGGGGCGAGGCACTTGAAGCGGCGCACGTCGCGGCGGCTGGCGCTGGCCGTGCTGGGCGCGGCGCTTGCGGGTTGCGCCGTCGGCCCGGACTTCCGCCGACCCGACGCGCCGGCCAACACGTCCTACACGCCCGAGCCGATGCCGGCGGCGACCGCGTCGTCACCGGGTCGCGAAGGCGCCAGCCAGCGTTTCGAGGCTGGCAAGGACATTCCCGACCAGTGGTGGGCGCTGTTCCATTCGCCGGCACTTGACGAGTTGATCCGCGATGCATTGGCGAAGAGTCCGACGCTGGGCGCGGCGCAGGCGGCGCTGCGCCAGGCGCGCGAGAACCTCACGGCCGAGCGGGGCCAGTTGTTCCCGAGTATCGACGCACAACTCGCCGGTGCCAGGGAGCGGGTCTCGGGTGCGACCGTCGGCGTGCCCGGCACCAACCCGGAACTCACGGTCATCAACGCGACGCTGAACGCGAGCTACAACCTGGACGTGTTCGGCGGCGCGCGCCGTCGGATCGAAGGCGCCGCATCACAGGTCGACTTTGCCCGTTTCGAACTCGAGGCCACCTACCTGACCTTGACCTCGAGCATCGTCGCCACGGCGATCCGGGATGCCTCGTTGCGCGCGCAACTGGATGCGACCCGCGAGATTCTCGCGGCGGAGGAGGGCGAACTGGCCGTCGTCGAGCGGCAACATGAGCTTGGTGCAGTTTCGCGCATCGGCCTCCTGAGCCAGCAGACGCAGGTCGCGGCGACGCGCGCGACCCTGCCGGCGCTCGAGAAGGCGCGCGCACAAACGCGCCACCAGCTGGCGATCCTGGCCGGGCGCGCACCCAGCGATCCGGACCTGCCGGAGTTCTCGCTGGACCAACTGACACTCCCTGACGAGCTCCCGCTGTCGCTGCCGTCGAGCCTCGCGCGACAGCGCCCGGACATCCTCGCCGCCGAAGCCACGCTGCATCAGGCCAGTGCGCAGATTGGTGTCGCCACGGCGGCGCTGTACCCGCAGGTGGCGCTGACGGCGCAACTGGGCCGATCGGCGGGCAGCTGGTCGGCCCTGAGGAGCCCGGACAACACCATTTGGAGCCTCATGGCGGGCATCGTGCAGCCGATCTTCCACGGTGGCCAGTTGACGGCGCAGCGACGCGCGGCGCTCGCGGCCTACGACCAGGCGGCGCACCAATACCGCCAGACCGTGCTGCTGGCGTTCGCCAACGTCGCGGACGCGTTGCGGGCGCTCGATACCGACGCCACCGCGCTGGCCGCCATCAGCGACACCGACGTGTTTGCAAGGAAGACGCTGGACCTGACGGCGGCCCAGTACCGGCTCGGAGCCGTGAGCTATCTGGCGCTGCTCGACGCCCAGCGCCAGTACCGGCTGGCCCACATCAACCTGGTGCAGGCGCAGGCCGACCGGCTCGCCGACACGGTGGACCTGTTCCAGGCCCTGGGCGGCGGCTGGTGGAATCGCACCGAACCCGTCGCCGAGGTGCCCGCGGAGCGGGGCGTCTCGGACTAGCGCCGTGCTTCTCTGGATTTCGAGGGGAATGATATGACCAAGCGCATGGTGATCATGGTGGTCGGAGTGCTGGTGCTCGTGGGAGCGATTGCCGCGGCCAAGGCCCTGGCGATCATGAAGCTCATCAAGGAGTCGCAGCAGCCGCAGCCGCCCGCCGTGGTCACGGCCATGAAGGCGGAGATGCAGGAGTGGCAGCCCCAATTGACCGGCGTCGGCAGCCTGCGCGCTGTGCGCGGGGTCGACGTGACGACGGAAATTGCCGGCCTGGTGCGCAGCCTGCACTTCAAGTCCGGCGACGATGTGGGGGTCGGCACGCTGCTGGTACAGCTCAATGCCGATGCCGATCGCGCCCAGCTCGACGTCCTCAAGGCCGCCGCCGACCTCGCGCGCACCACGCTTGCGCGCGATCGGGCACAACTGGCGGTGGAGGCAATATCACAAGCCCAGGTCGACACGGATATCGCCGACCTCAACGGCAAGGAGGCGCAGGTGGCCGGCCAGCAGGCCATCATCGACAAGAAGAACATCCGGGCGCCGTTTGCCGGCCGGCTGGGCATCACGGTGGTCAACCCCGGCCAGTACCTCAACGCGGGCGACAAGATCGTGACCCTGCAGACCATAGACCCGATCTACATCGACTTCTACCTGCCGCAGCAGCAGATCGGCGAGGCGGCGATCGGCCAGAAGGTCACGGTGCTGAGCGACACCTATGCGGGCCAGACCTTCACCGGCAAGATCACCGCGATCGATCCGAAGGTCGACACCAGCACGCGCAACGTCCAGGTCGAGGCCACGATCAAGAACGACAAGAAGCTGCTCCTGCCGGGCATGTTCGGCCGCGCCGCCGTCGACTCGGGCGCCAAGCAGCGCAATCTGACCTTGCCGCAGACCGCCATCACCTACAACCCCTACGGGGCCACCGTGTTCGTCGCGGTGCCGCCGACGCGGGAAGAGGACAAGGCCCGGCGCGACGACCAGGGCAAGCCGCTGCTGCAGGCGCAGCAGGTATTCGTGACGACGGGGGCGACGCGCGGCGACCAGGTGGCGATCGTGAAAGGGCTGGACGAAGGCGCGCTGGTGGTCACGAGCGGCCAAATGAAGCTCAAGAACGGCGTCCTGCTGCGCGTCGATAACGCGCATGCGCCGGCGAACGATGCCAACCCGGCGCCGCAGGAACACTAGCCGCCATGAAGTTCACCGACATCTTCATCCATCGCCCGGTCCTGGCCGTCGTGGTCAGCCTGTTCGTCCTCGTGCTGGGCCTGCGTTCGGTGGGCAGCCTGCCGGTGAACCAGTACCCGCATACGGAGAACGCGGTCGTCACGGTCTCGACGGCCTACTACGGTGCCGATGCGGCGACCGTGGCCGGCTTCATCACGCAGCCGCTGGAGGCGGCGATCGCCCAGGCGCAGGGCATCGACTACCTGTCTTCGTCGAGCGTGACGGGCGTATCCACCATCACCGCGACCCTGCGCCTCAATTACGATTCGAGCCGCGCGCTCACCGAGATCAACACGCAGGTGAACTCCGTGCGCAACCAGTTGCCGCCGCAGGCCCAGCAACCTGTGCTGACGGTGCAGGTCGGCCAGACGACGGATGCGATGTACATGGGCTTCTACAGCGACGTGCTGCCGACCAACAACGTTACCGACTACCTGGTGCGCATCGTGAAGCCGAAGCTCGACGCCATCGAAGGCGTGCAGACCGCCGAAATCCTCGGCGCGCGCCAATTCGCGCTGCGCGCGTGGCTCGATGCTGCCAAGCTTGCCGCCTACAACGTGACGGCGCAGGACGTGTTCACCGCCCTGGGCAACAACAACTACCTCGCCGCGGTGGGCACCAGCAAGGGCCAGATGGTCACCGTGGACCTGACCGCGGGCACCGACTTGCACACCGTGCAGGACTTCCGCCAGCTCGTGGTCAAGCGCAACGGCGATGCGCTGGTGCGTCTGGAAGACGTCGCCGAGGTCACCCTGGGCGCCGAGAATTACGACCTCAACGTGGCGTTCAGCGGCAAGCGCTCGGTGTTCATCGGCATCAAGGTGGCGCCGAAGGCGAACATCCTGAATGTGGCCGCGCGCGTGCGCCGGGCGTTCCCGGACCTCCAGGCGCAATTGCCGACCGGCGTCACGGGCCAGATCGTGTACGACTCGACGGAGTTCATCAACACGTCGATCGTCGAGGTCGTGAAGACGCTCGCCGAGACGCTGGCCATCGTCACCGTCGTCATCTATCTCTTCCTCGGCACCGTGCGTGCCGTGATCGTACCGGTGATCGCCATACCCCTGTCGTTGATCGGCACGTTCTTCGTCATGCTGGTGCTGGGCTATTCGATCAACCTGCTGTCGCTCCTGGCGCTCGTGCTCGCCATCGGACTCGTGGTCGACGACGCCATCATCGTCGTCGAGAACGTCGACCGCCACATGAACGAGGAGAAGAAGTCGCCGCTCGATGCCGCCCTGGTCGCGGCGCGGCAACTGGCGGCGCCCATCGTGGCCATGACGGCGGTCCTGATCGCCGTCTATGCGCCGATCGGTTTCCAGGGCGGCCTGACGGGTGCGTTGTTCACCGAATTCGCGTTCTCCCTGGCCGGCGCCGTGACGGTATCGGGCATCGTTGCGCTGACGCTGTCGCCGATGATGTGCTCGCGATCCTTCAGGGCAAACCAGGACAGCGGCCGCTTCGCCCATTTCATCGGCCAGAGCTTCGAGCGGCTTCGCCATGCTTACCAGCGGTCGCTGGCCAGTCTTCTCGACACTTGGCCGGTGCTGGTAGCCATGGCAGCGCTGCTGTTCCTGGCGCTGATCGCCGCCTATCTGACAGCCAAGTCGGAACTGGCACCCGAGGAGGATCAGGGCATTGTGCTCGGGCACATCCAGGGCCCGCCGAGCGCAACGGCGCAGCAGATGGAAATGTTTGCCGAACAGATGTACGCCATCGCTGCCGACGAGCCCGAGTACAAGCAGATGTTCCAGGTCACGGGCGTGCCGACCCTGAACCAGGGCATCGGCGGCGTGCTGTTCAAGCCGTGGTCCGAGCGCGACCGCAACGCCCACCAATTGCAACTCGACCTGCAGACGAAATGGAACGCCATTGCCGGCGCCCAGATCGGCGCCTTCCAGTTTCCGCCGTTGCCTGGCGCGCAGGGCTTGCCGGTGCAGTTCGTGATCACGACCACCGAGCCCTTCCAGAATCTCTACGAAGTTGCCCAGAAGGTGCTCGCCAAGGCCAACGAGGCCCACGCCTTCTACTTCTCGGACGTCGACCTGAAGCTCGACAAGCCGCAGGCCACCGTCGTCGTCGATCGCGACAAGGTCGCGGCGCTCGGCCTGACCCAGCAGGACGTCGGCGCGGCGCTCGGCGCGGCGCTCGGCGGCGGCTACGTTAACTACTTCTCGATCGCCGGGCGGTCGTACAAGGTGATTCCGCAAGTGCTCCAGGTCGACCGGCTCAACCCCGAGCAGGTGCTGGATTACTACATTCACACCCCCGGCGGCGCCGTCATTCCGGCCAGCACCGTGGCCAGCATCAAGTACTCGATCGTGCCGGAATCAATCAGCCGCTTCCAGCAGCTCAACTCGGCCACCATCAGCGGCGTCAGCGGCATGTCGCAAGGCGACATCCTGGCCTTCCTGAAGCAGGCAACCGCAGAGGTTGCGCCATCGGGGTACAGCGTCGATTACGCCGGGCAGTCGCGCCAATTCATCCAGGAGTCGGGCGGCTTCGCGGTCACGCTGCTATTTGCCGTCATCATCGTCTTCCTGACGCTGGCGGCGCTCTTCGAGAGCTTCCGCGATCCCGTCGTGATTTTGATAACGGTGCCCCTGGCGCTGTTTGGCGCCCTGGTCTTCATCACGCTCGGCTTCGCTTCGCTCAACATCTATACGGAGGTGGGGCTCGTGACCCTGATGGGCCTCATCAGCAAGCATGGCATCCTGATCGTCCAGTTCGCCAACGAGTTGCAGCGCGAGGGGCGCAGCAAGCGCCAGGCGATCGAGGAAGCCGCAGGCGTCCGCCTGCGGCCGATCCTGATGACGACTGCGGCGATGGTCCTTGGTGTGCTGCCATTGGTCATCGCGTCGGGTGCCGGTGCCGCGGGCCGGCATGCAATGGGTCTTGTCATCTTTACCGGGCTTTCGATCGGCACCTTGTTCACCTTGTTCGTCGTGCCGGCGATGTATCTCTTCGTTGCCAAGGACCATCGCGCCGACGTGGCCGCCATGGCCGCGCCGGCAGCGCCGACTCTGTGACGCGGCCACGCTGCAGCACGGCATGCCGGAAGGGTGCTAGCGCCCGCGCTGGCCGGGCCAGATGATCTTGTGCAGCTGCAGTTGCAGGCGCACGGTCAGGCCGTCGCGCAGGATCCAGTCGGCGAGTTGCGCGGGGTCGAGCAGGCCCGGTACCGGAGAAAACAGTACCGGGCAGCGTTCGGTCAGACGGCGTTCCACGACGGCTGACTTTGCCCACACGTAGTCGGCTTCGCTGGCGAGGACCACCTTCAGTTCGTCGCTGCGGGTCAGGTGGTCGAGGTTGGCCCAGAGGTTCCTGTCGGCCTCGCCCGAGTCGGGTGCCTTGAGGTCCATGATGCAGGAGACGCGCTCGTCGACCTCGGCGATGTCGAGTGCGCCGCTCGTCTCCAGCGACACCGAACAACCCGCGTCGCACAGGGCCGTCAGCAGCGGGAAGCAGACCTTCTGCGCCAGCGGTTCACCGCCAGTGACGCAAACCGTGGTGCACCCGAATGCCTCGACGCGCGCCATCACGTCGGCGAGCGTCATCGCTTCGCCGCCGGTGAAGGCGTATTCCGTGTCGCACCAGACGCAACGCAGCGGGCAGCCCGTGAGGCGCACGAACGTGGTCGGCAGGCCAGCGCGGGTCGATTCGCCCTGGATCGAGTGGAAGATCTCGCTGACGCGCAGTTTGGCGTCGCGGCGCACGGACTCCCCGGCCCCCGGGTCGGGAGCCGGGGCATGGGGTGCGTTCACTTCTTCTTCAGTCGCTGCTTGGCAGCCTGGGCGGCCGGCGAGCCGGGATACTGCGCCAGCAGGGCCTCGAGTGTCTTCTTCGAGCCCTTGGCGTCGCCGGCTTCGGTGAGCGCGTTGCTCTTTGCGAGCAGCGCGTCCGGTGCCTTCGCGTCGTTGGGCCAAGTCGTCGCGACCTTGCCAAATCCGTCTGCTGCCCGGTCGTATTCCTTCATCTGGTAGTAGCTCGAAGCCATCCAGTAGTGGGCGTTGGGCAGCAGGGAACTCGACGGGTACATCTTGATGAAGGCGGCAAAGGCAACGCCGGCGTCGCGGTACTTGGCTGCCTTGAACAGGCCGAGCGCAGATTCGTACTGCCGCTGTTCCTGCACCGGATCGACCTTCGGCGCGGCGTCGGCGGCCGGTTTGGCGTCGGCTGCCGGCGCTGCCGTGGCAGCGGTCTCCAGCTTGCGCAACCGGCTGTCGAGATCGATGTAGAAGTCGCGCTGGCGCTTCTGCGCGGTGTCGAGGTCGTTCGTCAGCACCTCCACCTGGCCGCGCAGGCGCGCCAGGTCGCCCTTCAGCATCTCCATCTGGTTGGCGAAGTCGATCTGGTTCTGCGCCAGCCGGTCGACGCGGGCGCCGACCGAGTCGACGTCGGCCCGCAGCTTGTCGATGCTGGCGCGGGCCTCCTTGTCGTCGAAGATGCCGGCCCGCGCGAACTGGGCCGGCAGTGCCAGAACGGCCAGGAGTACGACTGCCGACCGTTTCATGACGTCTTAGAACTCGCCGCTATAGAGCATGTCGCCGCGGCGGTTCTGCGCCCAGCAGCTCTCGGTCGACTCGGTGCAGCGCGGCTTCTCCTTGCCCAGGCTGACGGCCTCGACCTGCTTCTCGTTGGCGCCCAGCAGCACCAGCGCCTTGCGGATTGCCTCGGCGCGCTTCTGGCCCAGGGCCAGGTTGTACTCGCGGCTGCCGCGCTCGTCGGCGTTGCCCTGGATCAGCATCTTGAGCTTCGGATACTTGACGAGGAACTTGGCATGCGCATCGACCAGCGGCTTGAACTCGTCCTTGATCACATACTGGTCGAAGTCGAAGAACACGCTGCGCTTGTAGACCGCGCTGTTGGGATCCTTGAGTGCGGCCAGCGCGGCGGCGTCGGCATTTTCGGTGGTGACCGGCGCCACGACCGGCGCGACGGTGGTCGACTTGCCTTCGGACACGCCGGCCGGATTCTGTTCCGGAGCGGGCGGCTGGCTGCTGCAGGCGGCCAGCAGCAGGGCGGCGGTAAGGGCGGTGGCGAGAGCTACGTGTGAGCGCATGATTGTTCTCCGTTATGTACGTGAAATGACTATTTGACGAAAGGCCCCCAGGAAGGTTCGCGTACGTCGGCGGCCTGGACTGAGAGCTTCTGCTTTACTCGACCATCGGCGGAGACCGCCGCCAGCACGCCGCGACCGCCGATCTCGGTGGCATAGAGAATCATGCGGTTGTTGGGCGCGAAGGTAGGCGACTCGTCCTTGGTCGAATCCGTGAGCACCTGGGTCTGCCCGGAGGCGAGGTCCATGACGGTCAGTTGGAAGCGACCGTCGGTGCGTGAAATGTAGGCCAGGCTCTTGCCGTCGGGCGAAGGACGTGGCGTGACGTTGTAATTGCCGGAGAAGGTGATGCGCTCGGCGCTGCCGCCGTTGGCGCTGACGCGGAAGATCTGCGGGCTGCCGCCGCGGTCGGATGTGAAGTAGACCCAGCGGCCGTCGGGCGAGTAGGCCGGCTCCGTGTCGATGTCGAGCGACGTGGTCAGGCGCGACAGCCCGCTGCCGTCGGCATTGATGGTGTAGATCTGCGAATTGCCGTCCTTGGTGAGCACGAGCGCAAGCCGGCGGCCGTCGGGCGACCAGGCCGGCGCCGAGTTCGAGCCCTTGAAGTTCGCGATGACGGTACGTCGTCCCGCGGTCAGGTCATGCACATAGACGATAGGCTTCTTCGCTTCGAAGGACACGTAGGCGAGCTTGCTGCCGTCCGGCGACCATGTGGGCGAAATGATCGGTTCGCGCGAAACCAGGGCCGCCTGCGCGTTGGCGCCGTCGGCGTCGGCGATCTGCAGTTCGTAACGGCCGGTCGACTTGACGACGTAGGCGATGCGCGTCGAGAAGATGCCCGGCTCGCCGGTGAGCTTCAGGTAGATGCTGTCGCTGACGCGGTGCGCGGCCAGCCGGGTCTGGCTCGCTGCATGGGCCCACGCCTGGCCGGCGAGTTGCGTCTGCTTCTGGATGTCGTAGAGGCGGTAGCGTGTCTCGAAGCGGGTGCCGGCGCCGTTCACGCTGCCCACGGCGAGCGCATCGGCGCCGCGCGCCTTCCAGTCCGCATAGGGCGGCAGGGCGGTATCGCTGGCCGGCAGGCCGGAAGCGTCGACAAGCCGGAACAGGCCGCTGCGTTCGAGGTCGGCGCGGACGATTGAAGTGACGGCATTGCCGGCGGTCGGATCACCGCCGAAATCGGCAATCGCCACCGGAATCCGGTTGGCGCCGGCGCCCGTGATCTCGATCGACAACTGGGCGAGACCAGAAAGCGGAACCGCCGCGAACGCGGCGGCAAGAAGGAGAGGGCGCAAATTCATCAGCAAATTATACCCGGTGGAGCGGCGGCGCCGGTCGGGCGTCGTGTCGCGGAGACAATGTCATGGCATGCGTCAGATGCAATTGCTGCCTTCGACCGGGCAGAACGTCAGGCGCAGATTGCGCTGGAACAGGCCCGGATCATCCGGGCGAGGCAGCGGGCTGGCCTTGCGGATCGCGCGTTCCACGGCGTCGTCATAGGCTGCGTTGCCGCTCGACTTTGCCAGGCGGGCCGTGATGACCTCGCCGCCCGGTAGTTGCACGACGTCGAAGACCGCCGACGGATTGCCGCGCAGATCGGGCGGCATGACGATGTTGCCTTTGATCTTGGCGCGAATCCTGTCCGTGTAGCTTGCGAGCGCCTTGTCGCGCGCAGCCGACGCCTGCGCTGCCTGCTGCGCATCGCGCTTCTGCCTCTCCTGGCGCTGCTCGTCGGCGAGCATGTTCTTGAACGCCTCTTCCTTCCGCTGCTTTTCCTCCTGGGCCAGCTGGTCGCGGAACGGATCGAACTTCGGCTTCGGCGGCTCCTTGGCTTTGGGCTTCTCCTTGATGGCGATGTCGGGCTTCGGCGGCGGCTTCGGTTCGGCCTTCGGTTCCGGTTTCGGTTCGGGCTTTGGCGCGGGTTTGGGTTCGGGCTGCACCTCGGGTTGCGGCGGCGGGGGCGGCGCGGCCTCGGGCGCCTGCCGCACCAGGTCGACCTCGACGACGTTCTGCACCTTGGTCTGCCAGCGGATGCCGTAGATCAGCAGTGCGGCCAGCAGGACGTGCATCAGCACCGCCAGCACGATGGAGGCGCGCTTGCCTGGCGGCTTGACGCGGCCGGGAGGCGCTTCGGTCATTTGCCCGGCTGCACGAGGAGGCCGATCCTGGCCACGTTCTGCCGCTGCAACAGATCCATGATGTTGAGGACCTCCTCGTAGCGGACGCTGCGGTCGCCGGCGATCAGGACCGGCTGTTTCGGATTCTTCGTCTGCGCGGCCTTGATCATCGATGCCAGCTGGGAACGATCGATCTGTTCCTCGTGGTCGCCCTTGCTGCGGTCGCGCAGGCTGAGGCTGTGGTCCGCGCGCACGATGACTTCGAGCGGCGCCACGGGCGGCTCGCTGCTCTTGCCGACGCTGGGCAGGTCGATGTTGCCGGTCTGGATCATCGGCGCCGTGACCATGAAAATCACCAGCAATACCAGCATCACGTCGATATACGGCACGACGTTGATCTGGTTCATCAGGCGGCGCTGGCGCATTACTTGATCTGCCGCTGGAGAATGTTCGAGAACTCCTCGATGAAGCTCTCGAAACGCACGGCCAGGCGGTCGACGTCGTGCGCGAAACGGTTATAGGCGACGACGGCGGGAATGGCGGCGAACAGGCCGATGGCGGTCGCGACCAGCGCCTCGGCGATGCCGGGCGCAACCGCGGCGAGCGTGGCCGAACTGACGTTGGCGAGGCCGCGGAAGGCGTGCATGATGCCCCAGACCGTGCCGAACAGGCCGACGTAAGGCGAAACGGAACCGACCGAGGCGAGGAAGGCGAGGTGCGATTCGAGGTCGTCGATTTCGCGCTGGTAGGTGGCGCGCATGCCGCGGCGCACGCCGTCGATGACCGTGGCCGGGTCGAGCGTCTTCTGCCCGCGCAGCTTGGTGAATTCCCGGAAGCCGGCCTCGAAGACGCGCTCCAGCGCACCGGAGTGGTGGCGATCGTTGACCGCGCTCTGGTAGAGCTGGCCGAGGTCGCCGCCGCTCCAGAAGTCGCGCTCGAACCGTTCGGTCCTGATGCGCGCATCGCGGATGGCGAACCACTTGCGGAAGATCCAGTACCACGACATGACCGAAACGCAGGCCAGGAGCGCCATGACGAGCTTGACGACGAGGCTCGCGTTGACGATGAGTTCGACGATGGATAGGTCTTGGGTGATGTTCATGTCAGTCGTTCGAATTGTTCGTAAATGTCCTGCGGCATGGCGGCCGGCTTGCCGCGTGCGAGATGCATGCAGGCAATGCGCACGCTGGCGGTCAGCAACTCCTCACCGCCGCGCATGATGCGCTGGTCGAAAACGACCTGCACGCGCCCGTGCGACGCGACGCGGCTGACGACTTCCAGCGCGTCGTCCAGCCGGGCCGGTTTCAGGTAGTCCGCCTGGATGTTGCGCACCGCGAAGCCCAGCCCCGTTTCCTGCATCAGCCTCCCCTGGTCGAAGCCCATGGCGCGCAGCCATTCGGTGCGCGCTCGCTCTAGATACCTGAGGTAGTTGGCATAGTAGACCACGCCGCCGACGTCGGTATCCTCGAAATAGACCCGCACGGGCCAGGAAAAGTTCTTGCTCATTCGTTCCAGAGCTCGCCGCTCGACTTGGGCTGCGCGAGGCCAAAGTGCCGCCAGATCGCCGCGGTGGCGATGCGCCCGCGCGGTGTGCGCTGCAGATAGCCCTGCTGGATCAGGAAGGGTTCCAGCACGTCCTCGATGGTGTCGCGCGCCTCGCCGATGGCCGCCGCCAGGTTGTCCACGCCGACCGGGCCGCCGCCGAACTTCTCCAGCACGGCCAGCATGAGCTTTCTGTCCATGACGTCGAGGCCGAGGTGGTCGACGTCGAGCATCGACAGCGCGGCGTCGGCGACGTCGCGCGTGATCTCGCCCTGCGCTTTCACTTCCGCGTAGTCGCGCACGCGGCGCAGCAAGCGGTTGGCGATGCGTGGCGTGCCGCGCGAGCGGCGCGCGATCTCGGTCGCGCCTTCGCCGACGATGCCGCAACCGAGGAGTTGCGCCGAACGGTGGATGATCTGCGTCAGCTCGTCGGGTGTGTAAAACTCCAGCCGGGCGACGATGCCGAAGCGGTCGCGCAGCGGGTTCGTGAGCATGCCGGCGCGGGTCGTGGCGCCGACCAGCGTGAAAGGCGGCAGGTCGAGCTTGACCGAACGCGCCGCCGGGCCTTCGCCGATCATGATGTCGATCTGGAAATCCTCGAGCGCCGGGTAGAGGATTTCCTCTACCACGGGCGAGAGGCGATGGATTTCGTCGATGAACAGCACGTCGTGCGGTTCGAGGTTGGTGAGGATGGCGGCGAGGTCGCCCGCGCGCTCCAGCACCGGGCCGGAGGTCTGGCGCAGATTGACGCCCATCTCGTGGGCGACGATGTGCGCCAGCGTGGTCTTGCCGAGTCCGGGCGGGCCGAACAGCAGCACGTGGTCGAGCGCTTCCGCGCGCCGCTTGGCTGCCTCGATGAAGATTTCAAACTGGCCGCGGATCTTCTGCTGGCCCACATAGTCGGCGAGCTTCTTCGGCCGCAGCGCGCGCTCCAGCGCATCCTCCTGCGGCGAGGCCGAGGTGCCGGCGATCAGGCGGTCATTGAACTGGTCGGTCTGGATGCTCATCAACTTGCCAGTCTATCCGACTCGCGGCGGCGGCGGATGTAGAGGGTCTTGGCGACCGTGGCGACGACCTGGTCGTCGCCATCGACGATGTCGACGCTCCAGGTCGGCTCGTATTTGTCGCCGGACGCGGTCTGCGCCAAGACGTCGCCAATCTGTTCGTCCGTCAATCGGAAGCGCGCGAACACGTCGCCGCGACCGGGCACCTTGAAATCGATGCTGGAGGACTTGTCCCATACGACGTAGCCGCGCGGCAGGTTGTGCAGGAGGAGGATGGCGTAGAACGGGTCGGTCATCGAGAACAGCGAACCGCCGTAATGGGTGCCGAAGTAGTTGCGGTTGAGGAGTCCGTGGCGCAGGCGCACCGTGGCGCTCCGGAAGTCCGGCGACAACTCGATGACGTGGATGCCGGCGCCGAGGAAGGGCGGCCAGAGGTTGATGCCGAACCTGAAGAGGCCGGCGGAAACGCGCAGGCGCGTCAGCGCTCCCATCGGCGCCTCAGCCCTTGGAGAGCGACTTCAGCGCCTGGCGGATGCCCTCCGAGACTGCGACGCCGGGCGGCAGCACCTTCATGGCGCCCAGCGCTTCGCGCTCGTTGTAACCGAGCGCCAGCAGCGCGTTGAGGATGTCGGAAGCGGCGTCCTGCGGCGTACCACCGGGGCTGACTTTCGTGGCGAGGCCGGCGCCCTTCAGCTTGTCCTTCAGTTCGAGCAGCAGGCGCTCGGCGGTCTTCCTGCCGATGCCGGGAATCTTCACCAGCCGGCCGGATTCCTGCAGCGTCACGGCCTGCGCGAGCTCATGGACGGAAAGTCCGGAGAGCACGGCCAGCGCCGTGCGTGCGCCGATGCCGGAGATCTTGATGAGCTGCCGGAAGGCGGCGCGCTCGTCCTCGGCGCCGAAGCCGTAAAGAATGTGCGCGTCCTCGCGCACGACCAGATGCGTGATCAGCGACACCTTCTCGCCGGTCGCAGGCAGGTTGTAGAAGGTGCTCATCGGCACTTCGAGTTCGTAGCCGACACCGCCGACGTCGACGGTGATCTGCGGCGGGTTCTTTTCGACAAGTGTTCCGGAGATTCGTCCAATCACACCAATCTTCCTTTCCGCACCCGGTAGCCGCGCGTGGCGATGCTACCCAATCCCTGGCCGCCGTGGGCGTGGCAGATGGCGCAGGCCAGCGCGTCGGCCGCGTCGGCGCTCGGGGTGCCGGGCAGCTGCAGCAGGCGCATGACCATCTGCTGCACCTGTTCCTTCGCGGCCTTGCCGTGGCCCACCACCGCCTGCTTGACCTGCAATGCGGTGTATTCAGAGACCGGCAGCGCCGCGCCCACCAGCGCCGAAATCGCCGCGCCGCGCGCCTGGCCGAGCAACAGCGTCGACTGCGGATTGACGTTCACGAACACCTTCTCCACTGCGGCCTCATCGGGCCGGTGCTGCGCAATCACTTCGCCGATGCCGTCAAGAAGCGTCTTGATGCGCTCGGGCAGGCCCTCGGCCTCGTTGGTCTTCACGCAGCCGCTGGTGACGTAGGCGAGCTTCTGGCCGACCTTGTCGATCACCCCGAAACCGGTGATGCGCAAACCCGGGTCGATGCCGAGGATGCGCACCTACTCGTCCAGCACCGCCGTCGTGTAGACGTTCTGCACATCGTCCAGCCCTTCGAGCGCGTCGAGCAGCTTCTGCATTCTCAACGCGTCGTCGCCGGCGAGTTCGGTCTCGCTCTGCGGCTTCATCGTCACTTCGGCGAACTCGGCCGTGAGGCCTGCCTTCTCCAGCGCGTCCTTGACGGCAAGGAATTCGCCGGGGCCGGTCAGCACTTCGATGGAGCCGTCGGCGTCGGTGGCGACGTCCTCGGCACCTGCCTCGATCGCCGCATCCATCACCTTGTCCTCCGACGTGCCCGGTGCGAAGACGAGCTGGCCGCAGTGCTTGAACATGAAGGCGACGGAACCATCGGTGCCGAGGTTGCCGCCGTTCTTGGCGAAGGCGTGGCGCACTTCCGCGACCGTGCGCGTCTTGTTGTCGGTGAGGCAGTCGACCATCACCGCCGCGCCGCCGATGCCGTAGCCCTCGTAGCGCAGCTCCTCGTAACTCACGCCCTCGAGTTCGCCCGTGCCCTTCTTGATGGCGTTCTCGATCTTGTCCTTCGGCATGTTGACGGCCTTCGCTTTTTCGACGGCAAGCCGCAGGCGCGGGTTGAAGGCCGCGTCGCCGCCGCCCATCTTGGCCGCGACGGTGATTTCCTTGGCGACGCGCGAGAATGCGGCGCCGCGTTTCTCGTCCTGGCGCCCCTTGCGGTGCTGAATGTTGGCCCATTTGGAGTGGCCGGCCATGATGATTTCCTTTATTGCCGCGTAAAATGGGCGAATTTTAGCACCCGGGAAGTACGCGCCATGAGCCATCCGCTGCCCGTCGCCAAAGCCGGCGACACCGAAATCTGCCTGCTGCCCGCACTCGCCAATCGTCATGGCCTGATCACCGGCGCCACCGGCACCGGCAAGACCGTGACGCTGCAGCGCATGGCCGAACAGTTCTCCTCCATCGGCGTGCCCGTGTTCATGGCCGACGTCAAGGGCGACCTGGCCGGGCTGGGCGCGGCAGGCGTCAAGTCCGACAAGCTGGCCGCGCGCCTCGCGCAGTTGAAGATCGCCGACTGGTCGCCCGCCGCGTGCCCCGTGGTGTTCTGGGACGTCTTCGGCGAAGCGGGCCATCCGGTGCGCGCGACGATCTCGGACATGGGGCCGTTGCTGCTGTCGCGCCTGCTCGCGCTCAACGACGTCCAGGAGGGCGTGCTGCAACTGGTCTTCAAGATCGCCGACGACCAGGGCCTCCTTTTGCTCGACCTCAAGGACCTGCGGGCGATGGTGCAGGACGTCGGCGACAACGCCAAGCAGTTCACCACGGAATACGGCAATATTTCGACTGCCTCGATTGGCGCGATCCAGCGCGGCCTGCTGACGCTCGAACAGCAGGGCGCCGACAAGTTCTTCGGCGAGCCGATGCTCGACATCAGCGACCTGATGCAAACCGACGGCGGGCGTGGTGTGGTGAACATCCTCGCCGCCGAAAAGCTGATGAGTTCGCCGCAAACCTATTCGACCTTCCTGCTCTGGCTCATGGCGGAACTCTTCGAGCGCCTGCCGGAGGCCGGCGACCTCGACAAGCCGAAGCTCGTCTTCTTCTTCGACGAGGCGCACCTGCTGTTCGACGAGGCGCCGCCGGCGCTGCTGGACAAGATCGAGCAGGTCGTGCGCCTGGTGCGCTCGAAGGGCGTCGGCATCTACTTCGTGACCCAGAACCCGCTCGACGTGCCCGACAAGGTGCTCGGCCAGCTCGGCAACCGCGTCCAGCACGCCTTGCGCGCCTTCACGCCGCGCGACCAGAAGGCCGTGCAGACGGCAGCGCAAACCTTGCGCGCCAATCCGAAGTTCAGCGCCGAGCAGGCGATCACCGAGCTCGGCGTCGGCGAGGCACTGGTCTCCTTCCTCGACGAAAAGGGCAGCCCGCAGGTCGTCGAGCGCGCCTTCGTGCTGCCGCCATCCTCGCGCATCGGGCCGCTGACGGCCGACGAGCGCGCCGCGATCATCAAGAACTCGGTGCTTTACGGCCATTACGAACAGGTCGTCGACCGCGAATCGGCCTACGAGAAGCTCAAGGGCGGTGCTGCGAAAGTCAGTCCCGGCGGTACGCCGTCAGGGGAGCCGCAGCAGGCGCCCGCCGAATCGGGCGGCGTGCTGGGCGGGCTCGGCAGCGCCATCGGCGGCATTCTGGTCGGCAGCACCGGCCCGCGCGGCGGCCACAATGCCGGCGTGGTCGAGATGGCCGCGAAGAGCGCGGCGCGCGCCATCGGCTCGCAGGTCGGCCGCGAGATCATCCGCGGCGTGCTGGGTTCGATCCTCGGCGGAAGATCACGCTGAACTCCGGCTTCTGGCTCGCCATCGTCGCGGCGCTCGGCTTCTCCGCCAAGGCGATCTTCATCAAGCTCGCGTACGCATCGGCGCCGGTCGGCGCGGTGACGCTCCTGGCGCTGCGCATGATCTTCTCGCTGCCGGCCTTCCTGTGGGTCGGGCTGCGCGCCTCGCGCAACGCGCCGCCACTCGCGGGCCGCGACTGGGCCGCGGTTCTCGTCCTCGGCCTGCTGGGCTACTACGGCGCCAGCATCCTCGATTTCCTCGGCCTGCAATACATTACGGCCGGCCTCGAACGGCTGATCCTGTTTACCTATCCGACGTTGACGCTGCTGCTGGGATCGCTGTTCTACGGGCACCGCATCGGCCGTCGCGAGTGGATTGCCGTGACATTGTGCTACGTCGGCATCGCGGCCGCATTCGCCCACGACCTCAACCTTTCCGCGACGGCCTCCGCTGTCTGGCTCGGCGGAGGCTTCGTGTTCGGCTCTTCGCTCTCCTACGCCTTCTACCTCACCGGCAGTGGGCCGATGCTGGCGAAGGTCGGCGTCGCGCGCTTCACGGCGCTGGCGATGCTGGTGTCTACCGCGGCGACGCTCGCACACTTCCTGGTTACCGAACCGTTGTCGTCGCTTGACCAGCCGCTGCCGATCTACGGCTACGCGCTGGCGATGGCGGTTCTCTCAACGGTCCTGCCGGTGTTCGCACAAGCGGCGTCGATGCGCCGCATCGGCAGCGGCCGCTCGGCGCTGATCGGCACCGTCGGCCCGCTGATCACGATCTTCCTCGGCTGGTGGTGGCTCGACGAAGCCATCTCGGCGTGGCAGTTGCTCGGCGCCGGCCTCGTCGTGGCCGGCGTCATCGTTGTCAGCCGTCCTTCCCCGACCGCGGCCAACTCATCCAGCTAGTCGAGGCCCCGAAGCTGCTGTCCTGGCTGGCGGCTTGGTCCGCTCACGGGAGTCTCTAAGGCAGCTAGCCAACTACTCGGCGGTCCTCTTGGCCGCAGTGTTGGAAGGGTGGGCCATCATTGCTCAACCTTGCGATACCTGTTTGTGCCATCGATCTTCTCATAAGCACACGGTGCAGGGGTATCCAGGTACGGAACAATGTCTGGGTCATAGTTGGCGATAGTGTTGACCGCGTAGACTCCCGTATGACTCAGGTCGTCAATGTAGGCTTGGTCTTCATCGCCAGCGAAGAAGCGCCACCCGGAATCCTCGGGGCGGATAGGGACTTCGCGGTACATATAGCCGATCTTCTTCCCTTCGACCATTACTCGATCAGTCGCCATACCACCAGAATTCCACGAGACCAGAACTCGGATCTTTCCTTTTGGGATTGCAAAGTGTTTCTGTGACATGGAGACCTCCGACAGATGCGTATTGGCGCAGGCCGAAACCAGAATTGCAACGATCGCTAATGTGCTCCATCGTGAAACCATCGGACCTCCATGCGTTAGGCCCGCTGGATCGTGGTTTTGAGCCAATGGGGGCAATTGAGGGAATACCGGTCTTGGACGGATGACAGGGCAGACAGGCGCTCATCGGCTCAGGTGCTTTCAGTCGAACAGGAAGGCCAGGACGATGATGCCCTCAATGAATATCACACCGGCAATTGCGTACCAGAACGCAATCAGGTTCACGTAGCGCGAAATCCTGGCATGCACACGAATGCCAACGGGGAGTGCTGGGCCTTGATCGGCGGCGATGAGGGCTATTTGCGCGTGAAGGGTGGACAACAGTTTGCGACCTGAGTGGCCAACGTAATCGAGGAACCCCATGCCACTGGTTGCATTGAGGTATCTGCCTGGACTTGCACGTTTCAGTCGCATGAAGAAGATCGATGCGTTCAGAAAGGAAATGCCGACCAACGATGCGGCGATGCACCAGAGCACCAAGCCCAGGTTCTGCTGCACTTGGCCCGCTGTTACAACAGCAACAAGAGGCAGCACAAACATGAAGGAGGCCCCGGTCCCAATGCATAGGATCAGGCCGTAGAGCGTGCGGAGCATGTTGCCGTGACTGGACGTGCATTGACGATCCGCTTGGGGCGTCATTCCCGGTCTTTCAAGACCGCGACGATTTCCTCCGACTTGCTGTTCATATTGAAGGAGAACACGTACCACTGACCCAATCGCTTCAGGACCGAGTACTTGAACAGCATCAGGCTGCCCGACGAGTCTTCGAGCAGATAGGTTCTGGCCTGGAAGATATCACCGGTCTTCCTTGCGGCAATGGGATGCACGGCGAAGATTCTTTCCTGGCCGAGCCATTTCGGCAACAACTCATCGATCTGCCTTGCCACCGCCCTGAGTTGCTCGCTTCCCGGAACGATGTGCGGCGCCAGGACATCCTCGGTGCAGTGGGAAGTTTTTGTAAGCTTCTGTAGGCAAGCCGTGATTTCGCCTTCGAGGCTTTCAGGGTTTGCGATCGGTTCCCCGGCCCACGCCAAGGAAGGCAGCAGGCAAATGGCCAGTACGGCCCAAAGCGATTTGGTCATGATGGCTCCCTTGTGTTTGCTGTTCGGCCCGCCGTGACGCGGGCCGAGAGTGGGCGCCAGCCTAGCGCGTCGCCATCCGCTTGACCAGTTCGTCGCCGGTCAGCGACTTGAGGAAGGCGACCAGGTCCTTGACATCGCCGTCGTTGAGCACCGGCCGGTCGACCTTGCTGACGCTGTGTTCGTTCGGTGACCAGAACACGATGCGCCGCTGTTGCGGGTCGCCGTCGATGGTGGCGCCCAGCTGCGACGTGGCCATGATGCGCACCACTTCCTCGAGATTGTCGACCGAGCCGTTGTGGAAGTAAGGACCGGTCAGCGCCACGTTGCGCAGCGACGGAATGCGCCAGACGCCGCGGTCGGCGTCGGCCCCACCGGCGCCGATGTCGGCGATCAGGTTGTACTTCTTCACATAGGACGTGTCGTTGCCGGGGAACATGCGCAAGTGGCCGTTGTCGATGGCGACCTGCGCCGGCGGGTCGCCGTCCTTGAGATTCACGAAGCTCGCGCCGCTGAAGTTGGCGCCCGAATGGCAGCTTATGCAGCCCAGGGTCTGGAACAGCGCCATGCCCCGCAACTGCGCCGGCGTCAGCGCTGTGCGGTCGCCGCGCACGAACCGGTCGTAAGGTGCGTCCGGCGTGATCAGGGTTCGCTCGTAGGCGGCGATGGCCTGGGCGATGCGATCGAAGGTGATCACCGTGCCAGGACCGAAGGCGTCCTCGAACAGCGGCTCGTAGGCCGGGTTGTCGCGCACGCGTTGGGCGACGGCTTCGCCGGACGGCATGCCCATTTCGATCGGATTCAGCGGCGG